>JBGFRI010000004.1:0-117682 GCA_041695225.1 Deinococcota bacterium
CTGGTGGCCTGCATGCGCAAGCTCTTGGTGATCCTAAACGCCATGCTTCGTTCCCATACTGCCTGGCAACACCCTCTTGTGCTCAGTCCCGCTACTTGACATTCAAGACGGTTGCTTCGACTGCCCCTTCGCGGGCTCAGGACAAGGCTCAGGACAAGTCTCGGCCACTCCTTCGCCCAGTCTATGGGCTAGGGCCTAGGTTACGCCTTTGGGTCCTTCAAATCTCTACGGACCCAGTTTGCGCTTAAGGTACAGCAGCAAGTCCTCCAGTGCGGTTCGCAAGGCCCGTTGCTCGCGCAGAATAGCCTCGATCCGGTCTTCTGGGCTGGTCAGGGTCAGGGCTTTGAAAATCATGTTGGTGTTGCCGCAACGCGGACAGGGTACGGTGGGAGGGGAGCTAGAGGGAGCGTAGAAAATGCGGGTGTTGTCACGGGTGCAGAGCATGTATTTGGCGCCTGAAGCCTCGCCACGCCGGATGGCTTCGGCCAGTTCTTTGGCCTCTTCGGTAGCATAGCCCAAAAAGAAGTCGCCCCCCACTTCCTCAATCGAAGGTAGCGCCTCGCGGGTGGCAGTGAGGTCGGACTTGAGTCCGCGTGGCGCCGTCCAGGATATACCGTTCCATTTGAAGTGGCGCAGGTGGCGTTTGCGCACCTTGTCCTCAATTTCGACAATCAGGTTGACCTCGGGGTCCTTGGGGTAGTAGTACAGGCGCACCGCCGCCACCCCAGAAAGGGCCGGCTCGGGCGGCATGGTGTAGGATAGCGGTCCATCGGCCTTGAGCCGGCTGCTGTAACCCACCAGGTTTTGCAGGTCGTAAAGGGTCAGGCCCGGATGTTCAAAGTCACCCTCCAGAAATGCCCGCACCTTGGCAAAAGCTTGCTCGAGGCCCAGATCCACCATAGCTAACCAGAGTTTATCATCAAGACTGCCGGGGCGGTTCTCGGGCAGTTGATGGATACCAGTCGGTAGCTTAGGGCCCCGGGGCATAGCCTGGTAAAAATGTCGCAGGTTACAGGTCTAAGGCCAAAGGTCTAAGGTCGGTGTAGAGTCTAGGGTCTAGAGTATAGGGTCGAGGGTCTGTGACGGTTTCGTGCTTTGGCTTTCGGCCTTCGTCTTTCGACCTTCGACCAAGCGCGCAAGCGCTTCGACCTGCGGCTTGCGACACGCGACTTGAGACATCACCGAAGCCGTGCCAGTCTTCAGTCTTCTAGATAGGTGTACCCCACCAGCTCGCGGGCATACTGCTCCATAAAGGCCCCCTTCTCGGCCGGGGTGAGCTTTTTGGACGAGCGCACCAGCTTTTCCACCGACTCGGCCAGCTCGGCCTCTTCGTAGCCCATCTTCTCGATCACCCTCCGGGCTTTTTCACCCATAATGAAGCGCTCGATGTCGTAGCCGTCCTGGTCTACCACCACGTGGGCCTCGCCGATGCGCCCGAAAAGGTTGTGGCTCATCCCCAGCACGTCCTGGTAGGCCCCGGTCAGGAAAACCCCCAGGTAGTATTGCTCGCCTTCACGAATCTCGTGCACGGGCAGGGTATTGCGCACGTCGTGGGTGTCAATAAAACGGTCAAACTTGCCATCGCTGTCGCAGGTGATGTCGACCAGGGTAGCCTCGCGGGTGGGGCGCTCGCCCAGGCGCGAGAGCGGTACGATGGGGAACATCTGTTTGATGGCCCAGGAGTCGGGAAGGCTCTGGAACAGGCTGAAATTGCAGACCAGCTTGTCGGCTAGCATTTTTTGCAGGTCTTCTAGTTCATCGGCGGGGTAGTCGAGCTCGAGGGCCAGCTTGAGGGTCTTGCGGGCAATCTGGAAAAAAAGGGCTTCGGCTGCGGCCCGGTCGCGCAGCGAGATCAGGCCCAGGTCGTAGAGGTTCTGAATGGTTTCCTTGTTGGCGAAGGCATCGTGGTAGACCTCGCGGTAGTTTTTGGCCGAGATAATTCTGGCCAGGTCGAACATGTCCTCCACCACCGGGTGAGCATCTTTGGGCTGCTCGACCTTCTCCTCGCCAGGAGGGCGGATGGTGTCAACCACCTCCAGCACCAGCACACTGTGGTAGGCAGCAATGGCCCGGCCCGACTCTGTGACCAGGATGGGGTGGGCTTCGCTGTGGCTGTCGCAGACCTCTTTGGTTGCATAAACCAGGTCTTCGGCATACTCGTTTAAGGAGTAGTTGGCCGAGGCGTAGAAGGCAGTCTTGGAGCCATCGTAGTCCACGGCCAGCCCGCCCCCTAAGTTGAGGTAGCGCACCGGGGCGCCCAGTTTGCGAAGCTGCACATAGGTCTGGGCGATCTCGCGCACGGCCTGTTTGATCCGACGGATATCGGTGACCTGGCTGCCGATGTGGGAGTGCAGCATGGCGATGGTTCCCAGCATCCCCGCTTCGGCCAGTATGTCTACCGCGCGGATGATCTCGGGGGTGGTAAAACCGAACTTGGCGGCCTCGCCGCCCGACTCCTCCCACTGGCCCGAGCCTTTGGTCTTGGGCTTGTAGCGGATGCCAATCTGCGGCTCTACTTCGAGCTCCTGGGCAATGCGAATAACCCGGCCCAGCTCGGCGAATTTCTCCAGGGTAATAATCACGTTCTTGCCCAGCTTTTTGCCCATCAGGGCCAGGCGGATAAAGTCGTCGTCTTTGAAGCCGTTGCAGGCAATGATGGCCTGGGGGTGCAGGTCCTGGGCCAGAATCAGGGCCAGCTCGGCCTTGGAACCGGCCTCGAGGCCGTGGGCATAGGGCTTCCCGGCCCTGGCAATGGTCTCCACCACCATGCGCCGCTGGTTGACCTTGACCGGATAAAGACCCCGGTATTCGCCCTCGTAATGATACTTTTTGATGGCCCGTCTGAAGGCTTCGTTGAGCGCCTCCACCCGGGCTTCGAGTATCTGGGGAAAGCGCAGCATGACCGGCAGGGGGCGCCCTTCTTCTCGCAAGTCCTGCACGATCTCGTACAGCGAGGCGCTGGGGCCACCGTTTCCATCGGGCGTGACCTCGAGTTCGCCATCTTCCCCCACCCGAAAAAACCCCGCCGCCCAGTTGGGGACGAGGTAGGTTTCTTCAGCGTCCTTGACAGTGTAGCGTTTGAGCTTCTCCAACTTGGATCCCGGTCTCCTTAAAGCGCTCTCCCAAGCCAGAGAGGATTGAGCGCACAGGCTACGGTCTGAATGTCTGGGTGCAAGCACTGGTACGAGCACCTACGGCATCCTCCGTGCGCTGTCCAGCAAAAGTGTAGGGCAAATTGTCTGTAGATGCTATAGCACTCGGCAGGAAAGATGCTCAAACAGCACTTTCTCCCCGCCGGGCCTAAGTTGCTTAGTGGTCGGTAACATAACGCCCAGAGTGCCCGTCAGTGCTTGGAGACCACTGGCCTCCCTTTCGTTCTTGCGAGGAGGGCCTACTCCCCCGTCGTTGCGAGGAGGCCACAGGCCGACGAAGCAATCCAGGAGTGGGTCGAAAGCCCACTAGCTGCCGGGGTGATCTGGATTGCTTCGCGCTCTACGAGCGCTCGCAATGATGACGTGCCCATGCTCACGTCATGACGAGGCCACAGGCCCACCCTAGTCATTACTCGGTGGCTCCAGGCCGACGAAGCAATGGACTGAGTGACGAAGTGGTAGGGGCTTGTCCTGAGCCTTGCCCCGAGCCTTCGGGCCGAGGCCCCTAAGGCCGAGGGCTCGTCGAAGGGGCAGTCGAAGGGATGGGGGTGAGTAGCGCTACGCGCTGTCGAAAGCCGAAGGTCAAAGGTCTAGAGCATTGCTGGTGGCCTTCGACTTTCGACCTTTGACATTTCTTACTGGCTGCCGGAGCGATCTGGACAGACTATCTAGCGTAATCCACTGCCCGGCTCTCGCGCACTACTGTCACCTGGACCTGGCCAGGGTAGTTCATGTCGCGCTCGATGCGGCCAGCAATCTCGCGGGCCAGCAGGGTGGCCTTGGAATCGCTGATGCGGTCGGGCTTGACAATCACCCGCACCTCGCGCCCGGCCTGCACCGCAAAGGCGTTGTCCACTCCAGGGAAGCTCATGGCGATGCGCTCGAGTTGCTCTAAGCGCTGGATATACTCCTCGAGGCTCTCGCGCCTTGCACCCGGCCGGGCCGCACTAATGGCGTCGGCGGCGGCGGCCAGCACCGAGTAAAGGGTTTCGGCATTCTCGGGGTCGTGGTGGTGGGCGATGGCGTCAATCACTTCCTTGGGCTCGCCAAAGCGAGTGGCCAGGGTAATGCCGATCTCGACGTGGGTGCCCTCGATCTCGCGGTCTACCGACTTGCCCAGGTCGTGTAAGAGCCCGGCGCGGCGGCCCATGTTGGCATCCAGGCCCAGCTCCGAGGCCATGATGCCGATCAGGTGGGCGACCTGGATGGAGTGCTTGAGCACATTCTGACCGTAAGACGAACGGAAGTGCAGGCGGCCCAGAAGCTGCACCAGACCAGGCTTGAGGCCCACCACACCGGCTTCGAGCGCTGCCTCTTCGCCGCGCTCGTAGATGAAGGTTTTCATCTCGTTTTTGGCTTTTTCCACTACCTCCTCGATGCGGCTGGGGTGGATGCGCCCGTCCTGTACCAGCTGGTCCAGGGCCATTTTGGCGATTTCGCGGCGCATGGGGTTGAAGCTGGAGAGCAGAACCGCCTCGGGGGTGTCATCAATGATCAGGTCTACCCCGGTGAGGGCCTCGAAGGTGCGGATGTTGCGCCCCTCGCGCCCGATGATCCGGCCCTTCATGGCATCCGAAGGGATGGGCACTACCGATACCGCCAGGGCGGCGGCGGTCTCGGAGGCCTGGCGCTGAGCGGCCAGGGCCAGTAGCTTCTGGGCCTCGCGTTTGACCTCGAGCCTGGCACGCTCGAGGCTGGCCTTGACCCGCAGGGCTTTTTCTTCCTCGAGCTCGGCATCCAGGCGCGATAGTAGCAGGCTCTTGGCCTCCTCGCGGCTCATGCCGGCCACCTCTTGCAGCCTGAGGTCAATCTGCTTTTCCCGCTGCCCCAGTTCGGCCTCGCGGGCGTAAAGAGCCTTCTCGAAGTTATCGAGTTTTTCTTCTTGTTCATCCAGCCTGGCGGCGCGGGCATCGAGCTGCTCGCCCCGCCGGGCCAGCCGTTCGGTCTCGCGCTTGAGCTCCTCGCGTTCGGCCCGGCTGGCTTGCAGATCGGCCAGCAGGCGTTCGCGCTCGGTCTGAATGGAGGTGCGCTCGCTGAGAAGGGCTTCGCGCTCGGCTTGCAGGCTGGCTTGCAGGCGTTCACGTTCTTCTTTGAGTTGCTGACGCAAGCGTTCCTCGCCCTGCTGGCGGAAGCGCTCGAGTTCCGCCTGGGCCGTCTGGCGCAGGCTTTGCACCTCGGCCTGGGCAGTCTGGCGCAGGCTATGGGCCTCGGCGTGGGCGGTCTCGAGCTGCGTCTTGGCCTGGGCCTGAGCCTGCTCCAGAGCGGTCTGGGCCTGGAGGCGGGCGGCTTCCAGGGTCTGCTGGGCCTCGCGGCGGGCGGCCTCGAGCTCGCTCTTGCTTATCTCGGTCTGGCGGCTGGTGCGCTGTAAGAGCACCACCACCACTATCATCAGCACGATCACTATCAGGGTGAGGATCAAATCCAGGGGGGTAAAAATCATCGGTACCTCCTCTTATTGCAGGAGGCTCTCACAGTGTCGGGTCCGGACGGCGTCTAGATACTGCTAATGGATGCACATAAGCTCACACGCCAAACCAGAGGTAGATCGCTGCTATGTCGCGCTACACCAAGCCGCCCCTTAACCCGGTGGACTGCCACCGGGCGAACATGGATGAAAATGGCTTCCTGGCCCTTCATACTGGGAGAACCCCATCTAGCAAGCAGTTCAAGCTTCGGCAACCTCAGCCGAGGACTCCTCGTCCCCTTCTGGGGCGGCCAGTACCGATAGCTTACCAGCTTGGGCCAGAACTTTCTCGCGGATCTCCTGGGCCAGCCGGGGTTCACCCCGCAGGAACTCGGCGGCCTTTTCCTTGCCCTGGCCCAGCCGGGTATCGTTATACGAGAGCCAGGAACCCGCTTTGCCCACCACCTCGGTGGCAATGGCTACCGTTACCAGATCGGCCAGGGGGTCAATACCTTTGCCGAAGTACAGCTCAATCTCGTGCTCGCGAAAGGGCGGGGCCAGTTTGTTCTTGGTCACCTTGACCCGCACCCGGTTGCCAACGGCTTCATTGCCCACCTTGATGGGCTGCCCCTGTCTGCGTACATCCAGACGCACTGAGGCATAGAACTTGAGGGCCCGGCCGCCAGGAGTAGTCTCGGGGTTGCCATACATGACCCCCACCTTTTCGCGAATCTGGTTGATGAAGATGGCGGCGGTATTGCTCTTAGACAAAACGGCAGTCAGTTTGCGCAGGGCCTGGCTCATCAAGCGGGCCTGGATACCCACAAAAGCATCACCCATCTGCCCCTCGATCTCGGCCTGGGGCACCAGGGCCGCCACCGAGTCAATTACGATTACATCTACCGCCCCCGAGCGGGTCAGGAGTTCGACAATTTCCAGGGCCTGCTCGCCGGTATCAGGCTGGGAGACCAGTAGATCATCGGTGTTGACCCCCAGGCTCCTGGCGTAGATGGGGTCCAGGGCGTGCTCGGCATCCACAAACGCCGCCACCCCTAAAGCCCGCTGGGCCTGGGCCAGAATCGAAAGGGCCAGGGTGGTCTTGCCACCTGACTCGGGCCCATAAATCTCGATGATCCGGCCCTTGGGAATCCCGCCGATGCCCAGGGCCATATCCAGCCCCAGGCTTCCGGTGGAAATCACGTCCACTTGTTGCCGGGGCACCTCGCCCAGTCGCATTACGGCCCCTTTGCCAAACTGTTTCTCGATGGACTTCAGGGCTCCTTCCAGCGCTTTTTGTTTCTCCTTATCCATATAAACTCCCGTTCAACGCCAACTGCAAAGTTATTCACCCAACATAAACTGCTCAAGAAGGCAACTCGGCCAGGGTAAACTCTTCTACCACCCGATACTGTGAGCCCGAGGGTTCCAGTACCGACTCTACCAAGCATACTGCTTTGGCCCTGAACTGAAGATTCATTACCAGGGGCCCGACTCTGGGGGCCGGGCCTTTTTTGCGGGCCAGGGTCAGGTGGGGGTGAAACTGCCCCTGGGGCTTTATATCCGCAAGGGCCTGTTCTAAGCCCTTGGCCAGGGGCTCGAGGCCTCCGCCGGTCGCCTTCACAAACCAGATCCTGGGGGAGCTCGAGGCCGGGAAGTATCCCGTTCCACCAAGTGTTACTTCAAAAGCCGGAACCGCGGCCGCCACCTCTGTTCCAATTCGGCAGAACTCCGACAAGCGCTGGGCGGGCTGTTCTCCCAAAAAGAGCAGGGTGATGTGAAGCTGGTGGCTCTGGATCGGCTTCCAGCCCTTGAAGCTTTGCAGCTTTTCTTGGGCCTCGCCTAGTGCCTCTTGCACCTTGCGCGGGGGGAAAATGGCGTAAAAGAGCCTCATCAGGGCTCCCTTCGGTCGCATCTAGAGTCGGGGGTCGAGGGTCGAGGGCTAAGATACCTAGCGCCTTCTATGGCCAGACCCCGCAGCAACGTAGCCCTCATGCTCTGCTCCGCAATTCCGCGACCAGGAAGGCCAGCGCTGCGTGGGCGGCACGCTGGCGCAGCACTTCGCGGCTGGCACCTGGCAGGCGGTAGTGTTTGGACCTGGTGCCGTGCGGTCCCGCCAGGCCAGTGTAGAGGGTGCCAACCGGCTGGCCTTCCAGCTCTTCCGGCCCGGCTACACCGGTGGTAGAGAGGGCATAGCTTGAATTCAGCGCACTGCGGGCGGCTGCTGCCATAGCCTCGGCGAATTCGGCTGAAACCCGGTTGTGCTGGACAGCCAGATTCTCTGAAATTCCCATCGGCAATTTGGCGGCAGGGTTATGGGAAACCAGCCCGCCAACGTAGCTTATGCAATCGCTGTCTGTCCCCGTGAGGAGCGCTGCCAGAACCCCTCCCGTTACCGACTCACAAGTGGCCAGGGTAGCCCTTTTGGCTTCAAGTGTGTTCAGGGTAAGCAGTGGCAAGGTGTCGGCGTCCTGTCCCCACAGGGCCTCGCCCAGCAGCGGGCGGATGCGCTGGGAAAGCCAGTCTACCTGGTCGGGCTCACCCCGCAACACCACCGCTACCCCGTCGGCCTTGGCATAGGTGCCTACCTGGGTTTTGCCATTGCGCCAGAACAACCCGCCCAGAAGCTCCACAATGCGCGACTCGCCCAGACCAAAGGTTTTGAGAATTATCTGCTTGTAGGGGTGGGGTGGCAGGTTTAGCCTGGGCAAAACCTCGGCCCACATCGGCTGCCACTCACTGGGAGGCCCCGGCAAACAGACCAAATCTCTGCCTTCCTGGTGAACCCACCAGCCCGGGGCAGTGCCTTTAGGGTTGGCGATCCAGGTAGCGGAGGGGATTTTTAGGGCCTGTTTGCGGTTTGCTTCGGGCATCTTCCAGCCCCGACCTTCAAACAGCTTTTCCAGCCACGCCAGCACTGCGGGATCGAGCTCTAGTTCCTCGCCCAGCGCTAAGGCGATGGCCTCGCGGGTAATGTCGTCGGGAGTGGGGCCCAGGCCCCCCGACAGCACCACCAGCCGGGCCTTACTCCAGGCCAGGCGCACCTCTTGAGCGAGCGCCTCGAGGTGGTCGGCTACCCGCAGGGTTCGGTGTACATTCACCGAGTAGGGCTGAAGACTAACGGCGATTTCAGCCGTATTGGTATCTACGGTTTCACCGTATAAGAGCTCATCACCCACCCCGATTATTTCTGCTATAAACATAATGCCTCCTATAGATTACAACATTTGGTGAAATGCGTCAAAGGTGGAAGTCGCGCCTACATCATACGGACTGGAACCAGAAGGGGGAGCGCAGCGCTTTGCGCCAGCTGGTATGAAAGTGGGCACAACTAGGGTGTAAGTTAGCTCGAAAGCTTAGCCTCGCCACCAGCTACTTTAGCGGTAACGCCGCGACGGTAGCCGAACAGCCTTCGACCTGCACCTGGTCGCCAGAGACCAGCTCCTTACGCAACAGGGCTAGTGCAACAGCCCCCAGGTCGGGCGAGTCTACGGCGGTGCCAACCCTGCCAACCCGCTTACCCTGGCGGAAGACCTCGGCCCCGGTGGGGATTTCCTTCTGGCCCAGCAGGCCCATTAGCTGGTAACGGGTGCTGCCGCGGGCCTCGAGCCGGGCCATTATCTCCTGCCCCAGGTAGCAGCCTTTTTTGTAGTTCACCCGGTCGTCCCAGCCTACTTCCTGGGGAAGCTCGCCCAGGGCTTCGGGCAGGTCGGCCTGGCCGCGCTCGACCCGCCAGATCTGCCAGGCTTCGCGGCCAGCAGGGGAGGCTCCACTTTCCAGCAGCATCTGGGCAAGCAGACTGGCCTGATCGGCGGCTATAAACAGCCAGAGCCCAGAATCATCTCTGGCCATGACCAGTGCTTCGGCTTTACTGATGCCCCACCTGGGTGGAAGCTGGCCCAGGTGTGGTGCAACCTGGTCGGCTTTGGGACCTTGAAGCCTCAGGAGCTGCCACTGCTGGGGCTCATCTACTTCTACCTGGTCAAAGACAATGTATCGGCGGAAGCGACGGGCCAGCACCGCGGCCGTAGGGGAGCTAACCCAAAGAAACCCGCCTAAGTTGAGTACCTGGCCAAAGTGTTCGACCTGTCCCCGGCTGTTGAGGAAGATGGTCTTTAGCCAGCTTCCTTCGGGCATGAGGCGTATATCGGAGGTGCACTGGTTGTGCAAAAAATCGCGCCGGTCCACACCCCTCAGCTCGATCAGGCCGTAGTCGGTGAAATCGAGCAGGGCTGCGCCATGCCGGAGGGCCTCGAGCTCGGCCCCGACCGCGCCATAGCTCCAGGGAATTTCCTGCTCCCCCTGGGTGCGCCAGGTAACCCCAAGCGACTGGTGCAGATCTCGTAGTGACATGAGTCTAGTTTAAACCAATCTCAACCCGAGTAATCCTATCGAGGTTACCCAGTATTATACACTCAACTGGTCGAAGGGCGAAAGCCGAAGGCCGAAGGCCAAGAAGCGCTAACGCGCTTGGTCGAGGGTCTGAAGTCAAGGGTCGCGGGACAAAGGCTTATGCCGATAGCCAAAGCACGAAACCGTCACAGACCCTCGACCCTAGACTTTAGACGTGCGAAGACAGGAGCACTCACCCTGCTGTGAAGTTATCGCCGGCAAACCTGGATTTCCTAGGGCAGCACCGCCACCCTGGCCACCATGTTGCTAAATCGCAGGGTTGTAGCCGTGGTGAAACCCCTATCGAGCCTCACTCCAATCCACAAAGTCCCGCGGTTGATGCCGTTAGTAATTCTAGAACCGGAAAGCCTGAGTGGCTGGGTTGCTCCGGCCTGAAAGCTGGCGCTGCCCACAGGCTGGATATCGGGATCATCAGGATCGCAGATATATACTCCGTGTGCCGGTGGGCAGGGTTCACTGTCTGCAGCGTAAAAATGCAGACTGATAGGGCCTTCCTGGAAGGTCAGGCTACCTTCCAGGGAAGCGTACTTGATGTTAACCGGTGGGGGCCTGAACTCTCGCTTTACAAACACCACCGATCTCATATCGCTCCAAACTGGTGGAACCCCAACCTCAAAATCTCCCAAAGGAACTGTAAGCGGCGCGCGCGTGCAGCCCAAAAGTATTCCCAGTAGCAAAGCGATAACAGCTACTCTCATGACTGCCAAGTATAGCTCAGACTTGCGCAGGATCCTGTTCATAGACACTCCGGCCCTCCACCAGGGTCGTGGCCGGCCATCCCCGTAAAACCCAGCCTGTCCAGGGGCTGAATTTGGCCTTGGAAGCAAACGACCTGGGGTCTACGACACGCTCCGCGCCCGGGTTCCACAGCACCAGGCTGGCCTCGGCACCTTCTACCAGGTGAATGGGGGAGAAGCCCAGCACCCGGCGGGGGCCATCGGTAAAGCGTTCGATCAGGGTGTGGAGGGGAAAGCCTCGTCCCACCACCAGCTCGGTATAGAGCAGGGGCCAGCAGACCTCGAGGCTGGGAATACCAAACGGAGCCCGCAGCATATCCAGCTCTTTTTCGTCCTGGGTGTGGGGGGCGTGGTCGGTACCGATGCAGTCTATGCTGCCGTCCAGCAGCCCTTCTATCAGCGCTTCCAGATCGGCCTGGGTACGCAGCGGCGGGGCCACTTTGAAGATGGGGTTGAGGCTGTTGAGGCTCTGGTCGGTAAGGGTCAGGTGATGCGGCCCGACCTCGGTGGTGATGGGCAGTCCCTCGGCCCTGGCCTGGCGGATCAGCTCCAGCCCCCGGCGGCTGCTCAGATGCTGCACGTGCAGAAGGGTTTGTTTTTGACCCTCGACCTGTGTATTGCGACCTTCGACCTTCGACCTTTGACCTGCCTCTTGCGACCCTCGGCTTTCCACATACCGCACAATCTCCAGATCCCGGGCGATTCGGGCGCTTTCCGCAAAGCTGGTATTGCCCGGCAGCCCCAGCCGAAACGAGACCTCGCCCTCGTTCATCACCCCGCCCCGGCGCAGACCGGCGTCCTCGGCGTGTACCGAGACCAAAAGCCCCCACGAGGCGGCATACTGGAGGCCCTGGGCCAGCACCCCGGCGTCTTCGTGGGTGCGCCCGTCGTCGGTGAGCATTACCGCCCCGGCCTCGCGCAGCAGCCGGGCCTCGCTCAGAATTTTGCCCTCCTGCCCCTGGGTGAGCGCTGCCGCCGGGTGGAGCCGTGCCTGGCCAATGCTGGCAGCTTTTTTCTTGAGCGCGGCCACTATTTCGGCGCTGTCCACCACCGGGCTGGTATTGGGCATCGAGACCACGTCGGTGTAGCCCCCTCTTGCAGCCGCGGTGAGTCCGCTGGTCAGGTCTTCCTTCACCTCCTGCCCTGGCTCGCGCAGGTGGGCGTGGGGGTCGAAAAACCCTGGCGACATGACCATCCCCGCTGCGTCCATCACCTTCGGGGCCTCGCCCCCCGAGAGTGAGAGAATTCGCCCCTCGCCGATCAGCACATCGGCCCTGCCATGCTCCCCGCGCCCATCCACCAGGTTTGCGTTTCTGAGTAAAATCTCGCCTTTCATATGACTCCTTGCATTTGCGCCGATGGCCGATAGCGGATAGCAAAAGAGCTATGGGCTATCGACTATTCGTTATCAGCTTCTCTTTCCTACCAGCAGGTGGTACAGCACCGCCATGCGGATGGCCTGCCCGTTGGCCACCTGGCGTTCAACCAGGCTCTGGGGCGAGTCGGCCAACGTGCCTTCCAACTCCACGTCGCGGTTCATCGGGCCGGGGTGCAGCAGGGGTGCCTGGGGCCTGGCCCAGGCCAGGCGTTCCTCGGTGATCTGATAGGCCGCGATGTACTCTGGCAGCGAGGGCAGCAGGCCCTTGTCCATGCGCTCTTTTTGCAGCCGCAGGGCCATCACTGCGTCGGCCTCGAGCAAAGCTTCCTTCAGGCTGGTGGTCAGTGTAGCGCCGGGCAGGCTGCCGGGTAGCAGCGTCGCGGGGCCGCAGGCCACCACCTGTGCACCCAGCATGGGCAGCAGCTCGGCGTTGGAACGGGCCACCCTCGAGTGCAGAATGTCGCCCACAATGGCGATTTTTTTGCCCTCCAGGCTACCCAGCTTTTCGCGCAGGGTAAAGGCGTCCAGCAGGGCCTGGGTGGGGTGGGCCCGCCAGCCATCCCCGGCATTGATAACCGGCTTATGCAACCAGCTATAAGCCTGATGGCAGACCCCCGCCGCGTCCACCCGGATGACATAGGCATCAATTCCCATCTGCTCGAGGGTGCGCAGGGTGTCACGATAGGTCTCGCCTTTGGTGGTGGAACTGGTAGCGGTGGCAAAGCTCAACACATCCGCCGACATCCGCCGGGCCGCCAGCTCGAAGGACAGGCGGGTGCGGGTAGAAGGCTCAAAAAAAACCGTGGCCACCGTAAAACCGGTCAGGGCCGGCACCTTTTTGACCGGACGGGCCAGCACCTCCTGCATCATCTGGGCGGTCTCGAGGATGCTCTCGATCTGGCCCCGGTTCCAGTCGCTAAAGTCCAGCAGGTGCCTGGGGAAGCTGGGTACTGCCGACTGGCTCATGCGCCCTCCAGTTCCCAGAGCTCCACGGCGTCTTCACCGTCGTCCTCGAGGGTTTTTACCTTGACCACCTCGCTTTTGGAGGTAGGCAGATTCTTGCCCACAAAATCGGCCCGAATTGGTAGCTCGCGGTGCCCCCGGTCTACCAGCACTGCCAGATAAATCCGGCTGGGGCGGCCCAGGTCAATCAGGGCGTCCAGGGCAGCCCTGGCGGTGCGGCCGGTGTAGAGGACATCGTCCACCAGCACCACCGCCTTGCCGTTCAGGTCGAAGGGAATGCGGGTCTCGCGCACCCTGGGTTGCAGGCCAATCTCGCTCAAGTCGTCGCGGTAGAGGGTGATGTCCAGAATTCCCATCGGGGTTTGCTTCCCCTCGAACTTCTCGACCAGGTCTACCAGACGTTTGGCCAGGCTGATGCCACGAGTGTGAATCCCCACAAAGCACAAGCCCTCGGTGCCCTTGTTCTTTTCGACCACCTCGTGAGCGATGCGGGTCAGGGCCCGTCGGACTTCGTCGTCGTCCAGCAGGCGGGATTTGAATTTCATAGCCTTTCCCCCCCACCCAGCCTCCCCCGCCAGTGGGGAAGTGAAAAGAAAAATAAGCGCCCAGGACGGGCGCCTAGCTCTATTTTTTTGGCTTCGATGTGTTTCACTTTTTCTCCTTTCCGGCCTCGCAGGACCGGGATTAAAGGCGCAGGATTGCTCCCAACCGCTATGCTACGGCCTCGAGGCTCAACTGGTCAACAACTGAGCTACACTAGGGGTATGCCGAAGGTAAGGGAAGCTACGCTGGACGAGCTGATGAAAGAGCCTGGCAAGGCCGAACTGGTCAATGGAGAGATTGTTCGTATGCCACCGACTGGATTTTTACCTGGATTTGCCGCAATGAGGATTTTGTTCAGTTTGTACGAGTATGCTCTTTCCCACAGGAAGGGATACGCGGTGGGCGATAACGTGGGTTTTGCCGTGGACCTGCCCAAACGCAAAAGCTTTAGTCCAGACGCCGCCTACTATGTGGGTCCGCACTCAGGAATGAAGTTCCTGGAAGGCGCCCCGGTGTTTGCTGTTGAGGTTCGTAGCGATGCCGACTATGGCAAGAAGGCCGAGAAAGAAATCGCCCAAAAGCGCGCCGATTACTTTGCAGCCGGGACGCTGGTGGTCTGGGATGTGGATATGCTTGGGGTAGACGTGGTTCGGGTTTACCGTGCCAGCAACCCCCAAACCCCGACCATCTACCGCCGAGGCGACCTGGCCGAGGCCGAGCCTGCCGTGCCGGGCTGGAAGATGGCAGTTGAAGATTTGTTTCCCTATCACGTTCAGTAGGCTTTATTCCAACCTTACCGGGACAGTATCCCAAACAACACGCTGAACGGGTGCTGGTAGCATCAGGCCATAGCCCCTACTCGTCATGCCGGCCCTTCGACAGGCACAGGCCCCAAGGCGTACCCGAGGGGGAACCCATCCAGATCGCCCCATGCAGCCAGTCTACTTTTACACCGTTCTGGATTGCTTCGTCGGCCTGCGGCCTCCTCGCAAAGACGGGGGGAGCGGGGGCCTCCTCGCAAAGCAAACCAGTTGCTTGTCAGGTAAATCCCCCCCCGGCCTGCGGCCTTCCCCCTTAGTAAGGGGGGTAGAGGGGGCTTGAGACCCCCTACCAAGGCCCTAAACCCTTCCCCCCTTAACAAGGGGGGTTGGGGGGATCATTGGAACCCCACCCTACCGCCCAACTCTGTTGACATGCGCGCCTGGCTCGGTGGCGGCCGATTCGACACCCATTCGGCAGGCTCGGGGCAGGCCCAATCAACAGGCTCAGGGCAAGCTCTGAGATGTAGCAGAAGGGTAGGCAATCCTGATCACCCCTGTGGCTAATTGAGTTTACGACCCTCTCCTGGATTGCTTCGTCGGCCTCTGGCCTCCTGGCAGTTACGAAGGAGGGGCCGTTGGCCTTGTCTGGGTGTGCTTCCGGTATACCGTCGTTGGAGAGAAAAGTATAAAACCAGACTACCGAACCGCAAGGCTTTTCAAAAGGCCTTGAGTGGCGTTGGTTTGTGCAGCAAGCCGCTGGGGTAAGCTGGGATGGTGCGCCTGGAGAGCCTGGAGGACACCCGCCTTTTTGCCCACCGGCTGGCCCAGAGCCTGCCTGAGGGCCTGCTGGTGCTGCTTACCGGGCCAATGGGGGTGGGCAAGACTACTCTGGTCAAGTTTCTGGCAGAGGCTATGGGGTTTGAGGGCGAAGTGACCAGCCCCACCTACACCCTGATTCACGAGTACCCCACACCGCAGGGCCTGATTGTGCATATTGATGCGTACCGCATGGCCGATCAGGAAGAGCTGTATCACCTGGGCCTGGAAGACTACCTGCCCGAGGCCCGGCTGGTGCTGATTGAGTGGGGCCGGCCCGAGGTGTTTGGGGATAGCCTCGAGATCCGCCTTACCCCAGTGCCCCAAGGTCGTCTGGTTGCGCTGATTCCTCACGGCAGTGTAGAACATAAACCAATCGGAGGCTGTTAAGGCCCGTTTTGGCCGGCTGGCTAACATATACACTGCTCCAGGGGTCCAACCGATCATACTGGAGATCGAGGCTGCCTGACGATACTAACCCCCCAGATCCATCCGTTTCGATGGGCCGAGGGCCAACCCTAAACTAATGCGCCGTTATGGAACTGATGACCCCCGCCCCCATCCTCGACACCCCGCCAGAGCACCTGCCTACCGGCAACCTGGACATTCACGTAGAGACCAGCCCAAAAGCCCCCTCGGTCTGGCGCATTGGGGTGGCCTCGCTGGCGCTCTTCGGCCTGCTGGACTGGGTGGGCGAGCCGCTGCTGGAAGTCTCGGGCCGGGGCTGGAAGGTTTCGCGCCTGGCGGACTGGATTCCGGTCTGGGAGAACGACCACCTCACAGTCACGCTGCTGGCCCCCTACGGTGAACGCGGGCTGGCCCTGCGCCTCGAGCCCCGCGCACCAGGGCCTATTCAGGTAGCAGGCAACCTGGACTACCTGGGCCTGCGGCGTTTTAAGGAAGAGCGGCTCGAGGCCAGTTTTCGCACCGCGCACGACGCCTGGACGGGCAGCTACGTGCTCGAGGCCCGCGCCGAACGAACACTGCTGGCCCTGGGCTTGCAGGCCGAGCCCCCACCCACCCGTATAGACTGGGGCCAGCAGTTTGTGCTGGAATGGGCGGCTGGCCCGGTCACGCTCTACCTGGGCCTGGCCCCCGAGAGCGATGGCGCCCGCACCACCGCGTTGCACCTGCGGCGGGTGGGCTGGGAAAAACTGCTGCGCAAAACCCTGCACAAACTGGCGCTTCTGGCCACCAACTATGCTGGCCCGCTCTACCAGGTTTATCGGCGGCATCTGATTTTCAGCTACTTCTACGCCCAGGCCGATGCCCTGGAAGGCCCGCCGGTTTTGCTCACTTCGCGCAGCCCGCACTACTATGTTTCGGGGGCCTACTGGGCGCGCGACTTACTGCTATGGTTTTTTCCCGCACTGCTGCGGGCCGACCGTGGGCGGGCCAGGGAGGTACTCGAGGCCGCCTTTAATCGCTACACCCGCTGGCCGGGAGAGCACGCCCAGTACCTGAGCGGGCCACCGCTGTATCCGGGTTTTGAGCTGGATCAGGCCGCGGCCTATCCGCTGGCCCTGGCCCGCTATCTGGAGGCCACCGGCCCCAACCCCGAGCTGGTAGCCAGGCTGCGCGAACCGCTGGAATGGGTGTTTGCCAGGGTGGCCGAGGAAAAACACCCTTCGCTCTCGCTCTACCGCACCTTCCTCTCACCCACCGACGACCCGGTGCCAGAGCCCTACCTGACCTACGACAACGCCTTGTGGTGCGTGGCGCTGGAGCGCCTGGCGCACTACTGGCCCCAGCCCGAAAGCCTGAGGCTCGAGGCCCGCACCCTGCGCGAGACGCTTTACCGCCAGGCCCAGCGCAACGGGCGCTTTGCCTTTTGCTTCGAGCCGGGGGGCAGCTACACCTTTTCCGATGAACCCGCGGGCAGCCTGCTGCTGCTGCCACATCTGGGCTTCTGCAACCGCCAGGACCCGGTCTGGCAGTCCACCGCGCTGTGGATTTTGGGCGGCGAGAACCCGCACCACTACAAAGGGCGCTTTCCCGGCGAGGGCTCGGCACACTTTCCCTTCCCCTCGGGGTTTGGTCTGGCCAACCGGGTTTTGTCGGGGCTAATGCGCCCCGCGGCCGACGCGCTGATTACCCTCGAGCAGGCCCCTTTGGACCGGGGTTACGCCTGCGAGTCGTTCGACCCCCAGACCGGCCAGGCCCGCACCGGGGTGGGGTTTGCGGCCCTGGCAGGCTTTGTGGCTTATGCGCTTTCGGCGGGCAAGGAGATTAAACCGCCCACGCCTAGCTAAGCACCAGATACATGTCCCGAACGGCACTGCTTGTCGCGGGTCGCGAGTCGCAAGCCAATAAAGACCTGTGACCTGCGACCCGAGACTTGCGATCCGTGACCCGTGACCTTCGACCTTCGACCCTGGACCCTCGACCTGCGACCTATTCCACCGTCACGCTCTTGGCCAGGTTCCGGGGCTGATCCACGTCGCGTCCCAAAAACACCGCCGTTTCGTAAGCCAGCAGTTGCAGCGGCACCACGCTCACCACGGGGGCCAGCAGGTGGTGGGTTTTGGGCACATAGATCACATCCTGGGCAAACTTTTTAATCTCGCCGTCGCCCTGGCTGGCCACCGCTATCACCCGCCCTCCTCTGGCCCGCACTTCCTGTATGTTAGAGACCGTCTTTTCGTAGAAGGGGCTGGCAGTGGATAGCACTACCACTGGCAGGCGCTCGTCAATCAGGGCGATGGGGCCGTGCTTCATCTCGCCTGCGGGGTAGGCCTCGGCGTGGATGTAACTGATCTCCTTTAGCTTCAGGGCGCCTTCATAGGCGGTGGGGGCCTGGATGTGCCGCCCCAGAAACAGATAGTCCTGGGCCTGGTGGTACTTCTCGGCGATGTGGGCGATATGCGGGCGCTCGTCGAGCATCTCTTCCACCTGCCGGGGTAGCTTGCGCATCTCGCTCAGGAATTCCCGAGTTGTTGCTTCGTCCAGTGTGCCCCTGGCCCGGCCCATCCAGACCGCCAGCATTCCCATGGCAGCCAGCATGGCAATGTAGGCCTTGGTGGAAGCTACGCCAATCTCTGGCCCGGCGTGGATGTAGAGGGTATCGTCTACCTCGCGGGTAATGCTGCTGCCCTTGGCATTAATCACGCCCAGTGTACCTGCCCCTTTGCGCTTTGCTTCCCTTACAGCTTCCAGGGTATCAATGGTCTCGCCCGACTGGCTGATGCAGATGCACAGGGTTTTTTCGTCCACCACGGGGTCGCGGTAGCGGTACTCCGAGGCCACGTCCACCTCTACCGGTATGCGGGCCAGGGCCTCGAGCAGGTACTTCCCCACCCAGCCTGCGTAGAAAGCAGTGCCGCAGGCCACGATGTGAATCTTGTCGTAGTGGACGGGGTTCAGCGCCAGCCCCAGCTCCACGCCCGCCTCTTCTTCGTGCAGCCTGCCACCCAGGGTGTTTTCCAGCACCCGGGGCTGCTCGTAAATTTCCTTGAGCATGTAGTGGGGGTGTCCGCCCTTTTCGGCTGCTTCCAGGCTCCAGTCCACCGTCACTACTTCTCGCTCTACCGGGTTGCCAGCCAGGTCGGTCACGCTCACGCCCTCGCGGGTCACCACCGCCATATCGCCGTCGTGCAGGAAAATAACGCGGCGGGTATAGGGTAGCAGCGCCGGAACATCCGAGGCCACAAAGTTTTCTCCTTCGCCCAGTCCAATCACCAGTGGGCTTACCGTGCGGGCCACCACCATCTCGGGGTGGTTCTGGTGGGTTACTACCAGGGCGTAGGCTCCGTAGGCTTCCGAAAGGGCCATGCGCACTGCATCGGTCAGGCTGCCGCGGTACTTTTCCTCGATCAGGTGGGCCAGTACCTCCGAGTCGGTGTCCGAGCTGAAGGTATGCCCCCTGGCAATTAGCCCCTCTTTGAGCGGCAGGTAGTTTTCGATGATGCCGTTGTGGATTACCGCGATCTCGCCATTCTCGGTCAGGTGGGGGTGGGCGTTGGGGTCGGTTGGAGCGCCGTGCGTGGCCCAGCGGGTGTGCCCTACCCCGGTGTGACCGCTAAGACGATGCTCTTTCAGGGCATCGGCCAGCACCTGAAGTTTTCCGGCTTTCTTGACCACCTCGAGCTCCCCATTTACCTGTACCGCAATTCCGGCGGAGTCGTACCCCCGGTACTCCAGACGCTTTAGCCCGTCCAGAATTACTTCCGACGCGTCACGAAAACCTACATATCCCACGATTCCACACATATCTCGACCTCTCAATCTTATGCTCCCAGAAGTCTGGCTGCACCGGGCAACCCCCGAACCAAGCTTAACCAAATCTTTAGCCGACCGATCCAAATTTTGCGTCACGCCGAAGCCGCCTTGCCTTGTGCACGGGCAGACTGATGCCAGCAGTCTCGGCCTACTGGCTATGGCTGCTGTCTTGTGCTGGGCCTAGTATTCTGCGTCACTTATTGAACCCTACTCCCTGGTTGTCCAGCGCTCGCGCATCTGGCTTTCCCTAAAGAGCTTGCCCGGCCCCAGACCAGTGGGCCGGTGGAGAGGGAGGGGTTCGCTCCCTGGCGGCATCCGCGGAATTTCGATTTTTGCAGTCAGGCTTTGCCCAGGCAGTTGGTGGCTGCTACCTCGTGCTGGGCGCAATTCCCAGTTTATCCCCAACAGCTCACCTGGCCAGACCCTGGCAGGAATCACCTGTCTGCTTATCTTTATCAGACCGCCTCCTCGTAAGGTAAAAAGGCTTGCCCGTTTACCCCCTGCGCTCCTCACTTGTGAGCTAACCCTCCTTTCCGGGGCCAGTTCAAACCCCCAGTCATTGTACGGCTTTTTCGTCTGGTGGGGTTTTCATACTTGACATCCCGGCAGGCACACCGGTATGATGCCCCACGGATGTGCAAGGTGAGAGGTTCTTGAGCCCTGTGAGTTTGGGGTTACCTTTTGCCCGGCGTCCGTTGCGGATGTAAAGGATTTTCGGGAGAGGAAACACGGCAACTCGCCCCATAACAAAATCCTGCACCTCCGCAAGATTGGGTTCTCGTGGGTGTCCATCTGGACGCAACATGAGAGTTTGAGGAGGCAGAATGAAGAAGAAGATAGTAGTTTATTTGGCAGGGTTGCTGACCGTGCTCGGTTTAGGCTTCGGTCAGGCTCAGTTCGCCGACGTTCCCGCCGGACACTGGGCCAGAGAAGCCGTCGAGCGCATCGCAGCCGCAGGCCTCATCACGGGCTTCCCCGACGGAACTTTCCGTGGTGATACCAACCTGACCCGCTACCAGGCTGCACTGATCTTCCACCGCCTGCTGACCCAGCTAGAGGAGCGGCCCGTAGCGATCGCCCCCGAAGACCTGGTAGTCATCCGCAACGCCGTGCAGGAAGTGGCTGCCGAGCTTGCCGCGCTGGGTGTGCGCGTCACCGCCCTGGAAGACAACGCCGCCACCAGGGATGACATTGCCCGCCTCGAGGCCGCCATCGAAGAGGTGAAAAAGGCCATTCCCGAGCCCGGGGTAGACGCCGCCGCCCTGGCCGACCTGGCCGACCGGGTAGAAGCCGCCTCGGTAGCAGCCGACACCGCCCTGGCCCAGGCCCAGGCCCTGGCCGAGCGCCTGGATGCCGTAGAAGGTGATGTGGCCGCCCTCGAGACCAACGTCGAAGCCAACGCCGATAGCATCCGCGCCCTCAACGAGCTGGCCGTGCTCCTCAACCAGGACGTACTCTCGCTGCAAGACCGCGTAACCGCCGTCGAGAAGCGCCTGGGCGAAATTGACTTCGACGCCTTTGCCGAGCGCGAAGACGTGAGCGCCGTCCAGGAGTTCGCCACCGCCCTGCGGGCCGACCTGGTGCGCCTCTCCGACCGCGTTAGCGCCCTCGACACCCGCGTAGGCGCCATTGACACCCGCCTTACCGCTGTGGAAGGCAACCGCCCCACCCTGACCGGAAGCCTTGCTGTTCGCTATGGCTGGCGCATCAACACCGGTGCGGTTCCCGGCTTGAACTTCGACGTTGACCGCCTCTTCCCCGGTATGGGCTTTGCCGGTGGCGATGTTACTGCTGGAGACACGGTCAGCCAGGCGGACACCGGCATTACCGGTGCCCTGACCTTCACCGTGCGCCGCGCTCCTGGCGTGACTGCCGGCTTTAACTTCAGCGACGCCAGCGTCAGCCTGGGTGGGTTGTTTGTTGGTAACGTAGGTGATATTCAAAACACCACAACCATCCACATCAGTGGCTTTGCTGTCAATGGCAACATTGACGGCCAGCCGGTGACCATGCGCTTCTCCAACGCGAACACCTGGCGCTTCACCCCCTACTTCATGAACAACGTAGCATCAGCGGTTGGACAGGGTGTACTGGTGACCGCCAGCCTGACCCGGGCCCCGCTATCGCCTAGCGTCAGCGTGGTGCTCGGCAGCACCGCTGGTGGCACAACGGCTGCTAGTGACGATTATTTCGGAATCCGTAACCGGGTTAGCCTGGCTGGTCTGAATGTGGGTGTGAACTACGCCGAAACCAATCTGGTTGGTGGCACTGCTGGTCATCCCCGCCGCAGCCTGGTGGGCCTCGACTACGATGGCACCCTGCTGGGTTTCCTCAGGCTCGATGGCGAGCTGATCCGCTCGACCCGGCTTGCCGACCCACTGGTAGATGGCGACAACCCAGACACCTTGTTCTTCACCCAGGCTGGCTTTAGCCTTGGCCCAGTCGCGCTGCGTCTCAACTACCGGGCTATTGACCCTGCCTTTGCTACCGCCAACTGGGGCGGTGTAACCACCGTAGCTGCCGGCCTCTCGCGCGACGCCACCGACCGCATGTTCGACCCTGCCCTTGCTGGCACTGGCTTCGGTGTGATCGGTAGTATTCCCCTCGGCTTCATGACGCTGAACGGCTACTTCGACAGCAAGAGTGACTTCTTCACCCTGGCCAACGCCCAGTCTGCCCTCGGAGTGGGTGCCACCCTGCCACTGTTTGCTGGCTTCACCCTGACCGGCTACTGGAACAGTCTGACGATCGGCGGAACCACCACCTACGCTGTCGCCAGCCCCTACGCTGCTGCCCATGCCCCCGCTACCCGCGCTTCATTTGGTAACCGCTTTGGGGTACGGCTGGCCCACGACGGTGCTGCTCCCGCAGCCCTGATCAGAGGCCTGGGCCTGGCCCTGGAGTACCGTGGGGCTAGTGGTACCAGGGCTACCGATACTCCAGGTGCACCAACCACCGATATCGTCGTTGAAGCCACCTACGCACTGCCGGTGGGCTTCCTCACCCTGACCCCCAACTTCCGTTACCACGGCTTCACCGGGGCTGCCACCGCGCTTGAGCCCAACCACACCACCATCAAGTGGGGTCTCCAGGCCACCACCACCCCGCTCTTCTTCGGCATCAGCCTGAGTGGTGGGTTTGCTCAGCGTAGCACCGACTTTGCTACCGGCACCGATGCTGCCGAGACTGCTATACGCGCTGGCTTGAGCGTGGCCAACTTCCTCCTGCCGGGCGCCACCCTGGGTGTTAACGTTGCTCAAGTCACTGGCACAGGCGTGGGCGCGTTCGCTCTGGGTGATTCAAACGATATCTTTACCGTCACCGCTAACCGGCTGTTCGACGGTCCCAGCGCTGCCTTCGGGCCCATGACCCCGGCAACTGGCGATGGCGGCGTGCGCGGCTTCCTGGTCACCTACACCTACGCAGGCTGGGGCATCTGGCTTGGCCAGTTCGACCTCGACAGCGACTCCACCAGCTTCACGACTCTGGAAGGCATCAACCGCAGCTTCCGCATCTTCTACACCCTCAGCTTCTAAGCACAAGCAAAGCTTCGACTCCCCGCCCGAAAGGGTGGGGTTTTGTAATCCCCCCTGCCCCCCTTTAGCAAGGGGGGAAAGAAAGTGGTGCCTTAGCAAGGGGGGAAAGTAATCGGAGTCTTTAGCAAAGGGGGGGAGTAAATGGTGCCTTAGCAGGGGGCATCGCCTCTGCCCCCCTTAACAAGGGGGGTTGGGGGGATCAAGCTCTGCCCCAGCCCACAGCGCGCCCATCTGCAAAGGGCCAATCCCCCCGGCCTGCGGCCACCCCCCTTATTAAGGGGGGAAGGCAGGGTTTGCCCCCCTTAATAAGGGGGGTTGGGGGGATTTGTATTTTCACGCACCCTACATACCTATGTGCCCATGTGTAGCCAACTCTTTATCAACGAGACATTGCCTTTGTCCCTTTAACAAAGAGACAACGCCTTTGCCCCCGTTAGCAAAGTGGTTGGGGGGTTCAAGCGCTCCCCCGGCCCACAGCCTTCCCACCTGCGAAGGGCCAATCCCCCCGGCCTGCGCCCACCCCCCTTATTAAGGGGGGAAGGCAGGGTTTGCCCCCCTTAATAAGGGGGGTTGGGGGGATTTGTATTTTCACGCACCCTACATACCTATGTGCCCATGTGTAGCCAACTCTTTATCAACGAGACATTGCCTTTGTCCCTTTAACAAAGAGACAACGCCTTTGCCCCCGTTAGCAAAGTGGTTGGGGGGTTCAAGCGCTCCCCCGGCCCACAGCCTTCCCACCTGCGAAGGGCCAATCCCCCCGGCCTGCGCCCACCCCCCTTATTAAGGGGGGTGGGCGGGGTGTGCCCCCTTAACAAAAGGGGGGAAAGTAATTGGAGCCTGAGCAAAGGGAGGGACAGAAAAATGGTGCCTTAGCAAAGGGGACATTGCTTTTTGCTCCCCTTATCAAGGTTCAGGCTATGCGCATGAGGCCCCAGATACACGCACATTCCACCGTCATTTTTCTGGTCCCCTGCTGGTGCTGGTTTTTTGAGCGGTTTGCCTGGCGGTAGCGCTGTTACCTGAACACAAGGCATCAGCAGCATAAACCAGGCAACGCTTGGCCACACACCAGCCGTGGCGAAGGCTGCCAGTGGAGCCATGGAATATAAACTCGCCCTGCGGTGTTTTTTTGCTGCTACACCGGTCAGGCCCGCGAAAGATAGTCTTTGGTCAGGGTAGCAGCTTGTGCAGACTTTCGACCATATCGGTTTTCTCCCAGGGAAAGCCCTCCCGCCCAAAGTGGCCGTAGGCCGAGGTGGGGGTGTAGATGGGCCGCTGGAGATCCAGGTTTTCGATAATGGCCCGGGGACGCGCATCGAAAATCTTCTGGACTGCTTGGGTAAGCTTTTCGTCGGAAATCTGGCCGGTTCCAAAGGTCTCGACCCACATCCCCACCGGACGGGCCTTGCCGATGGCATAGGCCAGCTCAACCAGCGCACGCCGGGCCAGACCCGCCGCCACGATGTTCTTGGCTATATAGCGTGCAAAGTAGGCTGCCGAGCGGTCAACCTTGGTGGGGTCTTTGCCGCTAAATGCCCCGCCACCGTGGGGAACCGCCCCGCCATAGGTGTCTACCATAACCTTGCGCCCGGTCAGGCCGGTGTCGCCGTGCGGCCCACCAATCACAAACTTGCCCGATGGGTTGACCAGGTACAGGGTCTGCTGCTTTAGGTACTGCTCGGGAATTGCCCGTTGAATGACCTTGGTGCGGATATCGTGGTATATCTGGTCGGCTTCCACCTCTTCGGAGTGTTGGGCAGAAATAAGGGCTGTGCCGACATATAGCGGCTTCTGCTGCTCGTATACCACCGTTACCTGGGCTTTGCCATCGGGCCGCAGGTAGGGGATCTCGCCGGTTTTGCGGGCTTCGGCCAGGCGTCGCGTGAGTCGGTGGGCCAGCGAGATAGGCAGGGGCATCAGCTCGGGGGTCTCGTCGGTGGCGTAGCCAAACATCAGGCCCTGGTCGCCGGCCCCAACCTGATCAAACGGCTCGCGTGAGCCCAGCACGCGGGCTTCGTAGGCCAGGTTAACCCCCGCTGCGATATCGGGAGACTGCTCGTCTATAGCGGTGAGCACCGCACAGGTATCGCCGTCGAAACCGTATTTGGCCCGGGTATAGCCCACCTCGAGTACGGCCTGGCGCACCAGCCGGGGAATGTCTACATAACTCTCGGTGGTAATCTCTCCCGCGACCATCACCAGGCCGGTGGTCACCAGGGTCTCGCAGGCGACTCTGGCTTTGGCATCCCTGGCCAGAATTGCATCCAGCACGGCATCAGAAATGCGGTCTGCCAGTTTGTCGGGGTGCCCTTCCGTCACCGATTCCGAAGTTACCAGTCGTTGCAACTTTACCCTCCTGTACCCCGCAGCAAAGCTGCGTCAGCCGCCAAAGTATAGCATCTTGGCAGGCAGGGGGCCGCAAGAGGGCAAGGGAAAAGAGGAAAGCCGGTCGTTTTCTCCTTGCCTTCACCTCCACCAAGCCTGATAGCATTTCCAGCTTGACCACCCTACCACGACACACCCTCGAGGCCGGCGTCATAAATACTGCGACGAATAATATCTGCTTGGGCTGTTTGGTTACACCTCGTTCCGCTCAACAATACACCTCAATCTGTCATTCTGAGCCGCCCTCATTGCGGCGAAGAATCTCCATAACTGAGCTAAAGCACATCGGTGTGGAAGAAGTGACCACTTTGTTCTGTGTCAGACGGTATTTCTAGGATAAAGTTGCTCTTATGGGCAAAGAACCAATCAAAAACGTTGTCCACATGACCCAAGACATAGGGTTCGCAAGGCTGGGTTTACCTGTATAGGTCGTCAGAGGTTTGAATGCCCGAGTTGCTATGTCAGTTTGGATTGGTGAACTTATCTTAGAAACCACAGGTGATTTTCCACACCAGTTTGCTTTAACTCCCAAAAAACACCTCCGCCTTGATCCGGGCGCTTATGACCAGACGAATCTTGTGACAGAACAAGGCCGCGCTGTCCTTGTCCACGCCTATCAGGCTGGCGGCGGTTCTGGCCCAGGCTACCGGCAGAGCCGGTATGCGCTACGCGCACACCCTGGTGGTCTCGGCCACGAAGTACTCCACCAATCCAAAGGCCTTTCCCTTCGACAGGCTCAGGGCAGGCCTCGTACTTGGCCTCGTCTTCCTGTACGGCGTATTGCGGTCTCCAGATTACTCTTATCTGGGACAGGCCCAATTTTTATCTACTCGGTACTGACCTCTTGCACCACCTGCTGGCTTATGGGCAAGACCATGCGGAAGTGGTTAGCGGGGTCGGCCAGGAGTTTTGTCAAGCGTTCGGCTTTGTCCTCCCGCTCGGAAGCCTTCAGCGCATTGAGGTAGGCGGTCATCAGCTCGCGCACATCGGCCACCCCTCGCTCATCGAGTTTCTGAATGGCTACTTTGGCCCCC
Organism: Deinococcota bacterium; assembly: GCA_041695225.1. Lineage (GTDB taxonomy): Bacteria > Deinococcota > Deinococci > Deinococcales > Thermaceae > Meiothermus. Next base: position 26,341 of record JBGFRI010000004.1, read on the forward strand.
TTAGCCAGACGCCGCTGCATGGCTTCTGTCTTCAGGCCCATCTCGGGCCAGTAGCGCAGGTAGACCCGCCCACCGGTCATGCCCGAGCAGATCCAGGGGCCAGGATCGCCCAAAACCACTGCCCTTCCACGGGTCATATACTCGAAAGCAAAACCCTTGGCCTGAGCGCGTGCGGCAATATTGCCCAGCTCATCCTGCACGGGCCGGTCGGGCTCGCCAGCCAGGACTACGTCGGCGCCAGAAAGCCGGATGCAAAAGCGGCTGTCGGCCTGTCCTTCTACAATCAGCAAGCCCCCGATGGCCCCATAGGCAAATGACTTTCCCACCGAGCCATCCACATACTGCCCGAACGGGTTGCGGCCCTTCAAAATTGCCACCCTACCGCCAAAGGCATTCTTGGCAATGCCGTCCTGGGCGCCCCCTTCCACCACAATATTCAGACCCTCAACGTTGAAGGCGGCGATACCGTTGCCGGCTACGCTGCCGGCGTCGAAGCGAAGCTCCACGCTGGCATCCCAGCCCTTACCATACAGGCGGCGGCGGGCAATCTCTCCTGCCAGGTGGGTGCCTAGAGCGCGGTCGGTAGAGCCCACCGGCCCTTCTTGGAACAAAAGATCGCGCCCTCCGTCGGTGTAGGCCGTGGTAATCACCTCGCTAATAGCCCGGGTGAGCTGGTTTAAGGGTTTGCGCAACACGTGGGCTGCGCGCTCACCCAGCCACTCGGGCGCTGCCACCGGCTCGAAAAAATAGCTAAGGTCTACTTCCTCGGTATGCCCTTCCTGGTTCAGCAGGTCGCTGCGCCCTACCAGGTCGCGCAGACTCCTCTCGCCCAGAGCGGCAACCAGCCGACGCAGTTCGCTGCCTTTAGCGGTAAAGAAGTGTACTAGCTGTTCTACCGCTTTTTCTGGCTCCTGCGGCACAAAACGCTTCAGGCCATGAGCCTGGGCCTGTTCTAGTGTCTCGATCTGGGTCGCAATGCCCACATGGCAGGTATCCATCTGGCACTGGCGGCAGATGGTGCAGCCAATCGCCACCATGGCCATGGTAGCCATGCCCACCCGGTCGGCTCCGAGCAGTACCATGCGCAGGGTGTCGTAGGAGGTCTTTAGTCCGCCATCGGCCCAGAGCTCTACCTTGTCACGCAAACCAGCCCGCACCAGGGCCCGGTGGGCCCGGCGCACCCCAATCTCTACCGGCAGGCCAGCGTATTTGAGGGCATGCCAGCGGGCCGCCCCTGTGCCCCCCTCGAAGCCCGAGAGCACGATCACATCGGCCCCAGCTTTGGCAATGCCCACGGCTATGGTGCCGATTCCAGGAATCACCGGCACCTTGACCGAGACTTTGGCCCGGGGATTGACGGTCTTTAGCTCCTCGATTAGCTGGGCCAGGTCTTCGATGGAGTAGAGGTCGTGGTTGTTAGAGGGCGAGATCAGGTCTACCCCTGGCACGGCATTGCGGGCCGCCGCCACTTTTTCTGTAACCTTTTTGCCGGGCAGGTGGCCGCCCTCACCAGGCTTGGCGCCCTGACCAATTTTGATCTCGATGAAGGCAGCCGAGTTGAGCATGTAGGCGTGGGCCCCAAACCGGCCCGAGGCTACCTGCTGGCCGCGCCAGTGGGTATACTTACCCAACATATCCGGTATTTCGCCGCCTTCGCCATTGATGCAAACCAGATTGAGTATTTTGGCGGCATCGAGATAGGCGCGGAAGCTGGTCTCGCCCTGCGAACCAAAGCTCATGGCCGAGATCACAAAAGGCAGGGAGTGCCCCCCCACACTCAGGTCTACCTCGTCGGGGGTAATTTCGGATCTGCTGGAAAACCTGATACCCAGCAGCTGCCGGGCCGCCACTGGCGACTCCCTCTCCAGGCTGCGTACCTTTTCCTGGAAGTGCTCGTAGGGCGAAAGGCTCGAGGCCACCTCGATCGCGGCCTTGTAAATGCGGGGGTTGAAGCGGAAGTCTCTGGCAGGCAGCACTTTTTCGGCGTTGAGCAGGCTCAGGCGCTCGAGCAGAGTGCGCTCGAGCTCCAGCAGGCCATAGCCAGCCCTGGGCGAACCCAAAAAATTGCGGATGCCAAACTGCTCGGCCAGCTCGGGCTTGAGGCCGATGGCGCTGAAGATGCGTCCGTAGCCGCGCGCCTCGTGGATACCCATGGTAGAGATAACCTTCTCCAGGCCTTTTCTGAGGCCCTCGAGCAAATTTTGCAGCCCCAGGGTGCCCTTGCTGGTCTGAGCCTTGTGCTGCATCAGCCAGGGGGCCACCGCATCGGCCCCGAGGCCCAGGCAGACCGCCAGATCGTGCAGGTTCCGCACCCCGCCGGAGTGGACCAGTAGCGAGGTACGGCGGCGCAACGAGACCCCTTCGTCGTCGCGGGCCAGCTCCAGTGCATTGCCCACGGCCGCCAGGGCCAGGTAGACATCCAGCCAGACGCCTCCCTCGAATGCGCCCCGGTCCGACAGCACCAGCAGCTCTGCCCCATTGCGCGCCGCTTCTACCGCCGATTCTTGCAGGCGTCTGAGCCCAGCGGCGATTCCTTCCTCCACCGAAAACTGCACTGGCAGCACCACATGCTCAAACCTGCGTAGGGCGTCTTCGTAGGTCAGGGTGGCCTGGCCCTGGGCAATGGCCCGCGCCGAGGAGGCCGTCTCTTCGAGCAAGACCGGCACCAGCAGCTCTTCCACATGGCCGGCCCCGCGCCCATCGGGCAGGGGCCTGCGGCCCAGGATGCTGCGGGTGGAAAAGTGCTCTATCTCGCGCTCTCGGTCAATGGCCGGGTTGGTCACCACCGCCACGGTCTCTTTGAAGAACTCCGAAAGGTTGGGCTTCTCGGGGTTGAGGGCAGCAATGGGGCCATCGTAGCCCAGCGAGCCAATGGGCTCGTTACCGCTTTCCACCAGGGCCTCCAGGTAGCCCGCGTCCCAGCGGTCCCAGCCATAGGCCCGCTCGAGGCCCAGCGAGGGTGGGGCGGGCCGGTCTTCAACCTGGGCCTCGCCAGCCCCAGTTACCGGCGCCGCACTGGTGTAGCGTGGCCCGGCAATGTGTGCGGCATGGCCCTCGAGGTTGTGGGTTTTGGTCAGTATGCGTTCCAGCACCTGCCGCTGGTGGCGGTCGTAGGTAAAGAGCCTGGCGCCTTCCGGGGTCAGGCGCAGGTAGACCTTCTCGCCAGGAGCAAAGGGGCGTGGCTCGGCCACAAACTCTTCCACCGTAAAAACCCCTCGCTCTGAACTGAAAACGTATTCGGAATCGGTCTCGACAAACCAAAGCGGCCGCAAACCCATCGCATCGGTGCCAAATACGGCCTCTTCACGGTGGCGGGTTACCAGGGCGGCCGGGCCCTGGGCCAGGGGGCCGAAGCGCTGGCGCAGGCTCATATACAGGTCTTGCAGGGCCGGCGAGTAGTTCTTAATCTCGCCCAGAATGGGGGGAAATACCATATCCATGGCCTCGGGCAGGGAAAGACCAGAGCGGTATAGCAGCCCCTCTAAAATGCGGTTGAGGTCCTGCGAGTCAGAGCCGCCGGTGAGCGGAATATTCAGGAACCGCCCTTCGCGCCTCAGTCGCTCGATGGTGTTAATCTCGCCGTTGTGGCCCAAGAGACCAAAGGGCTGCACCGCCTCGAAAGTAGACATGGTGTTGGTGGAGTAGCGGTTGTGGCCCAGGCAGATGGTGGACTTGTACTCGGGCCTAAAGAGTTCGGGAAAGTACCGCTTGAGAATTTCTGCCGAGCCCCTCACCTTGTAGACCACGGTGGCGGTCGAAAGCGAGACCACATGTACGGGAAAGCGCTGCTCTACCAGCAGTGCCAGCTCCCACAGCGGCCCATCGCCATCGGTCGAGAGCCCTGCAACCTGGTAGAACAGTGGCTCGGTGCGCTTGCCCACCGGCCCCAGCACGCTGCTGTTGGTCTCACCCTGGCGCTCTAGCAGCAGCTTGATTCCCCGCCTCGAGCCTTCCACCCGCAACAGGTCAAACAACTCCTGTACCCGGGTACCCTGGTTTTTGGGAATGAACAGATGCCCGACAAAAAAGCGTGAATTCTGAGCCAGATTGCTATCCAGTCCGGCCGCGTACAAATAACCAGCCCAGAGCTCGCGCGGTAGGTCGGTCTGGATACCGGTGCCGTCGCCTTCTCCCCTGATCAGACCGGCACGGTGGGCCATCTTGTAGAGGCTTTCGATGGTGCGCTGCACATTGGCATGGCTCGGGCGTGCGCTCTTTTCGGCGATGGCGATAATTCCACACGCATCGCGTCCATTTGGTATACCAGGATAGGCCTCACTAAACTTCATCTACACGCCTCCGGAACTTGCTGAGCCCGTTGTGTGGGGAAACCCTCGCATAAGTTTGCGAAGATTTGAAGCAGTATACAAATCACCCTGGCCTGCGTCAATATAAGCATACTGGTGTAGAAATCGTGCCACTTCCAGTGCAGGACAAAAATACCCCGTTTGCATCCTGGGTTATTTTGGTCCTATCATCCGGTCCACAAAAACCCTACAATAACGCATTTTCTTGACATGGTTTCGCTGTTGCTCCTACAATGCGGTAGGGACCGTTACGCCTAGGAGGTTTTGTGGAAACGCTGCGTGTATCCGGCAAGTCACGTCCCAATTCCGTCGCGGGTTCAATCGCTGCGCTGTTGCGCTCCCAGAGCGAGGTCGAGGTACAGGCCATCGGCCCCGATGCGGTCAATCAGGCCGTAAAGGCCATCGCCATTGCCAGGGGATACATCGCCCCCGACAACCTGGATTTAACCGTGAAGCCGGCCTTCGTAAAGCTCGAGCTCGATAGCGAAGAACGCACCGCAGTCCGCTTTACCGTGCGCAGCCAGCCCTTAAAACCCTGATCTGCCGCAGTTCCACTTCGCAGGTCTGAGGTCTAAGGTAGAAGGTCTAAGGTCTGCGACGGTCTCGCGCTTTGGCCCTCGACCTTTGTCTTCAAGACCTTTCGACCATGCGCGCTAGCGCATCTGCGCAGGCCTCGCGTTCTGGCCTTCGACCTTTCTGCCCAGCCACATTCTGGCGAACGGCAAGGTGTGTAATAGCCAAGCCAGGCTCTCTGTCTTCCTGTCATGCAATATGTAGAGGTTTTTCCAGACTCTGGGGTTCTGCTGCAATCGTGACCTTTTGCACTCAGTACAGCCAGGTAATCCATCCCTCAGAGCCCTCATCTGGGGTCTGCTACCTTATACGCTGTAGGAGGGACGAATGACGATAACCTTAACTTTCGTACTAATGATTGTGGTTTTTGTGGCAACGCTGTTCATACAGTTCTGGCTTCAGCGCACCTATGCCCGCTATAGCCGGGTGGCCAATAGCCGAGGGGTGACGGGGCAGCAGGTCGCCCGCTCAATCCTGGATGCCTATGGCCTGCACCAGGTGCGCGTAGAGATAGTACCGGGTGTGCTTAGCGACCATTACGACCCCATTGCCAAGGCCGTGCGGTTGTCGGAACCCAATTTTCACTCCCCTTCCGCGGCCGCGCTGGCAGTAGCGGCTCACGAGGTAGGGCACGCCATCCAGGATGCCAAGAGCTATGCCTGGCTGCGGGTGCGGCACAGCATCCTGCCGGTAGCCAATATTGGCAGCATGTTTGGCCCCTGGATCTTCATCGCCGGGATGTTCATGGGCGCCACCGGCCTGATGAGCGTCGGTATCTGGTTGTTCGCGGCTGCGGCAGTTTTCCAGTTGATCACGCTGCCAGTGGAGTTTGACGCCTCCAACCGTGCTTTGAACATTCTCAAGAAGATGAATTTTCTCGACAAGGCCGAGATGGGCGGCGCCCGTACGGTGCTAACCGCTGCTGCCCTGACCTACGTTGCGGCACTGGCCAACTCGCTGGCCACCATTCTGCACTACGTGGCCATCATGATGGCCAATCGCGAGTAAGCCAGATTCTGACCTGGATTAGCCCCGCTTACTGCGGGGCTTTTGTCTGGGCCAGTCCCGTTCCAAAAGCGCATAAAGGGTCATATCCAGCAGCCAGTCCCGAAGCCAGACCTCCCGGCGCAGTACACCTTCCATGGTAAACACCAGACGCTCGGGAATCGCGCAGCTTTTGAGATTTCTGGCGCCTGCTCGAATCTCCAACCGATTCTGGCCGATCTCAAAAAATGCATAATTTATCAGGGCCTCTACCCCACGGGTTATCAGCCCTTTCCCCAGGAATGTCGCACCCAGCCAGTAGCCAGTCTCGGCGCTAAACCCCTCAACCCCCCAGCCCGATGCAAGCAACCTCCGCTCCGCTCCGCCTTCTCCTGCAAGGGGAGAAGGGGGTGGCTGATGGCGAGAACACCCCACGGTGTGAGGGCTTGATGCCAAACAAACTCAGGGTTCCGACCAGTTTTTTCCGATACCAGACCGGCAGGGGCAGTTGTCGACCTAAAGCCGGTTCTTCCAGGGTGCTCTGAACAAACGCCTCTGTGCCGCGCACCCAGGCTAGCCAGCGGTGTAGATCATTGCGGCTGGCGTCAATCGGGGCAAACAATAGACTGGATAGCAACGTGGCCGAAGACGGGGGTGATTAATACCCGCCCCGCAAGGGGGGAGGGAGACTTGCGACCTGAGACAAACTTCTGACCTGAGACCTGAGAGTCCCTGTCCTCCCGCAAGCAGTTCCTCCCCCTCGACGGGGGAGGTTAGGTGGGGGTGTGAGCCAAAGGCGAAACCATGAGACAGGAAGGGAGAAACTCGGCTGTCGCCGCGACCCCCCTCCCTGCCCTGGCACGGTGAGGTTGCAGTAGAAGCGACTCTGTGTGGCTATCGAGCTGGTGAAACACCATTCAGGCCTCTCCTGCTTTGTTCTGGTACTGCCACTTAGACCTCCACCTTCCACTTGGGGCCTTCGCGGGTATCCTCTACCACCACCCCCAGCTCGGTCAGGCCGCTGCGAATCCGGTCTGACAGAGCAAAATCTCTCTTTCGGCGCGACTCTTCGCGTATATCCAGCAGGAGTTTGACCAGACCGTCCAGCAAGGCCGCGCCCAACTGGTTTCCCAGCACCCGAACCGGGAACAGCCCCAGCACCCCCTCACCCAGGTCGGCAAATACTTCCTGGGCCTTTAGCAGGCTTTCCCTGCCGGGCCGCTCGGAAAGGGCTTTGTTCAACTCAGTGACAAAGTTGAAGAATGCTGCAATGGCCTGAGGGGTGTTCAGATCGTCGTCCAGGGCCTCGGCAAACTCGAGCCTCAGGCTCTTCACCGCAGCTTCTATACCAGGGTGCTTGCCCCCAGGGGCCGTGGAGACCAGCCGGTGCACCTCGCGGTAGGCAGTTAGCAGGCGCAGGTATCCGTTCCTGGCGGCCTTTAGGCCCTGGTCGGTAAAGTCCAGTACGCTGCGGTAGTGGCTGTTCAGCAGGTAGAACCGAATAAACATCGGCTCGTACCGGGCCCGAAGCTCGGCCAGCAAGACCAGATTGCCGGTGCTCTTGGCCATTTTTTGCCCATTAAGCAGCACGTGGTAGTGGTGCATCCAGTACCGGGCGAAGGGGTGTCCGGCGGCTTCGGCCTGGGCGATTTCGGCTTCGTGGTGGGGGAATTGCAGGTCTACTCCACCGGCGTGAATGTCAAATCCATCGCCCAGATACTTGAGGCTCATGGCCGAGCACTCGATGTGCCAGCCCGGGAAACCGACGCCCCAGGGGGAGTTCCAGCGCATGATGTGCTCTGGTTCGGCTCTTTTCCACAGGGCAAAATCGCGCGGGTCTTCCTTCTCTTCGCGTACCAGCACCCGGGCTCCGGCTTCCTGGTCTTCAATATCGCGGTTAGAGAGTTTGCCGAACTCGGGCCAGCTACCAACCCGGAAATAGACCGAGCCGCCCACCGGGTAGGCGTGCCCTCGCTGGACCAGCCCTTCGATCAGCTCAATTTGTTCGGGAATGTGCCCCGCCGCCCTGGGGGAGATGTCCGGGCGCAAAACGTTGAGGGCCTGCATCTCGTCAAAGTAGCTCCACATGTATTTTTCGGCCACTTCCATGGGCTCTAAGCGCTCGAGCCTGGCCCGGCGCAGAATCTTGTCCTCGCCCTGGTCGGCGTCGTCGGTAAGGTGGCCCACATCGGTAATGTTGGAAACAAAGCGCACCCGGTAGCCCTGGTAGCGCAGCCAGCGCCGCAACACGTCGTAGACAATGGGGCCGCGGGCGTGCCCCAGGTGGGGGTCGGAGTAAACCGTAGGGCCGCAGACATATATGCCCACATAGCCCGGCGTGGCCGGAACAAAGGCCTGCTTGGCCCTGGCCAGGGTGTTATAGATCTGTAATGGCATGGGGGTGCTCCTGTCTGGGGTAGTGGTCGGGGGTGGGCCCGGGGCAGCTAGGCGAAAGGTGATGGGCTAAGAAAAAAGCCGGGACGGAGGCCCCAGGCGCACCATTACCCCGGCAGAAAGGCAGGCTTAACATCGGATAGCAGAAGCCACAGACCAAGTATAGCACTCTAGGCCGCTGCGCAGCGCTGCTTGAGACCACGCAGCAGGTCGTCGATGTTTTCCTGCATCAGCTTCTTGACCAGTTTTTGCAGCAGTCCGCCGAAGATGGGGATATTCAGTTCGTACTCCAGCCTGAGAATGGCCCGGGTTCCCTCTCCTTCGGGCAGGAAGGTCCAGGAACCCCGGTACACCTCAAAATCGCCCTCTTTGCTATCGAACTCGTTGCGAAACTCGGCGTCGAACCACCGCTCGTCTTCTATCCAGTGGACCTTTTTGCCCATCGCCACCGCGACAAACCGGGTACGCGAGGTGGTTCCATGGTCTTCGAGCACCTCGAGGGTTTCGACGTCCTTAAGGTATGGCTTAAGGCCAGCCAGATCCCGCGCAGCAGCGTAGACCTCCTGGGGAGGCCGGGGAATGAAGAGCTCAGAGATGACTTCAGGCATACCGCCAGTCTACAGGAGAACCTGCCCCGGCCCACCTGCCTGTGGGTGAGCACGATTGCAGCTTTCCTCGTACTGACCCCCAGCCTGCCTCAACCACGCTGCTTTGGCGCTGTCAGCTTTGGCTTGGTCATATCGTTCGCGGGCATCACTTAGTATTGAACCATAGAATGGGTGACGAAGTGACCGAGCATGGGGGTGATTAATTCATGCCAGATGAGACCAAACCAGGCGAGACCAGACCTGCGCCACTGGACCAGCTCACCACCACCCAGCACAGCCTGCGTCTAGCAGGTGAGGAACTGCACTATAGCGTCACCTGCGGAACCATGGTGCTGCGCGAAGAGTCAGAAAAAGATGGGGCTGCCGAGGGGCACAAGCCCAAAGCCACGGTTTTCTTTGTTGCCTATACCAGAGATGGCGTTCCTGACCGTAGTAAGCACCCCATCACCTTTTCCTTCAACGGTGGGCCGGGCTCGTCATCGGTCTGGCTGCACCTGGGCTTGCTTGGCCCCAAGCGGGTCAAGATGGGCGATGTCGGAAGCCTCACGCCACCGCCCTATGGCCTGGTTGACAACCCATATACCCTGCTGCAGGATAGCGATCTGGTGTTTATTGACCCCGTTGGCACCGGCTATAGCCGGATGGTGGAAGGAGAAAAAACCAAGGAATACCACGGCTTTAAACGCGACCTCGAGAGCGTGGGCGAGTTTATTCGTCTGTACACCCACCGCTACGGGCGCTGGACCAGCCCCAAATATCTGATTGGCGAGAGCTACGGCACCACCCGGGCCGCGGGCCTGTCGGGCTATCTGCAGGAGCGGCACGGCATGTATCTGAATGGGATCATGCTGGTCAGCAGCATTTTAGAGTTCTCCACCGCCCGCTTCAACCCCGGCAACGACCTGCCGCACATTCTCTACCTGCCCAGCTTCAGTGCTGCCGCCTGGTATCACCAAAGGCTTCGCGCAGACCTCCAGCGCAAACCACTGCCGGGCGTTTTGCAGGAGGTAGAGGCTTTTGCCCAGGGTGAGTACGCCCTGGCCCTGATGCAGGGCAGCAAGCTGCCGCCAGCCGAGCATAAGCGCATCGCCCAGAAGCTCTCAGGCTATACCGGCCTGCCCGAAGAGTACGTGCTGGCCTGCAACCTGCGCCTGGAAATCATGCGCTTCTGCAAAGAACTCCTCCGCTCCGAGCGCAAGACCATCGGACGCCTGGACAGCCGCTTTACCGGAACCGACCGAGACGCAGCCGGGGCCAGTTTCGAGTACGACCCCAGCTACGCCGCCATCCAGGGGCCCTACACCGCCACCCTCAACCAGTACGTGCGCCAGGACCTGGGATTCCAGAGCGACCTGCCCTACGAGATTCTGTCGGGCTTGTATCAGAACTGGAGCTACAAGGAGTTTGAAAACCAGTACCTCAACGCTGCCGAAACCTTGCGCAAAGCCATGTGTATGAACCCCTTCCTCAGGGTGTATGTGGGCAGCGGCTACTATGATCTGGCCACCCCCTATTTCGCAACCGACTACACCCTAAATCACCTGAGCCTCGAGCCCCATCTGCAAGAAAATATCCAGATTCACTACTACCCTTCCGGCCACATGATGTATGTTCACCACGAGTCGCTGGCCCAGCAGTCCGCCGATTTGAAGGCATTTATCACCCAGTCAGCCCCGCGCAGTGAACCCAACTATTAGCCTATAGTCAAAGTCTATGGTCAATGGTCATTTGCATGTGGCCTTCGTCTTAGACAGTTTTTGTGAGCTGGTCGCAACTTATACCAGCTTTCAAATAACGGCGAGCTAACGGCCCATAGCTGATAGCCGATAGTCAATAGTCTAGGGTCAATGGTCGTTTACAGATGCACTTTGACCTGTGCAGTCTTTTCGAGCTCATCGCAGCTCATACCAACTTTCAAATAACGCCGAGCTAACGGCCAATAGCCGATAGTCAATGGTCATCTGCGGCTGGCCCTTCCTTCGGCGGCGTTCCAGGCTGGCAATTCTGGTTAGAGCAAAGAGTCAAGAGTTGCCCATCCGTCCCGAAGGACCCCGAGCATGAAGCGGTGAGCTGACGCTTCATGCAAAAATGTCGCAGGTCGAAGGTCAAAGGTCAAAGGTCGAGGGCAGAGAGTCGAGGGTCGAAAGTTGAGGGTCACAGGTCGAAGGTCAAAGGGCAAAGGTCGAAGGGCAAAGGTCGAAGGGCAAAGGTCGAAGGGCAAAGGTCGAAGGCTTGAGGCTGAAGGCTGAAGGCCCAAGGCTTTTAGCTTTCGGCTTTAGGCTATTAGCTATGGGCTATCGCCTATGGACTATTGACTATCGACTCATTGAATGACGCAGGTCGCAAGCCAAAAAGACCTGAGACCTGAGACCTGAGACCTGAGACGCTTCATAAAAGGGGGAGGGGAATAACAAAGGGGGTAGTTTGCCCTTGCGCAGGCCGTGCTGGACTGGGCCTGCTGGCCGGCGAAGCCCAAACCCACCAGGGCTTGGGGCTTTTGCCTCTGCTGAGTTAGAATGGGGGCTTGGTGTGCAGGCTGGGCAGCCTGCTTAGAGGACATTCATGGCATCACTAGGAGTCGGTATCGTCGGTCTTCCCAACGTAGGCAAATCCACACTGTTCAAAGCGATCACCAAAGCAGGCGCGCTCATCGCCAACTATCCCTTCGCTACCATTGACAAAAACGTGGGGGTGGTAAAGCTACCTGACCCACGTCTGAAAGCCCTGCAACAGCTCTTTGTGAAGGGCGGGCGGGTGCCGCCGGTAGTACCCACCTATGTGGAGTTTGTGGATATTGCGGGCCTGGTCAAAGGGGCACACAAGGGCGAGGGCCTGGGCAACCAGTTCCTGGCCAACATCCGCGAGGTAGCGGCCATTGCCCATGTGGTGCGCTGTTTCGACGACCCCGGGGTGGTGCATGTCTCGGGCCAGGTAAACCCGCTGGACGACCTCGAGACCATCAACACCGAGCTAGCCCTGGCCGATCTCCAGACCATCGAAAAACGCCTGGACAAGCTACGCAAGACTGCCCGCAGCAATCCAGACGACCAGGACCTGCTGGACGTGCTGGAACCGCTCATGCGACACCTTGAAAAGGGCCAGCCCATCCGCACCTACACCGGGGCCGAATCCGAGCTGCTGGGTAGGGCCGCCCGCGAACTGGGGCTGCTCACCTACAAGCCGGTCATTTATGTCTGCAACGTGGCCGAGGACGACCTGCCCGACGGCGCCAGCAACCCTCACGTAACCAAGGTGCGTGCGGCAGCCGCCAAAGAAGGAGCGGCTGTGGTGGTGGTCTCGGCAAAAATTGAGGCCGAGCTGGCCGACCTGTCTGAGCCCGAAGCCACCGAGTATCTGCAAACCCTGGGTCTGCAGGAGTCGGGGCTGGATCGGCTGGTACGTACAGCCTACCAGGCCCTGGGCTTGCAGACCTTCTTTACCGCCAGCGAGAAAGAAGTGCGGGCCTGGACCATCCGCCAGGGTACCAGAGCACCGCAGGCCGCTGGGGAAATTCACTCCGACCTCGAGAAAGGTTTTATCCGGGCCGAGGTGATCGAGTGGAGCCGGCTGGTCGAGGCAGGCGGCTGGGCGCCGGCCAGGGAACGAGGCTGGGTGCGCACCGAGGGCAAGGAATACCCCGTGCAGGATGGCGATACAATGCTGGTCTTGTTCAATGTGTAGCCAACCGCTGGTCAGAATCCACTAGCCAGGCCTCCGGGGCCCTTGTGAACCTCGAGCTGACCAGCCTCGCAAGGGGAGGGAGTGGCCCGGATTCTCTACATGAGGAGGTTGCGTGACTCGTGTAATCAACTCACTAGAGTAGTTTCTCTTCCTCGACGAGGGAGGTTAGGTGGGGGTGTGAGCCGGAGGCGAACCCTTGAGACAGGAAGTGAAAAACTCGGCTGTCGCCGCGACCCCCCTCCCTGCCCTCCCCCGCAAGGGGGGAGGGAGACTTGCGACCTGAGACTCGCGACCTGAGACAAACTTCTTACCTGAGACCTGAGGCTCCCTGTCGTCCCGCAAGTAGTTCCTCCCCCTCGACGGGGGAGGTTAAGTGGGGGTGTGAGCCGACGGCGAAATGTTTACGCAAGAAGCTAAAAACTCGGCTGTCGCCGCAACCCCCCTCCCTGCCCTCGCCCACAAGGAGGGAGCCGATCTAGAGTTAGTTTCTACCCGCTCTATGCAACAAGCAGACCACACAAGCAATGAGATGCTTGCTATTGGCTATTAGCCATTTGCTATTGGCTATGCGCTATCAGCTATCGGCAGAGGCTAAACAGCAGACTCAATCGGCAGAGGCCGCCAGCTGAAAGGCCCGGCTCAGGCGGTCCTCGTCGGTCAGATCGAGCCGTAGCGGCGTGAGGGAGACAAAGTTATGGTTGATGGCCCAGCGGTCGGTACCCTCGTCGGGTTCATGATCGGGGTAGGCGGCAAACCAGAAGTGCTCGCGGCCCATGGGGTCGGTTCCCGGCACGATTTTGCCGTCGTATTTCCGCACCGACTGCCGGGTCCACAAAAGCCCTTTGGGCTTGGGCGGCAGGTTTACATTAATCAAAAAGGGCCGGGGCTCGCGCAACAGGGCCTCGAGCACCTTACCTACCCAGGGTTTGAGGGCTTCGAAGTCGGGTTCCCGGCCGTTGACGGGGGTGCTGAAAGCTATGGCGGGCATGCCCAGTAAGGCCGCCTGTTTGGCCGCAGCTACCGTGCCAGAATGCCAGATCTCGTTGCCCAGGTTGGAGCCCAGGTTGACGCCGGACAGCACCAGGTCTACTTTGTCCCAGTGGTGGGCTCCCAGTGCAACGCAGTCGGCTGGGGTGCCGTTCACGCGGTAGGCTTCCAGGCCCCCCATGGGAGTAGTGCGATAATGCAGGGGTCGCATAATGGTTATGGCGTGGGCCATGGCCGACTGCTCCACGTCTGGCGCCACCACCCGCACCTCGCCAAAAGCAGTTGCCACCTCGGCCAAGGCATACAGGCCAGGGCTGTAGATGCCATCGTCGTTGGTTACCAGGATTCTCATCGCATACCTCACCGGTCAGTCTGATTTACCTTTGTCACCATAAAGTCAATGACTACTGCACAAATGGGCCTGGATCGAGGTAACCCCAGAAGCCCTGGTTGACGGCAGAGTATGTTACACAACAAAACCCGCGAGCAGACCCGTCAGAAAAATGTCAGAGCAAATTGCATATTTGCTTGACATGGGCTATTTATTATTATACAGGATGGTCAGCGTAATAATTCCAACCTTCAACCGCCCGGCGCTTCTGCTGCGGGCCCTGCGCTCGCTCCAGGCTCAGCTTTACTCCGACTGGGAGGCGGTGGTGGTAGATGATGGCGATGGCTCGGGTATTCTGGTAGCCCACCAGCTGCGCGACCCCCGGGTGGTAGGTGTTCGCAACCAGGGTCGGGGGCAGGTTGATGCCCGCAACACCGGGCTGGCCCAGGCCCAGGGCGCGTTTATCGCCCTGCTCGACGACGACGACTGGTTACTGGATCCCACCCACCTTCACCGGGTGGTGCGGGCCCTGGGAGTTCAGGCCGGGCTGGTCTACCGGGGCGGCTATCTGGTTTACGAGCGCGACGGTCTGGAACTAGAGCGCATTCCCTTCGACTTCCGGGCCACCCCCGAGTCGCTGCGACGCGACAACCTGCTGCTGGCCACCGGGGTGGCCTACCCCCGCTTTTTTCACGATCAAATGGGCTGGTTCGACCCGGAAATGTCGGACTACTGGGACTGGGACTGGTATCTGCGGGTTGTCTCGGCGGGCTATCCCTTGACCCAGCTGCCCGGCAGGGGCGTAGCGGTAACGATTCACGGGGCCAATATGTCGTACTCGGCCCGGCAGTCTGACCGCCAGCAGAACCTCGACCGGCTCGCGCGCAAGCATGGCCTGAGCGGGCTTACCCTCAAAGACCACCGGGTTATTGCCGGAGCTGCATAGCGCCGGTGAAGGGTGCTCCCGCTAACACTGGTCCTAATGTACAAGTGTTTGGTCCGACCAGTGACCACCATTGGGAACGAGAGGGCATTCAGAAATTACCAGGACACCCAGTCTACCGGGAGAATTTTCAATCAAGACCGTAGCTGAAAGAGCAGCACTCTGAGCCCCCTCTCCCAAGCTTGGCAGAGGGTTGAATAGTGTCAAAGATGTGATGGTTCGCCCCGTCAATCCCCCTCACCCAGCCTCTTCCACCAGGGGACGAGAAGCGATCTCTCGAACGCCCTCTAGTGAGCGGCCTTGATCCCGTCATCCGGGTGACAGGGGACCAGTTGTTCAGCTGCCAGGCATGGCGGTAACCGCGCGGTATATTCGATGTCCCAAATTGAGATCACCATGTCGCTGCGTCCCAACCGGGACCTAAAGCCCCTGACCATGTTGGAACCGTCGGAACCAAGCGGGCAGACGGGTGACCTTTCACCCCCGTCTGGACAAGTAAGTCAGTCCTGGCTGCCCGACGGGAGCGCCTCGAGACGCTTGTTTCGGGGCGCATCACCCTGAGAACGCATCCTTCAGGCCTCGGCCCCTCCCGCGTCCGTAGTGAGCGCCTCGAGGCTCTCAATCGGTTTCCCTAAAGCTATTACATCCCGCACCAGACGCTCGGTAGCACCGCCCACAGCCGCATGAATCACCAGTACCCTGAAGGCCAGCCCCACCACCAGCCGATTGCGCCGCTCGGCCTTACGGGTGTCTGCTCTCCGAACCCCATCCCCAAAGGGCGAGACCAGCAGCAGCCGTCCGGCCTCGAGCGCCCGGTCAAGCTCGGCGGTCAGGCGCATCCCACCCAGCCCCCGCGCCGGACAGAGCACCACACCCCCCGTACCCTTCAGCACTACCCGCAGCACCTCCTGCTCGACCGGCGAGTGGAAACCCCCCACCAGGGTCAGGCCCTGCTCCCTGGCCGCCCTGGCCCAGTCCTGCGCCGCGATAATCAGCCGGGCCGGGCACTGGCGCGAGGAGACCACCCCCACCAGGGGTTGGTTCAGAAGCTCGAGGTTTCCCAGTACAGTCAGCCGCTCGAAGCCCCAGTCGGCCAGACCAGCGGGGAAGTTGGGGTGAGAGGGCTCGAGGCGGGTCATGGCAAATGAGGCGGAAAGAGGCGGGATAAAGGCGGGTCGGTGCGCCTCATAGAGTAGGCCTTTCCATCCCGACCAAGTTATTGCCCAGTCTATTCGGCGCGTGTTTTCAAATCCACCGTATCCGTCAATTAAGACATAATAGGACAGCGAATAAGGCGGAATAAAATTCTTATTTGCCTTGGGTCTTCAAAAACCAGCGTGCGCCTCGCCCATGACCCTCAAAATCTACCAGCTTGATGGTCTTGAGAAAAGACAGGTCTTCACGTATCTGCCGCACCGTAGCATCCGGTGCAACCCGTGGCTGAATCTCGCTGGGAAGCAGACGCACTCCTTGCCCTAAAAGCTGCAAGATGGCCTGTTGTCTGGTGCTAAGGTCATGGCCAATGCGCTGAGGAGCCACATAGCGGCTAGGCAAAAAGCGCACCAAAACCGCTCGGCTCACCGCCTCTATATCAGGGCGGGGCAGGCCCGCTTTATGAAGCAACTCGGCCATTTTGAGGGTTCCCCGGCCCCAGGTCTCGATGATTCCCCTGCGATAGAAGACCCCGGCAATCAAAGGGTTCCAGGGCAGCGACTCGTGGGGTTTGTACAGGTCTTCGACGGTAAGGCCAAAGTGCAGGTCTCCTGACGAGGTGATTTCCAAGCGGTCATCAAAGATGGCTACCCCTACCGAGCCACCACCGATGGAATAGTCGCGGTGGCAGAAGGCATTGGCCAGGGCTTCGCGCAGGGCCACCGGTGGGTATAGCGGATCATCTTCGCGCTCAAACAGGGTGGGGATCACCCGCCCGGCCACCGGGAGGTTCTCTACCAGGTAGCGTTCGGCGCGTTGAAGCAAAGAAAAGGCATGGCCCACAAACTGTTTGTTGTCGAGGAATTCGGTTTTGTCCGTTCCTCTAAAGCGGGCCAGACGCAAGCGGCACTGGGGGTAGTCGGGCAAGAGACGATCTTCACGGCCAAACAGTACCACCGCAGCCCGAAACAGTTGGCCCGTGCGGGAGAGCAGCCCCAGGCCACGCAGAATCTCCAACGAGTCGCGGCTTCCGGGGTCTTCTGAACGCCCCCGGCGAATGGCTTCCTCAAGGGTTCGGCTGATCTCGGTGGTGTCCAGGTCGTCCACCGTCCACCCCTCGGCTACTTCGTTCTCCCAGCGCTGAGTCGCGTGGAGTTGCTCGAGCAGCATCTGGTTGTACTCCTCGCGGGTCATCTCGAGCGTACTGTTGCCCACCCGCTTGTAGCTTTTGCCCCGGTAGGTGTACGGGCGGCGGCTGCCTTGGCTGGTTGTGACCAGGATGACCTCGAGGCCGTTTTCGAGCAGGACGCGCTCGACGCTGGGAAAAACCGGCGGCTCAATCTGCTGGATTTCGGCGGTTACATCTTCCACGGTTTTATCGATTACCTGCTGACCCGCCAGCTTGCCCGCCGGATTCACCCCGAACAGCACCCGACCCCCGCTCTTGTTAAGCATCGCGCACAGCGTCTTGGCCGCGTCGCTACGCTGCCCGGTGGTCAACTTAAACTCCTGGCTCTCGGACTCCCCCAAGGCCACCCAGCGTTGTACCTGCTCGAGCGTTGCCACTTCCTAACTCCCTTTGCTGCCCTCTAGCCTACCCGACGCACGCTCGAGCCGCTTCACGCCCTCGCCCAACGTCCACAACTCCCTTCGCAGGGCACTCAACTCACGTCGCACCTGGGAAATGGCGCTGTTCTCCGCCAGCAGCGCCACCATGTGCTGGTTCAGGCTCACCTCCTCGGCCTCGGCCCCCTCCACCAAACGCCGGTGCAGGCTGGGGGGCATCCGCACCAGCACCCTGCCACCGTACTCGCGCTCGGTAGAGGGCAGGGGGATTTCGTCGCCGTGCTGGTAGGCTACCTCGAGCCACAGACGGCGGGCGTCCCCAATCATCTCCAGCGCTTCTTCTACCGTCTCGCCCACCGAAACACAGCCGGGCAGATCGGGAACCAAAACGGTATAGCCCCCTTCCTTCTCGGGAACCAACGTAATGGGATAGCGCAAGCCGAGGTACTGTTCAAGCGGCTTGTGTTTGCATCTTTTCTGGGCCTTTCTGGACGGGTGCGTACTCATTATGGTCTGAACGCTTTGTCTTCTTGAGAACACTTCTAAACTGGACGATATGCCTGCTGAATGCTATCATGATTTAGCGGGCGTTAGCTAAGCTGATGGCTCGCGTTTTTGTGTGCGCCGACTGGGCCAGGTGGTGGATTGGGCGCAACAAGTATGCTACACTATAGGCGCAGGACTGAAACCGTCCCCGGAGGCGGAGGTAGGCCCTGCTCTTTTACTTGATGCGAATGATCCCCTCTGAATCCTGTGGATTCGTTTCCAGCACCAAGATCGGCTTGAGTAGATCAAAAGCTTTGTCCAGGCCGTATTTGCTCTTAGATGCCAGCGGCCTCTCCCGCCGCAATAGAGCATAGGCACAAAAGTCTGTGATTTGAACAAAGTAGGACTGAGCCGAGTCCTTGAAAAAGGGGTCTTCAACGATTCGCTCAATGGGAATGTTCTTTGTTGAGCTACCAGAGTCCAACCAGTTACCATACTTGCTCGGTATCGGATTGTAAACTCGCATTTTACGAACCATTCTGGTGAACTCATTTTCGCTGCCCTGATCGCATATTAAGATGGCACGACTACCCCAAGCCTGCATCGTTCGGTTAATGCGGTTAAGCAACCATTCGAACCCCGTGGGTTTTTTACTGGTTGGGCTAACCACGTTGAATAGTCGAGCACCAGGCAGGCGGGACGTCAATTCGAGGGTCTCTTTGAAAATTTGCGCTCGACGACCTTTTGGTACAACCCTGTCGGCAATTTGCCCTCGGCCAGAGACAAACTTCCAGGCATGGAACTCTTTCTGTACGTAGATTCCATCTGTTTTCTTGAGTTCTCGTCGAAACTCTCTGACCTGACGCAGGCAGGTTTGCCATTGTTCGTCGGAAATAGCAAGGGCTGAGTAAATTGTCAGTTCTTCATCGCTTGAATCATCAAGATACACCAAATGCATATGTCTCCAAAGATGGGGGCAGCAACGACCTTACCTAAGTATGCAAGTTTTTCAACATTTGCTCAATAAGCAAAATCGCGCGACCCACAAGTCTTACTCCCTGCGGCCTTCGCACCTTTGCCAGCTCCATCCCCTACCCCTCCTCCCCTTCCAGCGCATCCCGCCCCATGCGGTATTTGATGTCGTAGTTGATGATAAAGTCGAGTTCCTCCGGCGTGAAGCCGTAGTGCCGGGCGAGAACGCGGTCTATCTGGTCAATGATGGGTTTAGAATAGACAGGGTAAAACTCTTGGTACTCAACGCGCCCTGATGCTTCATAGGTATAGATGCGGTTTTTGGAATTTGCCCTGTAGTCATCCATCAGGTTCCCGTAAACCTCGATAAGTTCACTGAGAGTCTCAGAATCAAGTTCGCCAACAGGAAATGTTTCTATATCCGCACCTGCGATATTCCGGCAATTGCCCTGCCCTGTAAACCAAAAGTAGAAACATGTGCTATTCAACATAGCCCCGGCTATGCTGCTCTGCCGCACCGTTGAGAAAAACAAATCTTTCAGGTGATCCAATGACTTCGTTCGTGTTGCAGAGCTAAAGTACGGCTCAAAGTTCATTGCACGAATCCAGAAAACGGGGCTTCGGTGATAATTGATACGTGCTATACCTCCATTGCGAAGGTAATACCCCAGTGTCCTAGTTTTTGAGAGCATCCTTCTAAGAACAGAACTAGCAAGTGGCGTGCCCAACTTGCTAAACCTCATATGACCCGACAATAGGCCTGAATCTGAGTACACCATCGTCGGAAAAAGGGTAGCACGGGCAACTGCGTACCAACGCTGATAATCAGTGACTTTTATTTCTGGCTCAAGAACCTTCTGTTTACGCCCTACTATGATGCAGAGGCGGTATTTGACACCGTTGAATAGAACGGAAGGGTGAGCATCTCCAGAAAAGTAAGAAATGTGTAGCGGAGATAAGTTACCCGCAACCATGTCCTGGTAGGACTGCATCCTTTCTGTCGAAAACCCACTTAAGGGCACTATGACACTCACACCGCCAGTTTCCTTAACCAAAGCTATAAAGCGCTCGACACAGGGTGCATAAATGTTGCCGCACAATTCGGTCACATAACCTTTGATGTTGTAAGAACTAACCTTCGACATCTCAATGTAGGGCGGGTTTCCGATGATGGCGTCAAACCCGCCGTTTTTCATAATGCCGTAAAAGTCCACAAACCAGTGGAAGGGCTTGTGGCTGGCTTTCCACTTTTGGTAATCGGCGGGTTTTTGGGGGTCTATGCCGTACTGGGCGGCCAGGTGGCGGTTGAGTTCTTCTTCCAGGGCATGCAGGCGCTGGCGCAGGGTTTGTTTGTCGGCGGGGGTGACTGCGCCGCCGTGTTCGGTTTGTTGCAGGCGGAACTGGCGGGACAAAGCCTCAAGGTCGTCCAGCTTCTCGGTGATCTCTCTTTCAAAGTCACCATAATCGAGCCGACCACTAAAAGAGTCGCTGATCTCTTTCAATGTGGCGAAGCCCACCAGGGCGTTGCCGGCGCGGATGTTGAAGTCTATGTCGGGCAGGGGCTCGAGCTGGCCGGGGTGCTCGATCTGGCTCATCAGCTTGAGAAAGAGGCGCAGTTTGGCGATCTCGGTGGCCTCTTCCATGATGTCCACCCCGTAGAGGTTGTTCACCACGATGCTCTTGAGCACGTAGTAGCGCTCGCTGGGGTGCTTGGAGACTTCGGCCAGGGTGCGGCGGAAGTCGGGGTACTTCTGGGTGCTGCCCGCTGCGTCGGCCTCGGAGACCAGGGCTTCCATCTTGTCCAGGGCGCTTTCGTAGAGCGGCTGCAGGATGTTGAGGGCGGCGAACAAAAAGGCCCCCGAGCCGCAGGTGGGGTCGAGCACCCGGATCTCGCTCAGGGCCTTCCAGTACGCACGCACCAGGTCGGCCCCTTCGGCGCTGTCCAGCACGTCCTGGGCAAACTGGCGGAGGTTCAGGTTCAGGGTGATAAGGTCGGCAACGTTTTGCACCTCGCCCGCACTTAACCTGGCCTTCAGATCGTGATAGCGCTGCCGCCGGGTGATGTACTCGCGCCAGGTCTCGGTGGGCAGGGTGAGGGGGTTGCCCTCCCCATCTTTCAGGTCGGCCTGGCCCAGGTTGTAGCGCTTGTCGAACATGCGGGCCTCGGGGTCGTGCATCCCCTTTTGTACAAACTCGGGCAACTGCTCCTCGGGGTAGTCGGCCCCGCGCCGCACGGCCTCGTAGAGGTAGCGGTCAGGGTCTTGTTGCAGCAGCTTCCACAGGCTGCCTTGGCCCTCGAAGGCTACCCGGCAGCCCTGGCGGGTGGTCTCCAGAATGTGCGGCAGGATGGTGTTTTTGGCGATGTACTCGGTGATGTCTTCCTTGGTGTAATAGGCCCCCATCTGCTTCTGGTTGATGTACTTCTCGAAGATGTAGCCCAGCACGTCGGGGTTGATCTCGTTGCCCTCGCGCAGCGGGCGGTCGTCGAGGTGCCACTGGTACTGCTCGAAAAAGGCGAAGACCTGCTCGAAGGCCTCGTCGGGAATCTGGATCTGGGCGTGCTCGGCTTCCAGGGGGTGAATCTCGAACAGGCCGCCGTTGAGGTAGGGGATCGTGCCCAGCAAGGCCCGCAGCTCGGGGTCGGTCGGGCGCTTCTGGCTACCCAGCCCGTCGTGGAACAGCACCAGCAGAAAGTCGCGGTAGAAGCTGTGAAACCTGCCCTTGCCCCGGAGGGTCTGCACCTTGTGAAGGCGGTCGCGCAGGTAGTTGGGGTTGCCATCCAGAAAGCCTTTCTTCTGCACGAAGTAGACGAACATCAGCCGGTTGAGCATCAGGCTGGTGTACCAGCGGCGGGCCTCTTCGGGGAGGCCGCTCACCCGGGCGAAAAAGGCCTGGTGCTCCCTCTGGAACTGCTCGTAGAAGCGTCTGGTGACCCGCTCGACGTCGAAGGCCCGCCGCACCCGGCGACCCGCCACAAAGGTGGTGGCGCTCTCTTCCTCGGCCAGGGTGAAGGCAAGCTGCTTTAGTTTTTGCAGGAATAGCTCGTTGTTTTTGCCCGCCCGGAACTCGGCGGTGCGCAGCTTGAGGGGCTTGCCCCGCTCGTTCAAGACCCATTCCCAGAGCTGTCTGCCGGTAGCCCTATCCTCGAAGATCACCAGCCGTTCGGCGGCCATACGGTTGAGCTGGCGCTCGAGCAGAACCCTTATTTTGTGCTCGGGGATGCCCTCGAGGCGCAGCACCTGGAACTCCCGCTTCTTCGCTGCACGGTGCAGGGTGTATGCCTGCCCTTTGACCTCCAGCGAGAAGGGCCGGCCCTGGTTCTGGTCCCAGCCCAGCTCCTCCAGGAACAAAGCCTGGTAGTTGTGGGCCTCGAGGTGGCGGCGGGCGCGGGCATTGTCCATGTCTACACCAGTCCCATCGAGCAGATCAGCTCGGGCTCTTTTTGGCCCTGGTCTCCACCGTTCACCTCGCAGAGGCTGCCCTCTTCGCGCATCCCCACCACCAGGCTCACCAGGTCGGCCTCGGGAATCTCCTGGCGCAACTGCTGGCCCAGCCGCTCCCGCGCCCGCTCCTTGAGCGGGAAGCGCAGCAGGTCTTCGAGTACGGCCTCGAGTTCGGTCAGGGGGAAGATGGGGGTCTGGTGGGTGTTCAGGTAGTCGCGCAGCCGGTAGAACAGCTTGAACTTCACGCTGCTGCGGGCGCCCAGGCTGCCCCCGCTGGTGCGTTCTTCTTCCATCACCCGCCGCGCCACCTCGCCCACCAGTTCGTGGTGGTTGCGCAGTCGCTCGACCGGCGGGGTGTCGGGCGGGCAGGCGGCGGCCCGGAGGATCTCGAGCTGGCTCTCGGATAGGGTGCGCCCATCCGGGTCAACCCAGGTCAGGCTGTCGGCCCCGCCGGGGGTGCGGAGGTAGACCAGCACGCCCCTACGAGCCTGGGCCTTGCTGCTGTAGACCACGTTGGGCAGTGCGGGGATGGTGCGCTTCAGGCTGGGGTCGGCCTCGGTGGCCTGCTTGTAGATTTCGTAGGCGTAAGAGGCCAGGTCTACCTCGCCATCGTCGGCCTCGTCGAGAATACCCGAACGCTCGTGGTAGAGGGCCTCGAGGGCCCGCACTTCCTCGTCCTCGAAGAAGACCTCGTCGGTGCCCACCACCTCGGCGTTCTGGCGCAGGCGGGTCAGCAGGCGGCGGCGCAGATTGATGACCCGCTCGAGGCCCTCGGCGGGCAGGAAGGTGTAGGCGAAAATCTCGTGCGAGCGCTGTCCAATGCGGTCTACCCGCCCCACCCGCTGGATCAGCCGGATGATGGCCCAGGGCAGGTCGTAGTTGACCACTACAAAGGCGTCCTGCAGGTTCTGCCCCTCCGAGAGCACATCGGTCGAGATCAAGACCCGTAACTCGCGTTCCGGGGCCACTTGTGTACCGCCTTTTTCGCTGTTGCTGCGTGGGCTGAAGCGCGTGGCCAGCGCGGTGGGGTTGTCCGAATCGCCCGTAACCCCCGCCAGCGCTTCCAGGCCCCTGGCCTTTAGTTGCTGCTCCAGGTAGACCACGGTGTCGGCAAACTGGGTGAAGATCAGCACCTTGTCGGTAGGGTGGGTTTGGGTAAGCAGCCGTTCCAAAGCACTCAACTTGGTGTCCCGCTCGGGGTTCCAGACCCCGCTGGCGGTCAGGATTTCCTCGAGCGCGGCGGCATCTTTTTCCAGGTCGTGTGCGAGGCTTTTTGTGAACAGACTGGGGCGGATCCATTTGAACCCGGATTTGAGTCTGATTTCCTCATAAATCTGCGCCGCTCTGGCCGCCCAGCTGCCGTTGACGCCCTCTTCCTCGAACAGCCCGTCCTCGTCCCGGTCGGTATAGTCGGGCTCGAGAAAGTCGGCGTCCAGGGTGCCGATGGGCAGGTCGAGGTTGTTCTTTAGGGCGTGCAGGTAGACGTAGTTGCGCAGAATGTGCCGCTGTAGCGAGTGCAAGAAGACCTGGCCGCTGGACTCGAGCCGCTTGAACAGGTTGGTCTTGACAAAGCCCTTGAGGCGCGTCCCGGCCCGGCCCAGGTTTTCAATCTGCTGCGCTTCGGCCTCGGTCAGACTGGTTGGGTTGTCCAGGGCGTAGTTGCCTAGCCCGTAACGCGGTAGCTGAAGCTCCTCGATAACCCTTACCACCCGCTCGGCGTACAGCCGGGCGTACTGGTCTTGTGGGTTGGCCTCGTCTAGCGCAAAGGCCAAAGCCCTGGGCAGCCGCTTGGGAAAGTAGGAGCGCTCGCCGCTGGAGAACTCGAGATACTTTCTGCCCTCTCGGTCCGTTTTGGCATAGTTGGCCTGAATGAAGCTGCGGGTACGCCGCACCATGTACAGCCGCATCAACTCGCGCCAGTCATCGGGCTGATCGCTCAACTCGAAGGCCTGGATCGAGCGAACCGGTACCCCGTATTTTTGGGCAAAGCTAAACTCTCCATCCGGGAGCATCCGCAGGTAGGCCTCGGGGCGAATGCCCAGGTCGGTATCGGGTGGTACGAAGAGCCTAAGTTGGGCGGCCAGGTCGAGGTACGTCTTGTTGTAAGGTGTTGCCGTCAGCAGCACAACTTTTGCAAGGTTTTTCTCGATGTAATCCCGAATTACCCCATAGGTCTTGCCTTCGCGGTTGCGCAGGTTATGGCTCTCATCAATGACGATGAGTGGAAAGCGTTGTAGCTTAGGCAGATCCCGAATAACCTCGCTCATCGAGAGGATTTCCGCCCGCAGACCAAACCGGCGGCGGTACTTCTGCCACATCTCCACCAGGTTCTTGGGGCAGAGGATCAGGCTGGCGAAGTAGTCGGGCTCGAGCGTCCTGATCAAGGCGCTGGCAATGATGGTCTTGCCCAGTCCCACCACGTCCCCAATCACCACCCCACCGCGTTTGTCCAGGTGGTGAGCCGCAATCTTAACCGCCGCCGACTGGAAGTCGAACAGCTCTCCCTCGAAACCTTCAAACCTGCGTGGCTGCGCCAGACCTACCCGTGCCTCTGCGGAAAGGTGGTAGGCCATCTTCAGGTAGACATGGTACGGCGGTAGGGGTTTCTCCCGCGCCCAGCTCTCCTCAATGATCTCCGCCAACTCCTCCGAGACATCCAGGCTGAAGGGGTCATTCCAGCGATCCTCGAACCAACCCGACAGCTTTTTGGCTGCATCACCGTCCAGCACGTCAATGTTCAGCTCCCCTTGCCCTTTGAGCCCCGAGAAGGTCAGGTTGCTGCTGCCCAGGTAGCCCACGATCGGGAGGTGAAAGTGGCGCTGGTAAGCCAGGTATAGCTTGGCGTGCAGGGCGTGGCGCAAGAAGAGTTTGACCACCAGTTTCCTGCTTCGCAACTGCCGGGCCAGCCTGCGCAGGCCCTCCTCATCCATTGCGGTGGGCGTACCCACCACGAGCTGGTGGTGGAAGTCGTTCGCAATTTCCTTGCGCCGCCGGCCAGCCACGGCGTTGCTGATACTCTCCTCACCATTCAGACCGTACATTGCGCGCAGTTCATCCCTGGGGCGTTGCTGCATGCCTACCAACAGCCGAACCTGGTTGTCGGGTTGCCCGCTCCAGCCCTCGATCTGATCGGCCAGGTGGCGCCAGCCCCGGAGGTTGAAATAGCCCACGGCGAAGTCGGCTCTATAGGCCGAAGCCAGGGTCTCCTTCAATGCGGGCAGTAAGGTATCTTCGATATTGTCAAAAATGCGTGGCATCGTTAATGCTGGATTCTAATGTAACCACCGCCGAATTACCTCCCAAATCAACCCGGTGGGGGTACTTCAGGCAAATCGGTTACTACCCCAGCCGCTGCCCATCGTGCTTCCCCCCCCCAGCGCCGCTCCTGCCCCTGTGGTGTGAGGATAAAGCTGTTGCGGTCGTCGGTAATCTGGGCCTGCAAACCCAGCGCCTTGCGCCTGGCCCGGGCGTCCAGGATAGGGAAACACAGCTCGTAGCGGTGGTCGAGGCTGCGCGGCATGGCGTCGGGGCTGTCGTCCCAGACCCGCTGCGTCACCTCACTTTGACCCGTGCAGCAGTTCTTCTTCGGACAGCCTCGCTAGGTTACGGCTTTGCCGGAATCGCGTAAGCGACTCGCCTAGGGGCAGCGGCCCTCTTGCCGAATAGGGCTCTAGATATTCCCAAAGCCGTCCAGGATGCGGGCGATGTGGCGCGCGGCATTGTGGAAGTCTTTGATGCGCACATTTTCGTTTGGCGAATGGGTCCGGTTAGAGGTACCAAAGCCCAGGCCAGCATCAATTACCGGGATGCCCAGCGGCCCGGCAAAGGCATAAACCGGCGAGCTGCCGCCGGTCATGGGAATAAGCTGGTAGGGTTTCTGATAGACCTCTTCAGCGGTCCTGGCTGCCAGCTGCACCAGGGGGTGGTCGGCCTCCGACTTGGAAGGGAACATATAGTCGCTGTAGGATATTTTGACGTCGGTAAAGCCTTCGGCGTCCAGGTGGGCCCGGAGTAGGGTAAGAATCTCGGTGGGGTTTTGGTCGGGCACCAGGCGGAAGTCGAGCTTGACCGAGGCCCTGGCCGGAATCACGGTCTTGGTACCCTGGCCCTGGTAGCCGGTGGTGATGCCCTGGATGTTGCAGGTGGGGTTGAAGACGGCTTTTTTGAGTTCGAAGCCGGTAAGCCCGCCCACAAACCCCCGCACCCCAAAAGTCTCGCGCAAGTGCTGCTCGCTGTCGGGTAGCCGGCGGAACAACTCCAGATCAAGTTCGGAAATGGGCTTTACATCATCGTAAAAGCCCGGAATTTGGATGCGCTCGTTTTCGTCCTTGAGCGAGGCCAGCACCCGCACCAGTCGCCAGGCCGCGTTGGGCAGGATGTGGGCGCTGCCGGAGTGGGCGTCGCGGGAGAGGGTTTGCACCTCGAGCTCTACCGCCAGAATGCCCCGACGGCCCAGCGAGCTGCCGGGGCGCTCCTCGAAGTCAATGCCGCCTTCTTCCCAAACGGCGCCGTCGCACTTGAGCAGACTCAGATGGTCCTGCACAAACTTTGCGATGCCGGGGCTGCCCACCTCTTCGTTGCCCTCTACCACAAAAAGCACCCCGCACGGTAGCTCGCCCCCATTGGCCGCCCTGGCTGCGTCCACTGCGGCAACGCGGGCCATAAACTCGCCCTTGTCATCCTTGACCCCACGGGCATACAAAAGCCCATCGCGGACCTGGGGCTGGAACGGGGGAGAGTCCCAGAGTTCAAGCGGCTCGGGCGGCTGCACATCGTAGTGGTTGTAAAAAAGCAGGGTGCGCCCCGACTTTCCAGCGGCGCGGCCCACGATTACCGGGTTGCCGTAGCCCTCGATTTTCCAGGTCTGGAAGCCGTGGTTTTGCAGGATCTGCTCTACCAGGCTGGCGCACTCGAGCATCCCCTGGCCGGTAGCCGAGACGCTGGGCTGGGCACACAGGCGTATGGTTTCGCCAAGGTAGGCCTCGAGGTTTTTCTGCAGGAACTGGTCTATTGCACTGGCTCTGGACATAACAAAACTATACGGCCTCGACTACCAGGGGCGGAAGAAAACGTCGAGGGTCAAAAGAGAAACGTCGAGGGCCAAGGGTCGAGGGCGGGAAGCTAAAGTCCAGCAATTTTTGGAAGACACCAGACTAACCCAGCCCATCCGACATTAGACCTGCGACCCGTGACCCGTGACCCGCACCCTGCGACCTGTGACCTGAGACCTGCGCAGCAGTCTGAGCGCCAGCGAGCGCAGGCTCTGGGCCAGACCATTGCCAATATGACATATCTGACATATCTGCTATATTCGATATATGCAGACCACGCTTCGCATAGACGATGAGCTGTATCGGAAGGCCAAGGCCGAGGCCGCCCGGCAGGGGATTACCCTTACCCAGTTCCTCGAGGAGGCTCTGCGCCTGCGGCTCCAGCACCAACCGGGCAAGCCGGTTCAACTTCCCACCTTCGATAGCGGACAGGTGCTAGACCTGAAGCCCACACAGCTCAAGCAGCTTCTTCAATCCAGCCAGACCGAGTACGACCTGAGCAAGCTGGAGGGAAGGTAGCCCTTGTACATCCTGGATGCCAATGTGCTCATCTATGCCTTCCGGCGTGACACGCCGCAGCACGCCGCCCCGTCATTGCGAGGAGGCCCTTGGGCCGACGAAGCAATAGACTGGGTGACGGAGTGGCCGAGGATGGGGGTGATTAATCTATCCAGGAGAAAGCCGTAAGCCAATCAGCCGAAGGGGTGATCTGGATTGCTTCGCTCCGCTCGCAATGACGAAAATGTGCGTTCCTGTCGTCTTTGTATCAATACCCTGCCCTCGCTGGGTGACCAGAGGGCCAGACCAGAAGAGGTTTTTGCTTTTTTGTACGCGCTGCGGATGCAGCCGGCATACGAGCTGGTAGAGCCGGGGGCAGCCCACCTTTCTATCCTGGAAAATTTGTGCCTGAGCCTGAACCTGCTGGGCAACCAGGCAAACGACGCCTTTCTGGCCGCGCTGGCCCTCGAGCGGGAAGCCACCCTAGTCAGCGCCGACCGGGGGTTCGAGCGCTTTCCGGCCTTGCGCTGGCTCGACCCACTGGATCATCGGGGCGAGCCCTTTCGGCTCGAGTAGTCCCGCGCCAGGACATCTTGCCGAACACTGATGGGCCTCGCGCCGAAAAACATGTCGGCGACTCTTGGGGCGTAGCCGTTTTTCCCAGCGTTCAAAAACAAACTATTTCACTGGCTGATAGTCCTTAAACTGCTCGCGCAGCCGGGACTTGAGGAACTTGCCCGTGCTGGTGCGGGGAATTTCGGTAACAAAGACATAGGCATCTG
Organism: Deinococcota bacterium; assembly: GCA_041695225.1. Lineage (GTDB taxonomy): Bacteria > Deinococcota > Deinococci > Deinococcales > Thermaceae > Meiothermus. Next base: position 55,099 of record JBGFRI010000004.1, read on the forward strand.
GCAGCCACCATCTGGCAAACCTGGGCTCCAGAAACTGGGTGAGGTCTTCTGGGGTAGCGCTGGCGCCTTCTTTCAGCACTATGACGGCCAGCGGGCGCTCGTCCCACTTGGGGTGGGGAGTGGCAACTACGGCGGCCTCCTTAACGGCAGGGTGGGCCATCAGGGCGTTTTCCAGGTCAATTGAGCTGATCCACTCGCCGCCGGATTTGATCAGGTCTTTGGTGCGGTCGGCGATGCGGATGTAGCCCTCGGGGTCAATGGTTACCACATCGCCGGTGCGGAACCAGCCATCGGGAGTCCATTTGTCTGCTTCGGCCTCGAGGTTATAGTAGCTGGCCGCCACCCAGGGGCCGCGCACCTGTAACTCTCCCAGCGACTGCCCATCCCAGGGCGTCAGGCCCTGCTCGCCGGCTGCCCGTATTTCCACCAGAGGGGTGGGCAGGCCCTGCTTGGCGCGGTAGGCATACTCCGTCTCAGTATCCCCACGCAGGTGGCGCTTCAATCGGCTGACGGTGCCCAGGGGGCTCATCTCGGTCATACCCCAGGCGTGCAGTACCTTCAGCCCAAACTGGTCGAAGGCCCGGATCATGGCCTCGGGAGCCGCCGAACCACCCACCACCATCTCCATGGACCCCAGTTTCCAGCGCTCCGGCTCTTTTTGCAGGGCCTGCAAGACCCCCATCCAGATGGTCGGTACGCCCGCAGTCTTGCTAACCCGCTCCGACTGGTACAGATCCAGCAGGCTCACCGCATCGAGGTGCGGCCCTGGCATCACCAGTTTGCTCCCGGCCATCACTCCGGTAAAGGGCAGCCCCCAGGCCAGCACATGAAACATGGGCACCACCGGTAGCAGCACATCGCTACCCGCAAGGTTGAGTGCGTCGGGCAGGGCCGAGCCCAGGCTGTGCAGCAGTATCGAGCGGTGCGAGTAGACCACCCCTTTGGGCCTTCCGGTAGTGCCCGAGGTGTAGCACATTGCAGCAGCATCGCGCTCGCCTAGGCTGGGGTAGGTGAAACTGTCGTCTGCGGTGGCCAGAAACTCCTCGTAGTCCAGAAGGCCCTCCGGCACTGGGTAGCCCGACAAGGGCACCACGATAACCTTATCCAGTGTGACCTGCTCTCTAATAGCCTCGTAGAGCTTTAGGAGCACATCATCCACAATCAGGATTCTGTCCTGGGCGTGGCCGATGATGTAGGCGATGTCGGAGGGGTGCAGCCGCAGATTAAGGGGGTGCAAGACCCCACCTGCTGCCGGAACGCCGAAATAGGCCTCGAGGTGGGCATAGGTGTTCCAGCACAGGGTGGCGACCCGGTCTCCTTTTTGCAGCCCGGCTTTTTGCAACGCCGAGGCCAGCCTGCGCGAACGCCGGTAAAAGTCAGCAAAGCTGTAGCGGTGCAGAGACTTGTCGGGCAGCCGGGTCACAATTTCCTCTTGCGGGAACAAGGCACCGGCCCGCTCTAGCAGGTGGGTAAGGGTAAGGGGAAAGTCCATCATGGTGGCTTGCATGGTCGTCTCCTGGGTTTGGTTTGGTATGGTACGGCGAGTCTTGTAACTCCAGTATAGAGCCCTCCTCGCTCTGGTGGGGCCTGGTGCTTAGGGCCAAGGATGGCGGTCGGGGCGGGGAAGTTAGGTGTCGAAGGTCTAAGGTCTAAGGTCGAAAGTCAATGGTCAATAGTCAATAGTCGATAGTCAATAGTCCAACGACAATAGACCATAGACAATAGACTATAGACAATAGACCATAGACCAAGACAATAGACCATAGACCACCAGGAAGCAGGCAGAGCGATAGAATATTCCCGTGATTCATACTATTGACCTCCACGACCGCGCCCCTCGGGTCATTGCCTCGTTTCTGCTGGAAACTAATGGGGGGCCAGTGCTTTTCGAGACCGGGCCCGAGTCGCGCTTCTCGGTGCTGCTGGACGGCCTTAATACACTGGGCTACGCTGCCTCCGAGGTCAGGCAGGTCTTCGTGACCCACATCCACCTCGACCATGCCGGCGCGGCCTGGCGTTTTGCCGAGCTGGGGGCCAGGATCTACGTTCACCCCAGAGGAGCGCCGCACCTGATAGACCCCAGCAAGCTCTGGGCCTCGGCTACCCGCATCTACGGCGACAAGATGGAAGAACTCTGGGGCCAGATGGGCTTTGTGCCAGAGAGTCAAATAGAAATCCTGCAGGATGGCGATACGGTTGCTCTGGGTGATCTGAGCGTCCGGGCCATAGAGACACCCGGCCACGCCAACCACCACCACGCTTTTTTGCTCGGCGATATCCTGTTTGGCGGCGACGTGACCGGCGTGAAGATCGGGCGCGGCCCGGTCTTGCCGCCCTGCCCCCCGCCGGAAATTCACCTCGAGGCCTGGCGCGAGTCCATCGCCAAGGTTCGGGCCGTGCAGCCCAGCAGCATTTACCTTACCCATTTTGGCCCGACCGGCGAGGTAGGGCCCCACCTGGACGCGCTGGAAGCCCGGCTCCTGGACTGGGCCAACTGGATTAAAACCGGGCTCAAAGCCGGGCTGAGCCGAGAGCAGATGGTACAAGAGTTCGAGGCTTATGTGGCCGCTGGCCTGCGGGCTGCGGGGCTTTCCGAAGAAGAGGTGCAGGAGTACGAGTTTGCCGACCCCTCCTGGATGAGTGTGGACGGGCTGGTACGCTACTGGAACAAGCACCACCCCGAAGAGGTGCTGGCCTAGGGTTTGGCGGTTGTCCAGAATGCAGCCTGCAACTCAGCAACTGATATACAACGCCGACCCAAGCTCTTTAGGCGTAGTCTTCACCCGCCTCGAGGTAGTTGATTTCATTCTGGACCTGGTGGGCTACACGGAGGATCAACCACTTCACGAAAGGCGGATTCTGGAGCCGTCCTTTGGTGGCGGTGACTTTTTGTTCTCCATCATCGAACGGTTGTTGAGCGCATGGCGAAAAGCAAGGCCCAATGGCGCTCCGCTCGACGATCTGGCAGATGCAGTCAGGGCGGTCGAGCTGCACGGTGATACCTTCCACACCACCCATACTGCTGTTGTTACGCTTCTCAAGCGCGAGGGGTTGGCGGCGAAGGCCGCAAAGGCCCTGGCTGGCCGCTGGCTGTGGCAGGGGGATTTTCTGCTGGCGCCGCTGGAGGGTGAATTCGATTTCGTGGTGGGCAACCCGCCCTATGTGCGTCAGGAGCTAATCCCGGCTCCGCTGCTGGCGGAGTATCGCCGCCGCTACCAGACGATGTATGACCGGGCCGACCTGTACATTCCCTTTATCGAGCGTGCGCTACTGCTTCTGGCGCAGGGCGGGAGCCTGGGCTTCATCTGCGCCGATCGCTGGATGAAGAACCGCTATGGCGGGCCGCTGCGAAGCATGGTGGCCGGGCGGTTCCACCTGAAGTTCTATGTGGATATGGCCGATACCCCGGCCTTCCACTCAAAGGTAACTGCCTACCCCGCAGTAACCGTTATCAGCCGCGAAGCGCCGGGCGCAACGCGCACTGCCCACCGCCCGCCCGTTGACCGGGCGACGCTGGGCAGGCTGGCTGGTTTACTGCGCGCCCAGAAGCTGCCCGAAGAACCCGGCCTGGTGCGCGAACTTGCCCAGGTCACCAATGGCGCACAGCCCTGGCTGCTGGAGTCATCCGACCAGACGGCGCTCATTCGCCGTCTGGAAGGCTGCTTCCCCTCGCTGGAAGAGGCGGGGTGCAAGGTGGGGATTGGCGTCGCAACCGGCGCAGACCGAACATTCATCGGCGACTTCGATGCGCTCGAGGTGGAGCCAGACCGCAAGCTGCCGCTGGTGACAACAAAGGACATCAGCTCCGGTGAGGTGAGGTGGCGTGGCCAGGGTGTGATCAATCCCTTTACCGAGTCGGGCAGGCTGGTAGATTTGGGCGATTACCCGCGCCTGCGGCGCTACCTCGAGGCCCAACGGGACGTAATCGCCAGGCGCCACTGCGCGCGGAAGACCCCGGCCAACTGGTATCGCACCATTGACCGCATAACTCCGGAGCTGGCCGCAAGGCCCAAACTGCTGATCCCGGACATCAAGGGTGAGGCGCATATTGTTTTTGAAGGCGGCCAGCTGTATCCCCACCACAACCTCTATTACGTCACCTCAGACCACTGGGATTTGCGGGCTTTACAGGCGGTGTTGCTGTCGGCGGTGGCCCGTCTGTTCGTGGCGGCCTACTCAACCAGAATGCGAGGCGGATACCTGCGCTTCCAGGCCCAGTATCTGCGCCGCATCCGCATCCCGCACTGGGCAGAAGTGCCTGAACCGCTGCGGCGTGAGCTAGCCCGGGCTGCCCTCAGGCAAGACATACAGGCCTGCAACCGTGCGGTGTGCAGGCTCTACCGCCTGAGCCCAGAGGAAGTTGCTGTCCTGGGTGACACTGAAGCGCAGAAGGGGAGCCTGTAAATCTACTCCCGTATGGGCAGGCAATCAACAGGATTCTTTACTTGACCGGGTTGGGTGATCAGGTAAAAAACTCGGCTGGCGCCGAGACCCCCCTCCTTACCCTCCCCTGCAAGGGGGGGAGGTGATCTGGAGAATTTTCTACCTGCTCAGAACAAGATGACCAGCGTAACAATGAGAGGGAGCTGCGCGGATTTTTTAGATGACGGGGTTGTGTGACTCATGTAGAAAACTCGGTAGAGTATTCCTCCCCCTCGACGGGGGAGGCTAGGTGGGGGTGTGAGCCGAAGGCGAAATGTTGAGACTGGAAGAGAAAAACTCGGCTGGCGCCGCGACCCCCCCCTCCCTGCCCTCCCCCGCAAGGGGGAAGGTGACCCAGGCTCATTTCTACCTGCTCAGGACACCCTGACCTTTAGGCAACAATTTCCTCGAGCCTGAAAAAAATCTCCACTTCGCGGGATGCACTATCGGGGCTGTCCGAGCCGTGGATGATATTTTCGTCCACGGTGGTGGCAAAGTCGGCGCGGATGGTGCCGGGAGCGGCTTCCCAGGGGCGGGTTGCCCCCATCAGTCGGCGCATCTCGCCAATGGCGCCAGGGCCTTCCACAACCATTGCTACCACCGGCCCCCTGGTGATGAACCTGATCAGCCCCTCGAAGAAAGGCTTGCCCTGATGCTCGGCGTAGTGTTTCTGCGCTGTTTCACGGATGATGACCATTTTTTTCATGGCTACAATCCTGAAACCTTTGCGTTCGATGCGGCTGATGATCTCGCCGGTGAGCCCCCGGCGCACACCATCGGGTTTGATCATGATGAAGGTGCGTTCCATACCGCAGAAGAGTCTACACGCTGGGAGACCAACAAAAAACCCTCCCAATAAAGGGAGGGCTTTAGATGCACAGACTTAGCGGTTAGCAGGAGGTGTGGCTGGCGGGGCGGGGGTGTTCTGGTCGCCAGAACCAGGCTGATTCTGGGGAGCAGCAGGAGGGGCTTGGCCGGGCGTTGGTTCGTTCGCTGGTTCTTCCCTGGGGGTAAGCGCAGTGAGTACCGCTTGCAGGTTATTTTCCACGGTGGCGGCCTGGCGGACCTCCTCGAGCCACCGCTGGGCGGCTTCGCCCCGGCGGGTAGCCAGTAACTGCTGGCGGGCCTCTTCCTTCACTTCCTCAAAGGAGCGCAACTGCTCGGCCTTGCGATCATTCACAATGAGCACCTGGTAGCTCTCGTCCTCGAGCTTTACCACCTCGCTCACTTCACCCAAAGGCCCACTGGGGAAGCTACCGCGGGTCAGGAAGACCAGGCGGTTGGGAACGGGGGGCATGGTACCGGGGTTAACCACGCCAAAGTCTTGCACGGTGCCCCCGTTGGCTCTGGCCAGGTCCTGGAGCGCGCCGCCCCGCAGAGCTGCTGCCCGGAAGGCCTCGGCCCTGGCCCTGTCTTCCCTGGTAAAGTTCACCGCCTGTACCCTGGCCGAGGCAGGGATGGTGAAGTGGGGTAGGTTGGCGTCGTAAAACCGGCGTACTTCCGCGTCCGAGACGGTAACATCGCGGGTTTTCCACTGCTGGGCCTGGTTGGCGATGTCGGTTCTGGAACCAAAGAAGGGCTGGTCCAGGGTCCTGGCGGCCTGGTAGACCGCCTCGCGGCTAATGAGCTGCTCAAGCGTCTGGGGCATAAAGAACTGCACGGCCAGCTCGCCCAGGCCCTGCTGTATCAGTTGCGGCACCTGCTGGTTGGCAAAGACCGACTGGGTCACCTCGGCCAGCCGAATTTCGGTCTCGCCAACCCGGGCCACCACCGGGTTCTCAAACCGGAAGGTAGAGCCCTCGGGAAAGCTCACCTGGGCCCTGGCCCGCAAGTCTCTGATATAGGCTTCCAGCGCCCCCTGGCCCTTGATGCGCTTGGCGTCTTCCCTGACGCGGTCCTTGACTTCCTCAAACTCCATATAGCCGGCCGGCAAAAACTTCTCTACCTTCACAATGTAAAAGCGGCCCCCGGCCTCGATGGGCCGGCTGATCTGCCCGTCGCGCAGCCGGAATACGGCCTCGGCCACCACGTTGGGGAAGACCACCCGGGTTACCGGGCCGGGCTCGCTCTGACCCGCCTGGGCGCCCAGAGCACCGCCCTGTTCGGCGTTGAGCCGGGAGCTGGCCCTGGCAATGGCAGCAAAATCGGCGCCGGGCGCGCTTACCTCGGCAAAGACTCTGTCGGCGGAGGCCCGGTCATCGAGTACGATCTGACGGGCCAGTACGCGCTCGTCCTGTCGGTACTGGTCGCGGTTTAGCTCAAAGAAGAGCCGCATTTCAGCTTCGGTAGGCTCGGCTCGCCTCTCGATCTCTTCGATGCGCTTATTAATGCGAATCTGATTACGTAGCTCGTCGCGCAGTTGCGAATCGGTATAGCCCACCTGAACTAAGAAGCGGTTGTAGGCTTCTCTGTCCTGAAGGCCGAAGCGCTCCCTGAGGGTATCGAGCTCCTCCCTGAGCTCCCGGCCCGAGACCCCGATGCGGGCGGTATCCTGCAAGAGCGCAGTGGTGATGACAAAACGCTCGCCAAAGTTAACATTGGCAAGGTTCAACAAAAGCCCCTGGGGATTGGTGTTCAGGATGGGGTCATTCTGCTTTGCCCGGGCCAGATCAAGCTCGGAGACCGGGCGGCCATTCACCGTGAACTCTACCCTGCCCTGGGTGCCACGCTGGCCCTGAGGCGTGAAAAGCAGAACCGAGCCCGCGACAAAAGCCACGGCAAGAAACCCAAAGATCACGGCAACAACCCTTCTACTGATTCCAAACACTTGACTGCCTCCTCTGTGCGGTGCTACCCTGCTCTGTGCGACTGCACCCGTAGCTCAGTGGATAGAGCGTTCGCCTCCGGAGCGAAAGGACACAGGTTCGAGTCCTGTCGGGTGCGCCAACTTTTGCTGAGTGGGTCTTTTGGCCCGGCCTCGGGGTAGCATCGCCCACTAACCTCTTTGTACCCCAAGATGGTAAGACCAGGGTTAAGTGCCCGCATATCTACACCAAGGGGCGATTGTAGCATACCCGGTGGTTGGGGATCAGGGCTGGCCGTCCGGGGCGCTTGATCGCGGTGGTTAAGGCCTCAGTGGCTATACCCGGAGCGACACAGAACAGGTCTGCCAGCAAATCGTCAGGCGGCTAAAGAATATGCACCCCCCTTCCTTTGAACAGCCCAGGGACCTACAGGAGGCCGCCGCGCGGCAAAGAGCACTGGCCCAGACCGTGGTGCTGCGGGGCAGCCTGAGCCAGACCCGCTATCTTGTGGCCCTGGATGCCTCCCACCCTACCCGTTTCTCCAGGGTGCAGGGCGCTGCAGTGGCGGCTGCGGTCTTGTGGGACCGAGCCGAAGGGAGACTGCTCGAGGTCGCTACCGCCTGGATGGACGCGGCCGAACTTTTTCCCTACATACCTGGGTTTTTGTCCTTCCGCGAGACTCCGCTCTATCTGGCGGCGCTGGCCAGACTGTCGTGCCCTCCCGAGGTGTTGCTGGTGGATGGGCAGGGCGTCGCCCATCCCAGGGGGCTGGGCATTGCAGCCCATCTGGGGGTTCACCTGGACATTCCGGCCATCGGGGTAGCCAAAACCTTGCTTTTTGGTAGTCCAGAGGGCGAGCTGCCGCTCGAGGCTGGTTCGGCAGTGCGGTTGATGCAGGGAACGCGGCAGATAGGCTGGGTCTACCGCAGCCGCACCGGGGTTCAGCCGCTCATCGTCTCGCCGGGGCACCGCGTGGAAATGGAGGAAAGCCTGGCCTTTGTACGCTCACTGATGGGCAAAACCCGGCTGCCAGAGCCACTCCGCACTGCCCATACCCGGGCCGGTGAAGAACGAAAAGCTTCTGCTAAGCTGTGCCATATTGACATGGTCTGAACACTAAGGCCCACCTGTCATCTCTTCTGAGGACGGCAAACATATCCTTGAAGCACTCAAGCGCCCTGGCCATGCAAAGAATCCGGGTGACCCCCTCCCATTGAGAGGCTGGTCAGCTAGTGCTGAGTGGATAGAAAATGGATCCAAATCACCTCCCCCCTTTGCGGGGGAGGGCAGGGAGGGGGGTCTCGGCGGCAGCCGAGTTTTTTCTTCCAGTCGCAACGTTTCGCCTTCGGCTCACACCCCCACCTAACCTCCCCCGTCGAGGGGGAGGAAGTGCTCAATCGAGTTTTTTAGTCACCTAACGCCTAGCGCAGCCTCAAGACACAAAGCTCCTACCAAGTATCCCCTTGCGCTTCGTCACCACCGCTGCACACAACTCAGGGACAGCTCACCTGCGCTTTGCCAGACGCAGCTTAGCGTCTGCGCCGTCGCCCGCGTTTTCCTACGCTGGCGGGCTCGGGCAGGCCCTTGATGCGGGCCTCGAGGTTTCGCATCTGGTCGCGCAGGCTGGCAGCTTTTTCGAAGTCGAGGGCCTCGGAGGCCGCCCACATCTCGGTCTCGAGCTGCTCCAGCAGGCTTTGCAGCACCGCCGGGTCGTCTAGGGCGATCTCGGCGGCTTCGGCCTGGTAGTCCTCGGGTTTGACCAGCTTTCGCACCGATTTCTGCACCGTCTCGGGGGTGATGCCGTGCTCGAGGTTGTAGGCCTGCTGCAGGGCGCGGCGGCGGTCGGTCTCCTCTATGGCCACCCGCATGGCCTCCGATACCGTCTCGGCGTACAAAAACACCTCGCCCCCAAGGTTGCGGGCAGCCCGGCCAATGGTCTGGATCAAAGAACGTTCGGAGCGCAAGAAACCCTGCTTGTCGGCGTCCAGGATGGCCACCAGCGAGACCTCGGGCAGGTCCAGCCCCTCGCGCAGCAGGTTGATACCCACCAGGGCGTCGAAGTACCCCAGCCGCAGGTCGCGCAGCAGGGCCTGGCGCTCGAAGGCGTCGAACTGGTGGTGCAGGTAGCGGGCCCGCACCCCGTGCTCGACCAGAAAAGCGGTAAGCTCCTCGGCCATCCGCACGGTCAGCACCGTGACCAGGGTGCGCTCCTGCCGGGCGGCCCTGGTGCGGATGGCCCCCATCAGGTCTTCGATCTGGCCAGCAGCGGGCCTGACCGTCACCAGGGGGTCCACCAGGCCGGTGGGGCGGATGATCTGCTCGACCACCCGGCCCGAGACCTCGAGCTCGTAGGGGCCAGGCGTGGCAGATACAAAGACAATCTGAGGGGCCCGCTCCAGAAACTCGGCAAACCGCAGGGGGCGGTTGTCGAGGGCGCTGGGCAGGCGGAAGCCGTAGTCCACCAGGGTCTTTTTGCGCATATAGTCGCCGTTGTACATCCCGCGCAGCTGTGGCGCGGTGACGTGCGACTCGTCCAGCAGCACCAGGTAGTCGTCGGGGAAGTAGTCCAGCAGGGTGTAAGGCGCCTCGCCGGGTTCTTTGCCAGACAGGAACCGGCTGTAGTTTTCAATGCCGGGGCAGCTACCCATAACCTCGAGCATCTCGAGGTCGTAGAGGGTGCGCTCCTTCAGGCGCTGGGCCTCGAGCAGCCGGCCCTCCTCCTCCAAAACCTTCAAGCGCTCGGCCAGCTCTTGCTTAATCTCCGGGATAGCCTGCTTAAGCCGCCACTCCGGGGTGGCATAATGGCTGGCCCCCAGCAGCACAAACCCTGGCAGGTCTTTCATTCGGTCGCCGGTGACCGGGTGTACCACCGTTACCCGGTCTATGGTGTTGCCAAAAAGCTCGATCCGGATAGGCTCCTGTTCGTAAGCCGGCCAGACCTCCAGCACCTCGCCCCTGGCCCGGAACCGGCCTGCCTCCAGTTGCAGATCGCCGCGCTCGTACTGCAAGTCCACCAGCCGCTCGATCAGGGCCTCGCGAGAAAGCTCCTGCCCAACCTCCACAATCAGGCTCATGTTCTTGTAGTCCTCGGGGCTGCCCAGGCCGTAGATGGCCGAGACCGAGGCCACCACAATCACATCCCGCCGGGTGAGCAGGCTGCGGGTGGTGGAGTGGCGCAGCCGCTCGATCTCGGGGTTGATGGCGGCATCTTTTTCGATAAAAAGGTCGCGCCCTGGCACATAGGCCTCGGGCTGGTAGTAGTCGTAGTAGCTGATGAAAAACTCCACCGCGTTCTGGGGGAAAAGCTCGCGGAACTCGGCGGCCAGCTGGGCAGCCAGCACCTTGTTGGGCGCCATCACCAGCGCAGGGCGGTTCAGGCGGGCGATGGTCTGGGCCATGGTCACGGTCTTACCGGTCCCGGTGGCGCCCAGCAGGGTCACAAAGCGCTCGCCGTCTTGCAGGGCCTCACACAACCCCTCGATGGCCCTGGGCTGGTCTCCTCGGGGGTGTGGGCCCTGGTAGCGAAAAACACTGCTCATCTGAGTCTCCCGCGGGCTCGCATAGGCCACAAAGTATACGTCCCTCTCCGCCGTTCTGTTTGCATCAGAACACAATCCCGGCAGGTATGCTAACATATGTCATATGAAGCGCACCACCATTTATCTGGATGCCGAGCTCGAGTTCAGGCTAAAGCTCGAGGCCCGGCGCAATAAAAAATCCATGGCCGAGCTAATCCGCGAAGCACTGCACAAAAGCCTGCCCCCCCGGCCCCGCTCCAAGTACGCTGGCGTTTTTGACAGCGGTCACACCGACACTGCCGAACGGGCCGAAGAGATACTAGCAGAAGGTTTTGGCCTGGACTCTCTTGCCCCCGAGCAGCGAGAGGCCTGGGAGCGCTCGCGTTAAGCATGGCCCTTCTGGTAGATAGCGGTATTCTGTTTGCGTACTACGACCGCAAAGACCGCTGGCACGCCGAATCCAGGCAACTACTGGATGCCGAAGAAAACCTGGTGCTCCCGGCTCCCATCCTTCCTGAGACCGACTACTTACTGGCCACTCGTGTGGGTAAGGGTGGTCAGCTCGCCTTGTATGATGACCTTGCCCTGGGAGTTTACAGGGTATCCGACCTAAGCCCTCTCGGCTATGGCCGGGTCTACGACCTCAACCAGCAGTACGCCGACCTGCGCCTGGGCTTTGTGGATGCTGCGGTAATTACCATTGCCGAGGAACTGGACATTGGCCGCATCGCCACCACCGACCGACGGCACTTTGCTGTGGTCAAGGCTAAAATCCCCCTTATTTTGCTTCCTGAACTGCTCACCACACCGTAGCCACTCCCAGGGTTTGAATTCTGGGGTCATCGGTAAGCAGCAGGGCCTGCTCAACCTGGGATTGGGCAGCCAAAATACGGTCAAAAGGGTCTTTATGTTCAGATGGAAAGCCTGGGGCCAAAACGCAGTGGACGCCTCGGATAAACAGCTCCTCGGCGCGGAACGTGCGCAGGTAGGTGGGGTAGTTGGCCAGAAAACTTTCACCTACTGCTAGCTTACCCAGGCGGGTTTTGACGGCAATTTCCCATAGCGAAGCACTACTTACTAGCCGGATATTTTCTGGATTCTGGATCAAGTCTCTGACCTTGGCGGACAGTTTGGCAGGCTGGTGCAGCGACCAGAGCAGGGTATGGGTGTCCAGCAGCAGCTTTATTGCCACCCTTGTAACTCCTCCTCGGGCAAGGGTTCAAAAAAAGCCTCCTCAATTTCGCCTTGCAAGAAGCCCAGCGGCACTTTTTCCAGCTTTTCCAGAGGAACCAGCCTGGCATAGGGCTTGCCATACTTGGACAGGATAATCTCTTCCCCAGCATGGGCGCGCTCGAGCAGCTCCGATAAATGCGCTTTTGCTTTATGCACACTGATGGTTTTCACAAGCATCAGTTTACATTAGTTGGTCAACTTGTTCTATCCAACATACACCTCACTGTACTATGCCAGTAAACTGTTTCTGCTCGGGTGCAGGATGATCCCCCTTACCCCCGACGATCCCCCCAACCCCCTTTAGCAAGAGGGCTGAAAGAGCCCCGTAGCAAGGGAGGTTTCTATGAGCTGCGTGCACTCGTGGCCACGAAACGGAAGGGAGTTTCCTGGTAGACATACTCGTGCACGGCCTGGTCTGGGCATAGAGAGACAATGCCCCACGAGGGAGGGGAGGTGAGACTCCTATCCTCCTGGCAAACGTCCAATCCGCACAAGAGCCCGAAGAGCCTTTTTACTTCACCGATCTAATGGGTCTGGCACCCAGGTGCTTCGACCTACAGACCCACAAACCGCCCGTTCTCCTGCAACACCTGGCCATCGGCCAGAACCCTTCCCCCCTGGCGCAGATCCAGAATCAGATCCCAGTGTATGGAGGAGTGATTGGTTCCGCCGGTCTCGGCGTAGCTTTGCCCCAGAGCCAGATGCACCGTACCGCCGATTTTTTCGTCGTAAAGGATCAGGCCGGTAGGACGGTTGATGCCAAAGTTGGTACCGATGCCTAGCTCGCCCAAGTAGCGTGCTCCTGGGTCGGCCTCGAGCATCCTGGTCAGGTACTCCTCGCCTACCTGGGCGCTTGCCTCCACCACCCGACCCTGGTGAAAGAAGAGGCGCACCCCTGCCACCCGTTGCCCCGAGACCACCGCCGGCAGGTTGAAGCAGACCTCCCCTTCGGCAGAAGACTCGATAGGGCCGGTAAAAACCTCGCCCGAGGGCATGTTGCGCCTGCCGTCGGAATTAATCCAGGTGCGCCCTTCTACCAAAAGCCGCAGGTCGGTTCTATCGGCCTGGATGCGAATTTCTTTTACCTTTTGCAGGCGCTGGATCAGGCTGGCCTGGAAGGCAGACAGCTCACGCCAGGCGGCCGTCGGGTCGGGGCGATCGAGGTACAGGGCCCGTTCCACAAAAGCCCGAAAGGCTGCAGTGGGCATTCCGGCTTGCTGGGCATAGCCTGCGGTGGGATAAAGGGTCAGGCACCACCGCTTGCTCATGCGCTTTTGCAGGTAGGGCCGCCATCCGGTGCGGTACTGGGCTATGCGAGCCGGAGGGACATCGCTTAGCTCGAGCGGGTTTTGGGCGCTCTCGATACGCAGGCTGGCATCGCATTGTTCGAGCAGCTGCATCTGGGCCGCCGGGACCTTATCTAACCACCCACCCCCGCTTAGAAAAAAGGGTCTAAAGACCGATGCTGGAAAAAGCTGGACGATGGGATAGGCGCCGCGCTCTAAAACCGCCGGGTATAGCGCTTCAAGCAGCGACATGGCAGCGGGCTCGGCCTCGATCAGGACAGTCTGTCCGAGCTGCAGATCCAGGCAGTAGTCGGTAAGCAAGTTGGCGAAACGGGTCTCCATATCCCCAGTTATACCTGTCCGGCAAGCAGCCGGCGATCCCAGAGCAGCCCTGAGCGCAGCCCAGAACGCTCAGATCAGGCGATCATGACAGGATATTTGACCGATCAGGTTCGTTTGCACAGGCATTTGCCCGCTAAATTCGTAACTTCTGCGCTATGATGTAGAAAGCATGAGCGAAATCAAAATAACCCCGCTGGCCCGTCGTCTGGCGGAAGAAAACGGCATAGATTGGCGGCAAATTAGAGGCACTGGCCCCGATGGCACCGTGGTCGAACGGGATATTTTGGCCTTCCTGGCCAGGGTAATGGCTGGTGAGGTCAACCTGCCCCCAGTTCCAGAGGACGTGGCCCCTCAGACTGGCTCCGTCCCCAATCTGGCCCAGGCCCAGGCGGCCTTACAGAAGGAGGGGGTAGAGCTTGGCGACCTGATGCCGCCAGCCCCGGCTACCACCCCGCCCGCACCCACTACCACCCCGCCCGCACCGCCCCCCCAGTCGGCTGCTCCCTCCGTGGACGACCTCGAGTTCGACCTCGACCTCGACCTCGACGCCCCGACCTCGCCTTTGGCGCCAGCAGTCTTCGAGGAGGCGCCATCGCTGGTACCCGAGCCGTCCCTGGTCTCAGACTTCGAAGAGCCCGAGCCGCTGGCTGCCAGCAAACCCCTTCCCACGCTTCAGTGGGAAGATCCGGAGCCTGTTTCCAGCCCTCCAGCCTCTGCCGGGCCCTGGTCGGGAGTTGATCCCGAGCTGGCAGCCCTACCACCCCTGCCCAGCGAGACCGACCTCGAGCCTGTCAGCAGCGCTCCCAAGCTGATCTGGGAAACCCAGGAGGTTGTGGTCGCGCCCGAGGTCCCACCCGCTACAGCCAGTCCGTTGCAGGCCGGAATGAGCTTTACCAACATCCCCAACCCTACCCCTGCCGGCCCGGTAGCCTCACCCGCTCCTGAAGCCGCGGCAGAGACCCCGCCCGCTCCACCGGCAGAGCAGCAGACGCCGCCCGAACCGACGGGTACCCCCCTACCCATCCCCACGGCGCTGGCTGCCTCCCCTGCGGTGAAAGCAGTGCGGGTACAGGCCTGGCAGCGCCTGGTCGAGATTGGCCCCGCGCAAGACGCTGCCCAGGCCCTGAGCGAGGCCTGGCGGGTCGAGGTTGGGCTATACCCCTTGCTATACCGCGCGGTGGACAAAGCCCTGGCCGACACCCAGACCCCTCTGCGCGCCACCAAGGGCAGCCTCGAGGGCGACCAGCTACAAAGCCTGCGGGTCACCCCCGCCCAGTCGCTACGCGGCGCGCTCGACTCCCTCGGCATGGCTTCCGAGCCCGGCGAGGGCCTAACGGTGCTCTCGCTGGTAGATACTCATTTCGATCAGGTGATTTTTCCCGGCACACCCACCCTCACCCTGGGCCGGGCCAGTGGTGGCCATGCCCTGCTCTCACTTTCGGGCCAGATGGAGTCTGACCAGGCCGGAAAACTCCTTGAGCGCATCGCCTACTACCTCGAGCGCCCCATCCTGCTGGCCTAGGTTTTTTGCGCTTAACTTCGCTTAAGACAGGACTTACATACCTCGGGCCTGTAGTACCCTCGAGGCATGAAACCCCTCGCCTTGCTGGCTCTCCTGGCAGGTCTTGTCATAACCCTTTCTAGCTGCGTAATTGTTGCGCCCCCAGCCTTCCGTTTCGACAGCAACTGGCAGCGCACCACCGACGGCGCTTGGGTTTTCTGCAGCAACCGGTATACGGTGATGCGCTACAGCTTTCCTGGCCCGGCCGATATATCTTGGATTCATAGTGTCACCGAGGTATACCACGGCTACGCCAGTAGTAACACCGTGCGTTGGGATCGCCCAAGAACACATCTGACTCGAGTTGCAGGCCGCTGGGAAGTTACTGTGTTGATCCGTGATGGTAGTCGTATGCTCGTACCGCAGCACCTGCCCCCAGACGTCGAACAGCAGACCATAGTGGTGACCCCCATTGCCCCCCCTTTTCCTGCCCTAGTAGGGACCACCATGGTCACGGTAATGGTCAAAATGACCGATGGCAGAAGTATCTCCGGTTCGTATCCCTTCGATGTCTACGCTCACTGTCCGTAAATAGGAGTTGAATCCGATGCTTCGCACCTTTTTACTTCTGCTGCTGACGCTGGTCCTGTCGTCTTGTGTTCTGCTGGTCGAAGACGATGACCGGATACGCGTCCAGCCGGTTATCCCGGTCATCCCGGTGGAGCTGGGCATTGTGACCCCTGGGCCGGGAACCTTCACCTACCGGTGCATTGGGGGTACGCTGGTAGTGAATTATGTAGATAGCCATAGCCTGCGCCTGTTTTACGACGGCGCCTGGCGGGGCCTGGGTGTGGTGCGCCGTAGCCCAACGCTGCTGTTTAGCGGAGGGGTTTATACCTGGGAGTGGACCGGAATCCGGGGCACCCTTTGGGTGAGGGGCCGGGTGGTGCTGAGCCACTGCACCCTGTAAACACCCCGGTAGTGGAGAGTGTATGAAAAAGATTGTCGGCTTACTGGGTCTGGCCCTGGTCTCGTCGGCCCTGGCCCAGCACCTGCGACCCCAGAGCATTATTGTCAACCCCACGCCCCCGCCAGACCTGGTGGTGCGGGTCTGGGTAGACAAAGACCCTGCCAATACCGGCAACCCGGTCTACCGGTTTGGCGAAAACATGCAGATCTCGGTTCAGGTGACCCAGCAGGCCTACGTCTACCTGTTTAGCGTGGGGGCTACCGGCCAGATTGAGCCTATCCTGCCCAACCCCTTCGAGCCAGTTAACCTGTTGCGGGCCGGCGAGGTTCGCACCTTCCCCGGCCCCGGGGCAGGCTACACCTTTACCGTTCAGCCCCCTCCCGGCCAGGCCCGGGTGCTGGCCGTGGCCAGCCGCCGGCCCCTTGATGTATCGGAGATTATCAACATCCAGACCGGCGAGGCCCGCATCAAGGGCGAGGAAGACCTGGCCCGCGCGCTCTCGATTGTGGTCAGGCCCATTCCCACCCACGACTGGGCGACCGACGAGGCCTTTTACATTGCCGGGCACTGGGTGCCACCCCCCACAGGAACCCTTTTGCTGCACAGCATTCCGGCTGGGGCCCAGGTCTGGATTGGCGGGGCTTTGGTGGGGCATACCCCGCTTACCCTCGAGCTCAGTCCGGGCGCCTATCACCTCGAGCTTCGCCTTAGTGGCTTCCATACCCTTCGCACCAGCTTTAGCATCCGGGCCAGCGAGGTCACCCGGCTAAACCTGCCGCTCATTGCCCTGCCCCCACCCACTGGGGTGCTGCTGGTGGAGAGCTGGTGGCCCCCGAGTGTCCAGGTGTGGTTGGATGGTCGGCTGGTGGGCCATACCCCGCTCAGCATCAGTCTGTCGCCCGGCTTTTACACCGTAGAGCTGCGCCAGCCCGGCTTCCACTCCTTCCGTACCCGCGTGGCTATTCACGCAGGTCGCACCTCGCGGGTTAGCACCAGCCTGGTGGCCCTTCCTCCCCCACCCCCGGTACGCCCGGTTCCTCCACCGCCAGTACGTCCGGTACCCCCGCCCCCGGTTCGGCCGGTACCTCCCCCGGTTCACCCCGTGCCGCCGGTTCGCCCGGTTCCCACCGGTACCTTCACCTATACTTGCGAGGGCGGCACGCTGGTGGTCAACTACATCAGCCCCAGCCAGGTGCGGGTTTTTTACGATGGGGCCTTCCACACCCTGACCCTGGTTCGCAGCGCCCCCGAGCTGGTCTTCACCGACCACATCTTTACCTGGGAGCGCGGCCGGTTTGGGCGGCTCTTGGTGCGGGGGCAGGTGGTCTTGTTCAACTGCAGAATCTGAACTCGAGGCTTCCGGCCTCTCTAGTCTGAAGTTCCCAACGCTGGACAAAGAGTTTCTGCTGTCTTAAAAATGGTTATATCCCTCTTTTGCCCGGCCATCTTCCTGGGCAGGTCCTTCTACCCTTGACCCTCGACTATCTGCCATTCACCCTAGACCCTCTGCCCTCGACTCTCGACCCTTCTGTACCCAGAGGGCCTCTCCCCGTCTAAAGGCACAGGCGTTGTAACAGAAGAGTGGCGGTGATGCGCGGAAGATGCAACCTCTACTACATGAGTACCTTCATGCGCCGTTCAGAACTGACATTACCAGTCCCAGTGTTAACATTATCTACTTTCATCACCAGGAACTTCTTCAGTCTAGACTGCCGTGGCTTGCGAGTGGGACCTGTAGCCCCGCGCGGGGCTACAGGTCGGGTTTGCTCAGGAGACCGGGGTTACGGCAGCCGCATCCTCCTCGCCGGTGCGGATGCGGTAGACCTTTTCCACCGGCAGGACAAAAATTTTGCCGTCCCCCACTTCCCCGGTACGTGCGCCGGCCAAAATGGCCCGCACCGTAGGCTCGACAAAGCGATCGGAGACCCCGATCTCGAGGCGCACTTTTTCCGTCAGCTCCATCTTGACCGTGACACCCCGGTAGGTCTCGACCCGCTCGGTCTCGCCCCCGTGGCCCTGCACCCGGCTTATAGAAAGGCCCCGCACCTCGGCCTTGAACAGCGCCTCCAACACGTCACCCAGCTTTTCACTGCGAATGATTGCCACAATCAGTTTCACACTGCCCTCCTTAGTCGGTGCCAGCTACAGGCTTGCGTCCTGCGGGGGGAGGGGCAGCCTCGGAGTTGACCAGGATTGCGCCCTCGCCGCTGGAGTATGCCCCCTCGCCGTGCTGGGTTGCGTCCATCCCAAGCCCCTCTTCCTTTGCGCTTGCCTTTAGCGGGGTCAGGGCGCCCACTAACTTGAGCAGTACAAACGTAACCACCCCGCTGTAGGCCATCACCACCACCACCTTTGCCAGCTGAAACAAAACCTGCTCGGGGTGGCCAGCAATTAAGCCATCGAAGTAGCCATTGAGCGCTTTCTGGGCAAAAACTCCGGTGAAGATGGCCCCAACCAGGCCGGCCACTCCATGTATCGCAAACACGTCCAGGGAGTCATCAACCCCACTCCTGGCCCGCCATTGCAGGGCGTAATAGCTGGGCAGGGCCCCCAGCGCGCCCATAACCAGGGCAAAGGTAGGTGATACGTAGGCTGCTGCCGGGGTTATCACTACCAGACCCACCACGATAGCGGTCGCCAGGCCAACCGGGGTAATTTTGCCGGTGCGCAGTAGGTCGGTCAGAAACCAGACCACTACCGCAGCCGCCGGGGCCAGAATGGTATTGGCCAGGGCCAGGGCCGCACTCGGGCTAGCCGCCCAGGCGCTGCCAGCATTAAAGCCAAACCAGCCGAACCAGAGCAGCGCCGCGCCCAGCAGCACAAAGGGCACGTTGTGAGGCAGGATGGCCTGGCGCCCATAGTCCTTACGAACACCCAGCACCAGTGCGGCAACCAGGGCTGCAACCCCAGCATTGATGTGCACCACCGTTCCACCGGCAAAGTCCCAGGCGCCCAGGTCGGCCAGAAACCCCCCACCCCAGACCCATTTGGCCACCGGGGCGTAAACTGCCAGGCTCCACAGGGTAATGAAGAGCAGGAAGGCCGGGAAGCGCATCCGCTCCACCACCGCACCGGCAATTAGCGCCGCGGTAATGATGGCAAAAGTACCCTGAAAGACCATCCAGAGCAGGTGGGGGAAGGTGATGCCGACAATGGCCCCGGTAATATCCAGGCCCACGTTGCTGAGCAAGAAAAAGCGCAGGTCGCCGATAAAGTTGCCCTCTCCCGACAGAGCCAGGGTATAACCCAGCAATGCCCAGGCCACGGCCACAAAACCCAGCGCCGAGAAGCTCATCATCATGGTGTTGAGGGCATTTTTGGAGCGCACCAGCCCACCATAAAAGAACGCCAGGGCCGGCGTCATCAGCAGCACCAGTGCTGTAGCAAGCATCATCCAGGCCGTATCCGCAGCGCTAAATACCGGTTCCTGGGCAAACGCCAGATTCGCCAACCCGATAAGCAGAACCCCTAAAGAGACATTTTTCATCAACCCTTCACCTCCTGGGCAAGAGATTACCGGAGTGGTTGCATATTGTCAACTCAAATTGTGACATATGTTCATAAAGGTGCTCACATAATGCCATATACGTCCGTATTATGAGACATGCTGCGGCTAAATATTTACCGGATGTCATTCGAAGAGCACACACGCAGTTGTGACTGGCTGCCTGGCCAGACCAGACAATGCAACCCGCAATACCACAGATGGCTGCTTTGGTTCTAAACTGGAAAATGGATCATGACCGAGCGGCAACGGCGTATTCTGCAACTGCTGGTGGATGGGTATATCCAGACCCAGACCCCGGTACCTTCTGGGGTGCTGGCCGAGCAGTTGTCGTTATCACCTGCCACGGTGCGCTACGAGTTGATTGAGCTTGAGCGCCAGGGCCTGATCAGCAAACCCCACACCTCGGCGGGCCGCATCCCCACCCGCACCGGGTTCCGGCATTATGCGCTTTCCAAGCTACCTCCCAATCCGCTGCCCGAGGCCATCCTGAGCAAACTGGCCCAGGTGCTCGAAGGCGCGGGCCCCCGGCGTGAGCTGCTACTGGTACAGGTAGCCTCTAAGCTCTCGGGCTATCCGGCCATACTACGCCTCAAACCCCAGCGCACACCCCGACTGTTGCAGGTGCACCTCTCCAACCTGACGCCAGGCAAGGTACTGGCGGTAGCAGTCTTGGAGGGCGGGCGGGTGCGCGAGGCCCGAATTGATCTGTCCTTTACCCCCACCGAGGCCCAGCTTGCCGAGGCCGAGCAACGCCTGTTCAAAGCTATTCAACCAGTGAAAGCCAGCACGCCGGCCATGATGGAGCTTTACGAGTCCATCGGGCGGGCCTTTGTACAGGCTAGCCCGGAGGAGTACCGCGAGGGGGTGGGCCTGCTGCTGGGCGAGCCGGAGGCGCAAAACCCCTTGTTTTTGCGCCAGGCCATTGCGGTATTTGAATCTCCTAGCGATGCCACCCTCACCCCCCCTGGGGGCGTGAACGTGCGGGTGGGCGAAGACGAAGGCCTCTCACTGGTGCAGGCGGGAATCAGGATTAACGACCAGGTGGGCGAACTCTCACTGCTGGGTCCGGTGCGCATGCGCTACGAAAAGGCCCTGTCGGTGGCATACGCCATGGGCCAGGTCTACATGGGGAAATAGCCGCAGTATCGCGCAAGTCTCAGTCTTTTTGGCTTGCGACCTGCGACATTCTATGATATGGCCGATAGCCAATAGCTGATAGCCGATAGCTTTTGACCTTCGACCTTCGACCTTTGGCCCTCGACCTGCGACCTGCGACCTGTGACATCTTTTAGGGCTGGGGTGGTCTGGTCTGAGATCGGGTTTTTGGCCCTAGACACCTGACCTTTCACCGTGCAGAATCATTCTTATGCGCATTCAGGTGCTGCTATTTGCTCTGTTCCGCGAGCAGGCCGGGCAGGCCAGGCTCGAGCTAGACCTCCCGGCCGGCTCTACCGTGGCCGATGCCAGAACCCTGCTGGAACAGCGATACCCCCTGCAACTCTCCGGCGGACTGGCGGCCATCAACCAGCAGCTGGCCCAGGCCAGCGACGGACTCAAAGATGGAGATGAGCTGGCTTTTTTGCCCCCCGTTTCGGGTGGCTCTGCTGCCTCTCCCTATGCGGACGGCTCCCTGTCGCAGGAGGGTCAGGTGCAGGGTAACGACAGCTTTGGCCTGACCTACCAGACTTTGGCAGTACAGCCCTGGATAGACTGGGCCTCAGACGACCCCTGTGGTGCGGTAGTTGCTTTTTTGGGTACCACCCGCAGCCCGAATAAGGGGCTGGCTGTAACCCATCTGGAGTATGAGGCCTATCCGGCAATGACCGAGAAGACTATGCAGCAAATTATCGCCGAGATGCGCGATCGCTGGGTGCTGGGCCGGGTGGCCCTGTGGCATCGGTTGGGCCGGGTGCTGCCCAGCGAAGGCTCAATTCTGATTGTGGTCTCGGCACCTCATCGCCCCGAAGCCTTCGAGGCTTGCCACTACTGTATTGAACGTGTCAAGCAAACCCTGCCAGTGTGGAAGAAAGAATTCCTCTCCGATGGCTCGCACTGGGTAGAGGGTTACACACCCGAAGGGCACAAACTTTAGAGCGCCATCCCAACGCCACAGCTTACCGCTAACTGCCTGACGACCAATCTCCTGCCCCACCTTGCGTCTTTGCCAGCAGCCCATGCTTACCGGGGTATTGGGAGATGGCCCCGCCATCGGATGCAGTCAAGTCTATTACGGTGGGCGCGCAGCACGACTAAGGGGTAAAGATGGGGTCGCTCATAACCTAAAGTCCATCAGCCACACACCCCTCCCGTCATACAAAGGAAGAGCCTCGCATAGAGGTAGAGAGTGAAGAGGAGGAGGGACATAGCGTCATTATGAGGAGGCCCCCAGGCCGACGAAGCAATGGACTGGGTGGCGGAGTGGCCGAGGCTTGTCCTGAGCCTTGCCCTGAGCCTTCGGGTCGAGGCCCCCAGGCCGAGGGCTTGTTGACGGGGTCGCAATGAAAGTCCCCTCGTCATTGCCCCAAGAAGGATATGAGCATGTATGTACTTCAGGACCACACCGTTGCCCGAAACATCATGGTTAAGCGCTAAAAAACGAGTAGCCCACAGCCGTGGTTGGCGGACCCCAGACCCTGGCCCCGCTTACCCGGTCTATAGCTGTCCTCCGTGCCCCCAGGTGTGCAGCAGCTTTTGATGGGCCGGGTCTTGATAGCGCCGGAGGTGGAAGGCCGGGGCGTAAGCAGGCAGTGCAGAGCCTGTTACATGGGCGGCCAGTAGCTCCCCCGCCGCGCAGGCTGCCATAATGCCAAAGCCTGACATGGCCCCAATCAAGTAGGCTCCTTCTACTGGAAGGGGGCAGATTAGCGGGCGGTTTTCCGGGGTTTTGATGTAATAACCTCCGTCTATCCAGGGCCTGGGGGTTTTGGCGAAATACCGCCTCAGACCGGGAATCATTACCGACAACCCTCGCAGGGCGATATCGGCATAAAGAGGGTCTGGGGGGATGGGAAAGCTGGGTAGAACCGGCTCGGTATGGTAGTTGTAGAGCACAATCAAGGTAGTGCTCTCCCCGTGGCCTTCGGTCCGGCAGTGAACACCTGGAGGAAGTTGCTTTAAGAGCCAGCGGGTGGCTTGGTCCTCGGCCAGCACCTGGCGTTCTTCGGGGCTCCAGGGCAGTTCTACCTCGTCCATCCAGATCAGCATCGGGGCCTGGCGGCTCACTACCCCCAGGGTCTCGCTAAAGCTCATTTTGCGGTGCAGCTCGGCAAAGACCGGAGTCTTTACACCCAGCATTTCTCCCACTACCTTCTGCATGGGCCCGGCAGCATTGATAAAAACCGGGGTCTCGATGGTCTGGGTCGAAGCATCCTCGCCCTTGACCTGCACCGACCGGACTGCCCCACCCACAGTCTTTACGCCAACTACCTCACCCGAGACAAGCCGGACCCTAAATTCGCGGGCCTTTTCCAGCATGTACATGCCGAGCTGTTGTGCCCCCAGCCACCCCGCGCGGCGGACATGCAGCGCGGCAACGGTGTTCTGAGTGAGGTAGGGAAAGTGTTGCTGAATAAGGTGGGGACCGGTAAACAGGTCGGCCCCGTCCAGGCTGGGGTCGAAGCCCAGGGCTTTTGGGGGCTGGTAGCCTCGAGTATGGCTCGAGTGAACGCGCAATTCCCCCGCCCCTTGTCTGGCCGCGGTCTCGGCAGTCTGGGTGAGCAGGGGTAGCTTGCTCTGGTCGGCAGTGGCATACAGGTAGCCACGCTGGTTGAGATTAATTCGGTTCGAGGACTCGAGGGCAGTCTGTTCCAGCAGCTCAATACTGCGGTTCATCAAGGCAATCATCGCGCCGTCTGGGCCTGGCCACCAGTTGCGGTAGGCCTCACTCGATTTGTCGGAGGTGAGCGATAGAGGGTGGCCCTGTTCAACTATCACCACCCCTTGGAGGCCGCGTTTGACAGCCAGATGATATGCCGCGGCAATCCCCGCGATACCCGCTCCACAGATAACCGCATTGACCCTGGTCTTCTGCATATAGTGCAAACAGGATACCCAACTACCCGGTCGAATTCCCCAGTGACCAAGATTTTGGCCCAGTAAACCTCGAGCCCTGCCAGGTGTATCCTGTATACGTCTTATGGGCCAGCCTCATAGACCTCACCCGGCGCGGGAAGCCGCCCACACGCACCTGCGGGGCTCGAGCCTCTCGGGCTTTTGCAGCCCGACTCAGGTATCTCAGGGCCAGTTCCGAGCGAACGACACGGCGTTAGCTGCATCACCGACCCGAATCCCTGTAACGGCTCTCGAAGGAGGGTCTGATGAGGCTACTTTCGGGCCAGGATGCGCGGGTACCTGCTCTTTTAGCGGACGGGGTGGGTGAGGGTTACCATCGGTTGAAACGCCTGGAGGAAAACACATGGACTTGAACCAGATTTACCGTTCGTTTGTACTCACCATTGCCCAGAACCCAAAGGTGAAAAATCTGGTGCTGAGCCGTGGCCGCAATTTTGCCCGGCGCTTTGTGGCCGGCGAGACCAGAGAAGAGGCCTTGCGGGTGGTCGAGACCCTGGAGCGCGACAAAGTTCATGCCATCTTAGATCTGCTAGGCGAGATGGTTACTTCCCCGGCCCAGGCCCGCCAGTTTCAGGGCGAAATTGTTCAACTGATCAAAGAACTCGGCGCTATGCCTTATCCCAGATACGTATCGCTAAAACTCACCCAGCTGGGCCTGGACATCTCCGAAGACCTGGCCCTTTCACTATTAAGTGAGATTCTAACCGAGGCACAAAAGGCCGACTGCTTTGTGCGAATAGACATGGAGGACAGCCCCCGAGTAGACGCGACGCTGCGGGTGTACCAGCGCTTATACCAGGCCGGGTTCAGAAATGCTGGTCTGGTGCTGCAAAGCTACCTCAAGCGCAGTGAGCAAGACCTGGACCACCTGCTGCCACTAAAAACCCCTGTGCGTATTGTCAAAGGGGCCTACCGCGAGCCCCCCGAGGTAGCCTTTCAGCAAAAGCGCATGATAGACGCTCAGTTTGTGCTATTGTGCAAAAAAGCCCTGGAAAACGGGCTTCACACTGCCATTGGCAGCCACGACCCTGTAATTTTGCAGGAGATAAAGCGCTGGACTGCCGCCAAAGGCATTGGCCGCGACCGTTTTGAGTTCCAGCTGCTCTATGGGGTGCGCCGCGAAGAGCAGAAAAAGCTGGCCGCCGAGGGTTACACCGTGCGGGCATATGTACCTTATGGCAGCGACTGGTACCCCTACTTTTCGCGCCGAATTGCCGAGCGGCCCGAGAACCTGTTCTTTGTTGGCCGCAGCTTGATTCAAGGCTAATGGAGCCGGAATAGGATACAGCTATGGTAAAAGAAAAAACCATTTCTGATCAACCTAAACGGCATCGTTTCAACAATGCTGATTTTTTGAAGATGCTGGAGGCCGGGTTCTTCGACCAGGGGCCACGGGTGGAGTTAATCAACGGTGAGATTCTCGAGGTGGACAACGTGGGGCCCAGACATGCATTTACTGTTGCGCTACTCATGGAAAGATTGAGTGTATTCAAAGACCAGGTTTTTGTCTGGCCGCAATGCTCGCTGCAAATCCCTGAGGTTTCTACTCCACTGCCTGATATTGTTTTGCTCAAGCTGCCAAAAGAGCAGTACAGAGACCAACTGCCAGGGCCTGAGCAGGCTTTGCTGGTTATTGAAGTTTCCGACAGCAGCCTGGCTACCGATCGTAACCTCAAGCTGCCCATTTACGCCGAGGCGGGCATTCCAGAATACTGGATTGTTAACCTCGAGCAGCACCAGCTCGAAATCTACCGTGACCCCAAGGGGGCCGATTATCTGACCCGCACTACCTTGCAGATGGGCCAGAAAGCCCAGGCACTGTGTCTGAGTGAGGCAATCGCGTGGGACTGAAGCTCGAGGCATGGCCTGACCACTACGCAGTCTGGCAGCTCGAGGCTTCCAGTCTCATTCCAGCCCGGGCGATGGGCGAGGGCTCTTTGGGTATCAGCTGTAGCTGTCAAGAACTGAGCGTGGTCCCGCATCAAAACCATGTACCTCCAGAGATCAAAGCCGAGCGCAGCTGGCGCCGCGTTGGTTTGGTTGGCCCTTTCGAATCTGGCCTCACCGGCATGTGGGCCTTGCTGCATAATCGTTTAGCCAAAGCCCGGGCTGACATCTTTGCGGTTTCGACCTACAATACCGATTATGTGCTGGTTAATACCCACGATCTGGCTCGAGCCGTAAAGGCCCTTGTGCTGTCTGGACATGCGGTGAACAGTGTGACTCTCGACTCTTGACCCTCGACATATCTGAAAGGAGCTATATGACCGTCGAACCCTACCGCCCCGAGAGCATTGAAACTTTTCAGAGCCCCGAAGCTTTTGAGGCCATGCGCCGCTCGCTGGCGCTGGTGCGCTCGCAGTTTGGCCGCCACTACCCTCTGATCATCGGGGGCGAAAAAGTCCATACCCCGGCGACCATTACCTCTACCAACCCCTCCAACCCCTCCGAGGTGGTGGGCGTGACGGCAAAGGCTGGTATCGCCGAGGCCGATGCTGCCCTGGAAGCGGCCTGGCGGGCTTTTGGGAGCTGGCGCGACTGGCCCCAGGAGCACCGCAGCCGCCTGCTCTTGAAGGCCGCCCAGATCATGAAGCGCCGCCAGCGCGAGCTCGAGGCCTGGCTGGTCTACGAGATTGGCAAAAACTGGGTCGAGGCTGCGGCCGACGTGGCCGAAGCCATTGACTTTATCCGCTACTATGCCATCTCGGCGCTCAAGTACCAAGGTGGCGCCCCGGTGGTTCCCTACCCGGGCGAGGACAATTCAGCGTTTTACATCCCGCTCGGGGTGGGGGTGGTAATCGCCCCCTGGAACTTTCCGCTGGCCATCCTGGCCGGCATGACGGTAGGCCCGCTAGCGGTGGGTAACTGCGTGGTAGCCAAGCCCGCCGAAGATACCGTGGTGACTGCCGCCAAGCTTTTTGAAATTCTGGAAGAGGCTGGCCTGCCTGCGGGAGTGGCCAACTTTTTGCCGGGAAAAGGTAGCGAGATTGGAGCCTACCTGGTAGAGCACCCCCGCACCCGCTTTGTCAACTTTACCGGCTCACTCGAGGTGGGGCTGCGCATCCACGAAAGCGCGGCCAGACTCTCACCCGGTCAGGTCTGGCTCAAGCGGGTCTTCCTCGAGCTCGGTGGCAAAGATGGCCTGATCGTGGACGAGACTGCCGATATCGCTGCCGCGGCTCAGGCCACCGTGATGAGCGCTTTTGGCTTTCAGGGGCAAAAGTGCTCGGCAGCCTCGAGGCTAATTGTGGTGGACGGGGTATACCAGCAGCTCATGGAGCAGGTGGTGGCACGCAGCGAAGGGCTGGTGGTCGGGCCCGCCGAGGAAAACCCCGATATGGGGCCGGTGGCCAGCGCAAAGCAAGAAAATACCGTACTTTCTTACATCGAGGTGGGGCAGCAAGAGGGCAGGCTGGCCCTGGGGGGGCGCAGGCTCGAGGGTAGCGGGTACTTTATCTCACCCACCATTTTTGAAGAGGTCTCACCCGAAGCCCGCATCGCCCAGGAAGAAATTTTTGGCCCGCTTCTCGCGGTAATTCGCGTGCCCGACTTTGGGGCTGCGCTCGAGGTTGCCAACGCCACGCGCTATGGCCTTACCGGGGGGGTTTTCTCGCGC
This sequence comes from Deinococcota bacterium, assembly GCA_041695225.1. GTDB lineage: Bacteria > Deinococcota > Deinococci > Deinococcales > Thermaceae > Meiothermus. The sequence continues at coordinate 82,310 of JBGFRI010000004.1, forward strand.
AAGCGCGAACGCCTCGAGCAGGCCCGGCGCGAGTTCCAGGTGGGCAACCTGTACTTCAACCGCAAGATCACCGGAGCGCTGGTAGGGGTGCAGCCCTTTGGCGGCTTCAACCTTTCGGGAACCAATACCAAGGCCGGAGGGCCCGACTACCTGCTCAACTTCTTGCAGATGAAGAGTGTGACCGAACGCTTCTAAGCTGGGCTACTGGGTCTGCCAAACCCCGCCCCCTCAGAATGAGAAATTAAGGTGTCATAAATGACAACGGGGGTGTCATGTTGAGGGGTGCGTAGCACTCCGAAACATCCCCGGACTGCGTAAAGCACTTTCGATCATGCCGGTAAGGCAGGGCTCAGGACAGGCCCCAAGGCCTAGCCGAAGGGGAAGCACCCATGCAGATGGGCATTTCCTCGACTGCTACGGCAGCCTCGGCATAAGCGCAGTGACGACTGTCAAGTTGGTATGAGACCTGCGACATGCGACCTATAACGCCCAGGATCAGCGGCCGAGGTGCCAGCACCGCGAGCGCCCGGTCCGCTGAATCCTGAAGTTAGCGGTCCACACGCCGCTGCCAGATGCGCGGATCTCTCTTCGCGTGCATGCATGCCACGATCTGGATACTGGTCCCCGTATAGGCGAAATATGCGATGTACGGGAATCGTCGGATGCGGGCCCGGCGAGCGTTCTTGTAGACCTGCTGGAAGGTTTCCGGGCTCCGGCGGATTTGCTCGAAGCAGGCATCGACCGCCCGCAGAAACTCCGCGCCCAATCCGAGCGCGCGCAGCTCGTACCACAGCGCGGCCTCCTCGATGTCGGCTTCGGCGGCTGGCCGGACGATGAAGCGTGGCGCGTCACTGGCCACGCTTCAGACGCTTGTAGAGACGGGCGCGAACTACCTCCCACGGTTCTCCAGCATCGGGATGCTGCTCAAGGTCTGCCAGGCGCCGCTCGAGCTCTGCCTTCTGAGCGTTGGTGAGAGGGATGTCGGCCGATTCAGGGACACTGTCCCAGAGATCCTCGGCCAGCTGGATGCGCTCCGCGACCGACAGCTTGCTCAAATCGAACTCTACGTTACGCATGTCAGCATCTTATCCTTCAGCGGGTTGTGCGCGCAAGCCTCATGGCCGTGCCGCTAACCACCAGGTTACCGAACCGTTAGAATTCTTCGTCTACCTCGTGCAACCGCTTGGCCCAAAGGCTCTGGGGGTGGTGGTGTTCCCGCACAATCTGGGCCACCTCGGGATCAAGAATACGCATGGCAGCATACTCAGGGTGGTGTAGGCGAATCTGCCAGGCGCCCCGCAGCCCTTTGTCTAGGGGCTCAATGGGTACTTCCAGGCTCAGCAGCCCGCTCAGAATGCGTTCGAGTGGCCGGTAAGGCCGCAGGGCTTTGCCGCTGTCGTGCAGCAGGGCCGCCCGTACCGCAAAGCTGGGAGCCTCCGGGTAGCGTTCTAACAGCTGTCTGGCTACTCTGACCGCATGCTCCCTATCTCGAACATCCATGGCTTTGTAGAGATGCGCCTCCTCGATACGGAGTTCGGCTAAAGCCCAGGCATCGTCTGGCTCGGCCTGGGCTGGCTGGAAGGCCTTCAACAATCGTTTTAGACGTAGCCACACCTAGCTATCCTACGCATTTTGGGGAAGCTTGTGTAAAATCCGGACTACGGGAGCAGCCCAGAGCCTGCGTTTGTGTGAACCTGTGGGCCTGAGGTAGTGTATGGGCGGGAGGACAAAATGAATATACGCGCCCTAATAGCAGAGTTTCTGGGAGTTTTTACCTTGTGTTTTGTTGGGATTGGCGCCATTGCGGCTACCCAGGGCGGCGACCTGATGGTGATTGCCCTGGCCTACGGACTGGCCCTGGGGCTGGCAATACTGGCCCTGGGCGCCATCTCGGGCGGTCACTTTAACCCTGCGGTAACCTTTGGCCTGCTGATAACCGGGCGCATCACCCCGGTGAGCGCGGTGGGCTACTGGGTGGCCCAGCTGCTGGGCGGGCTGGTAGCAGCCTTTTTCATTGGCGCTATTTATGGTGGAGACGCTGTAGCCAATGGAGTCCCAGTTCCCGGCGCCGACCATACCGCCATCCAAGCCATGATGATGGAAATTTTCCTGACCTTCTTTCTGGTCTCGGTAATTGTTGGTTCGACCGTTTTCAACAACTATAGCTTTGCCGGGCTGGCCATTGGCCTGGCTTTTACCATGGGTATTCTGGCTGGAGGTGCTGTCTCGGGGGCGGCCATGAACCCTGCCCGCGTCCTCGGCCCGGCCATCGTCGGGGGCGAATGGACGGTACACTGGGTCTACTGGGTGGGTCCTCTGGTGGGGGCCGGGCTGGCCGCCTTGCTCTATGACTTCTTGTACAGCAAGCGGGCCAGCAGCTAACGGCAGATTGCCAAAAAACCCAACACGCTTTGGCCGCCGATACTCTCGGCGGTCTGGCGTTAATCTGAACCAGCAAGATCAGGTGTGGAAGGTATGCTGCTAGTAACATTAATTTTCTGTACTTGGTACAAGCTACCGGTAATTGGACATTAGCCTCGAGGTTTTCATACTTTTATCCAGTACAATCGGGCGTCTGGACGTTATCCTGTTGGGTTCCTCCGGGAGGTTCGCTTACGTGCAAAATCTTTCTTCTCTAGCCCTGCCCTGCATCATCCAGGGCGGCATGGGCGTATCGGTCTCTAACTGGCGACTGGCAAAAGCCGTCTCTCTACTGGGGCAGCTAGGGGTGGTTTCAGGAACCACCATGGACTCGGTAATGGTGCGGCGCCTGCAGGACGGCGACCCCGGTGGACTGGTGCGCCGGGCCCTGGCGGCGTTTCCCTTTCAACAATGGGTCAAGCCCGTGCTGGACAAATATTACCAGCCCGAAGGCCGCCAGGGCAGACCCTACAAGCGCATCCCCATGCCTACCGGCCTGGCCAGCACCGCCTCGCAGGTTCTGCATGTGCTGGGTGGCTATGTGGAGGTGTTTTTGGCCAAGGAAGGCCATTCGGGGCTGGTGGGAATGAACCTCCTGACCAAGCTGCAAATTCCCACCCTGGGCACGCTCTATGGGGCCATGCTGGCCGGGGTAGATTATGTGCTGATGGGGGCGGGCATCCCCCGCGAGATCCCCGAAGCCCTGGACCGGCTGGCAGCGGGACAGACGGCCTCGCTCAAGCTAGATGTGACCGGCTGGTCGCACGCAGAAGCAGCCCGGCTTCAGTTCAACCCGCATGAGATAGCCGGCCAGGTCCAGCACCTTAAACGTCCTAGCTTTTTACCCATAATTGCTTCCAACTCACTGGCAACCCTGCTGGCCCGCAAGGTCACGGGAACCATTCAAGGCTTTGTGATCGAAGGCCCCACTGCGGGTGGGCACAATGCTCCACCACGGGGTGCGCCGGTTTTTGACGAGCTGGGGCAGCCGGTCTACGGCGAGCGCGACGTGGTTGATCTGGAGCAGATTAAGGCCCTGGGCCTGCCTTTCTGGCTGGCCGGTGGGGCGGGCTCGCCCGAAGGTCTTGAGGAGGCCCTAAGCCGTGGCGCAGCGGGCATCCAGGTCGGAACACTGTTTGCCTATAGCCAGGAATCGGGTTTTGAGCCCAGCCTCAAGCGAACAATTCTCGAGCGGGCCGCAAGGGGAGAGGTCAAAGTCTTTACCGACCCCAAAGCCTCGCCCACTGGCTTTCCCTTCAAGGTAGCCCTGGTAGAGGGTACCCTGTCGCAAACTGAGGTCTACCAGCACCGCACACGGGTATGCGATCTGGGCTATTTGCGTGAAGCCTATCAGACCGCCACAGGAAAAATCGGATTCCGCTGCGCTTCCGAACCCATAGACCAGTACCTGGCAAAAGGCGGCGAACTCGCCAGCACCGAAGGGCGCAAGTGCTTGTGCAATGCGCTGATGGCGGCGGTGGGGCTGGGTCAGGTGCAGAAAAACGGCGACCAAGAGCTGCCCCTGGTGACCAGTGGGGATGACCTCGAGCGTATTAACCGGTTCGTGGCCCAGTTTGGCGTAAATTACAGTGCTAGAAATGTGGTGGAATATCTACTGGGTGGGCCGGTCTTGTCCGAGCCAAAGGCCCAGCAAGTGTTAGTAGGCGGGTAACAGCGCTAGGCACCCCCAAAGCCATCCAGGTCGCCCGCGATCTGGATGGCGTGATTGTGGAGGCCCATGATGCACACACTCTGGTTTGGCGAATGGGTGCGGTGGGTGGTACCCAAGCTCAGCCAGCACCAACCACCGGGATGCCCAGCGGCTGTGCGACAACTGTTATTCAGGTGGCTCCGCTCCGAAGGTCGTCGAGCCACACCAAACCAGCAGGAGTCGGGCGGAAGCCCAATGGCAGGTAGAACCGTTCCATCAGCTCGAGGGAAGCATCCACGTGAACCCACTCGAGCTGGGGATACTCTGCTGCGGCAGCCAGGGCCTCGCGCACCAGCGCTGTTCCAATCCCCCGGTGCCGGTACTCTTTGTGCACCGTGGGGTCCAGAAGAAACGCGTGAACCCCTCCATCCCAGGCCAGGTTACAGTAGCCCACCAGCCGGTCGCCCTGGAATGCGCAGATCCAGAGCAGGCTGCGCCGTAGCACCTCCGAGTAGTCTGGGCGCTCGGCTTCCGGGACATCTGGCGCCAATAGCTCCCCCAGAGCCCTGCTGGAGAGCGGCGGCTTTCGTTCGTAGCGAATGGTCATCGGTTCGTTTGACACGGTTAGTCAACAACGCTCTCAGGCTTGAACTCTCCGAATAGGCGGGTGATCAGCAGGTCGAGATCGGGAATCTCCTCGAACCTGGCTCGAGGAATGACGCGCTGATTGGGCCGCTCTTTTTTTACCCCTTTTGCGTTCCCGCGAGTGTGCTTTGCTACTCTAAATGACGCTATCTCGTCGATAGGGGCGCCGGGCGCATTACCAAACCACAGGAATGGGCCAATCTTCATCGTCTCTGGGTCGAAGCGGACCCAAATTACGCACGCGCTTGGTTTGGTAGAAAGCTTAAGGCTGACTTTCACTTGCTTTGTAGCAGCCTCGTCAAAGGACGATTTGAGTTGAATGTGGCGTACAAAGCCGTTTGCTTCGAGCACCAGGTCGTAGCCACTGTCTTCGACCTGGGGCTTTAAGACCTCGAACTGCACGATACCCCGAATCCACAGGCATTTCATTATCTCGCCGACCAAGAGATGCTCAATCAGCATCTCACGATACGAGGAATGTAGCGTGTGTTGATTCGATGTCACGGCAGCGCGTGGCTCCATACAAGGGTTAGGCCGCGAATGAAGTGGCAAACCTTCTCCATCAATGTCCAAAGAGCCAACCTCCATTCACGTTCAGCACTTCTCCGGTGATAAAAGAAGCCTCGGGAGATGCCAAGAAGAGAACGCTTGCCGCCACATCACTGGCCTGGCCGGCCCGCCCGACTGGTGTTTGAGCAATAATGCCCTTGACGCGCTCCTCAGGCCATTGCCCGGTAAACTCGGTATCTGCAATAAAGCCGGGAGCAATGGCATTCACCGTAATGCCCTGCGGGCTCAGTTCTCTTGCGAGAGCATAGGTCATCCCTAGCAGGCCCGATTTGGCGGCGGCGTAGCCAATGGCCCCAGGCCGACTCCCGCCAGTAAACGCCGCAATTGAACTGATATTGATAATCCGCCCGCCAGGGCGCGGCAAATGCGGTGCGATGGCGATGAACATAAGAAATGCGCCTTTGAGGTTTGTCCCAATTTCATCGTCCCAGACTTGTTCGGCCTGGTCGAGGGGCATGTTGGTGGTAATGCCGCGCACAAAGCCCGCGTTATTGACCAATACATCGATCTGGCCAAACTGGTCCACAATAGCCTTCACTGCCGCTGCAACTTGATTGCGCTGGCTCACGTCTGCTTGTTGCCAGTTGCAGTTCGGGCCCACCTCCTGAGCAACCGCTTGCAGTGCCTCACTCCTACGCCCAACGATTACGACCTGGGCCTGATTTCTGGCAAAGCTGACTGCAATAGCTTTGCCAATGCCGGTGCCTCCACCTGTGATAACAACGACGCGGCTTTGGAAACTCATAGCGCTTTCAGTGTATCTCCCTTTGGATAGGGTCTCGGGTGTTAGAATTCGACAAGCGGGCTAACTCCTGTTCAAACCACAACTTGCGGGATATCGTCCTGCTTGGGTAGATAAGTCTCAGTGTCAAGGGCCGATATACCGAGAAAGTAGTTCATTGGGTCCTCGCTAATTTTACACCAGATTCAAGATTCCAGCCCTGCCGCGGGCAAGCCAGAGTGAAGGCCCACTACCGCGGGCCTGAACCGCGTAGCACCTCGACGGCTTTGCGCCCAAAGGCTCGAGGCCCGGATCCGAGGCAGTGGCCTTCTCGCCAATTCCCGTAGTGTGACGAAAGTGGTGTCTTCCAGCCCCGTTCATGCTCGGTGTTAGGCTCGAGCTACAAGTGCCGGAAGTAGGAAATGACGTTTTAGGGGTCTTGTAGTCTGCGCCCTGATTGCCGCCAGTTCCTTGCGCATAGCCTTCAGGCCAGGCCCGGCGCAGGGAAGCCAGCCGAGACCACCCGCTCCGGAGACGGCCTTCGAGAGGGCGCTGCCCTGCACGCCCACCAAAGGGCCTGAAGCATTGGGAGACCTATTCCCAGGGATTGCGCAGAATCATTGTTTGGGTACCCTGGTTGCACTCGATCTTATCTGGGGACAGGCAGTAGCCCAACCAGGCAGATGGTTTCAATCTCTGGCTTTCGTGCTGGTTGCTCTTGTCTAGCTCGAGCCCTGTGCAGGTAGCCCAGCTTTTGCACATCAAGCCTTTGCTTATTGGAGTAACGCAGTTTTGGGTTAAACTTGAGTACATGAAGCAAAAGCGAATCCCCCTGGAAGAACTGGCCCAACTACCCAGCTTTGCCGCGGTAACACCCAGTTGGGACGGCCAGAAAATTGCATTCTATTGGGATAAAACCGGGCGTTACGAACTCTACGTCATGGATTTACAAAGCCGCGAGGTGCGCAAACTGACCGATGGCCAGGCCCCTCGCCAACTGCGAGCAGGTTTTGTCTGGACGCGCGACGATAGCGAGATAGTCTTCGCCAAAGACAAAGACGGCGACGAGCAAAACAACCTGTTCAGGCTGGATTTGAACACGTCAATGGTGGTGCAACTGGACGACAGCCCCAAAACCCAGGAATACGCCGGCGAGGTGCACCCCGACAACACCCGCATGGCGGTGATGTCTAACCGGGCCGGACAGATGAATGTCTTCACCCTCAGCCTGCAACACCAGGTTCAGGAGTGGAGACAGCTTACCCATTTCAAGGCTCCGGCCTTTGCAGTTGGCTGGAGCCCCGACGGGAAGTGGCTGGCCTTCGTTTCCAACGAGTCGCCCGAGCTGAAGAACCAGGACAGCTATCTGGTGCGCGACGACGGCTCGGAGATACGCAAAGTCCTTTCACTGAAGGAAGGCTCACAAGATCAGGTAACCGACTGGCACCCCGATGGCAATCGGCTGGCCTTCACCTCCGATGTTTCGGGCAGCAACCGGGCCGGAGTTCTGCACCTGGATAGCGGCGAGATTCGCTGGCAGAGCCCAGAGCAGAGCGATACCGAGGAGTACGCAACCAGCTTCTCCAAGAGCGGAGACTGGCTGGCGGTGATCCGCAACCGCCATGCGGCCATCCTGCCAGTGCTCTACCACCTGGAAACCGGACGGGCCCGAGAACTTAAGCTGCCGGAGGGGATTGCCGCCGGCGCCCATTTTGTCCTGGGTGATCGCAAGCTGCTGGTGCTGCATACCTCGGCCACCCGCCGCCCCGAGCTGCTTTTGTACGACCTCGCCAGCGATACCTATGAGGTGCTGCTGGAGGCCGAGTACGGCTCGATTGACCCCGGTGTATTTGTGGAAGACCAGCACATCTGGTACGAAAGCTACGATGGACGCAGGGTTCCGGCGCTCCTCTACCAGCCCAAGCATATCGCACCCGGCAGCAGGCTGCCCGCAGTGGTAATAGTCCACGGCGGCCCCACTGCACAGTTTTTCCGGGGCTTCGACCCGTTTGCGCAGTTTCTGGTTGACCAGGGCTATGTGGTTTTGCAGCCCAATATCCGGGGCTCCACCGGCTATGGGGTGGAGTGGCGCGACCTCAACCTCAAAGACTGGGGCGGGGCCGACCTGGAAGATGTGGTGGCAGGGGCCAACTACCTCAAAGCCCTACCCTATGTAGACCCTGGGCGCGTAGGTGTTTTTGGGGGCTCGTTTGGGGGTTTCATGACCTTTATGGCGGTCACCAAAAAGCCAGATGTCTTCAAAGTAGGCGTGCCCTGGGTGGGCATCACCGATCTGCACAGGCTCTATGAGGAAGACATGGAACACTTCAAGTACTATTTCCGCCAGCAGATGGGCGACCCCGAGAAGGATTACGCCCTGTGGCGCGACCGTAGCGCGATTGAGTATGCTCACCAACTCCAGGCCCCCATCATGATTGTGCACGGGGTCAACGACCCGCGCTGCCCCATCAGCCAGGCCCGGATTTTCCGCGACAGGCTGCTGCAACTGGGCAAGCGGGAAGGGGAGGAGTTCGAGTATCACGAGTTTGGCGATGAAGGGCACGGGCCCGGTGGGGACATCCAGGGCAAGATTCGCACCTACAAGCTGCTGGCGGACTTTTTGGAGCGCCGGTTGTAGTGGGCGGATCGGCATTATGCGCTGACTTAGACCTTTGAACATGTTGGAGCAGCTGACCTGGCCCAACCGTTGGCTCTGCCAGCAACCACAAATCTCGCTTACCACGGCTCTGCACCCTCTGCCCCCTCGTCAAACGCCACCCTCCCGGCCAGGCTGGGAGAGGGAGGCTGGTCAGGCTGAAACAGCGCCTCGAGCAGCGTCTGCTCAAGCAGGACCTGCTACCTGGGATGGCTTTGCGGCGCGGCCGCCAGGGTGCCCGATAGATTCACTTTTAGCCGCCGACAAAAGCGCTCCCAGGCGCTTGACGCCTAGATCGGGCCGCCCCGCCTCGGTGCGTACTTCCAGCTCAGCCGGGGCCTCGAGGACTACCAAGAAACTCCCTTCCTTTTCGTCGCCACAGGTGCATGCAGCTCATAGAAAACTCCCTTGCTACGGGGCTCTTTCAACCCCCCTTACTAAGGGCTTTTTTCAAGCCCCCCTTACTAAGGGGGGTTGGGGGGATTTGGAGAGTGGGTACGGTGATTTATAGAGCCTGCGAAATCGCTGCAAATGTACCCTGGAACAATCCCCCCGGCTCGCTGACGCTCGCCACCCCCCTTGTTAAGGGGGGCATCCCCGACTAGCTAAAACCTGCCAAGAAACTCCGTTCTGTTTCGTCAGCATGGATGCGCGCAGCTTATGGAAAACTTATTCCTGCAAGTTCTTGATCATGGGGCCATACTGGGCCTGGGGTTGTCTGAGGCGGCCCGGGCAGAGTCGAGTGGTTCCCGCTAGCCAGTTGGCACATCTGTGACAGGCAGCACTTCGCGAATGCAGTGCGTGGAGCCTGATTCAACCTTTCGGGCGCCGCAGCAGAGCCTGGTGTGGCCTAAGGGGAAGTGGGGGCCTGGTCAATTCGCCAAAGCCGGCCGCTCGAGGTCTCCAGCACCGGCGGGAGGTCGGTCAGCAGGATCTCCCGCCAGTCTCTGAGGTCGAAGCTAGTGAGGCGGAGCTGTACCCGCGCCAGATCGATGTCCAGTACCGTCACAGATGGGCGCGCCACGGCTTGGCCGAGCAGGCGGCGAGGGCTAACTGCCGCGCCAGCGTGGAGCAGGGTCAGCCCTGCCCGGCGCGCTGGGTAGTAGGCGTGGTGGTGGCCGCTCAGGTAGATATCTACGCCGCGCTCTTTAAGCCACTGCCCCAGCCGCTCGCCCTGGGCCAGGACCTCGCCGGGCTGGTCGCGCCCTTCCGCGACGCCAAACAGAGGCAGGTGGCCCATGACCAGGCGCAGGCTGGCCTGTCGAGCGGCCTCGCTTTGTAACTCCCGCTCGGCCCGGGCCAGGGTGTTGGGCAGTAGCTCTGCACTCGAGGCATCCCAGACCAGTACGAAAAGGGGCCCCAGGGTGAAAGTGTAGTGAAAGGGAAAATCGCCACGGGTGTGAAAGGCCAGCGCAGGAGGGTGCTGCTGCCAGTAGGCGGCCGCAGCCTGGCGCTCGCGGGCAAAGGCAAAGGTGCCGTTGCGCAGCCGCAGGCTCGAGCCATCGTGGTTGCCGATGGTCGGGGCGTAGGGGATGCCCGCCGCGCGCAAGGGTCTGGCAATATCGCGCTCGAACGCAGCCCACATCTCGCCAAAGCGTATGTCCGGCAGCTGGCGGCTCTGGCCCGCTACCAGGTCGCCAGGCAGCAGCACCAGGTCGGGCCGCCAGAGGGTGGCGATGTAGCCAACCACCCGCACCACCCTGGGCGCATACTCGGTAGAACCGAAGCTGCCGTTAATGTCGCCCAGGATTACCAGGCGCAGGTCGCCCCGCGCGGGGTTGCTCGGCTGCGCCAGGGCCAGGCCGCAGAGCAGCAGCGGCATAATAAGGAGTGACTGGTAACGGGCAATGGGAGATCTGTCCATATACGCCTATGCGATGGGCCAAGACCCTGACCCTGCGCCTCAAATTAGCATCTTCTTTGACAGGTGCTTTTGTGAAGCATCAGGCCAAATGCCTGAGTTTCACCTGGCAGCCGAGATCATTGAGCTGCCGGACCAGGCGGTTGATGGCCTTCGACCTGTTCAGCCGGTCGAAGCGACCGCGGCCCAGGTTCTTATGTGCAACGGGTTCAGAGCACCCGGACCAAACCGACCCAGGCTCCGACGTCACGCCGGTGTACACCCGGTACCCTGCTTCATGCTCCTGGGCTCTCAGGACAGATGGACAACTCTTGAGCGTCTGAGCCAGCTCAGATGGAGGAAGTCTGTAAATCTGGCATCGGCCGTTACAACATAATCGAAAAACCCTGCTTGTACGCTGTCTATCAAAGAACACGAACACATCTTGACAGCAGATTTAGGACCGACTAAACTTCTTGTTGGCAAAGGAGTAGGCGTGGCTAAATCCTGGGAGGGAAACTCGAGCAGCAGATCCAGCCCCCTTTCTGAAGCGCAGGAAGACTACCTCAAGCAGGTGCTTCTGCTAGGGAGCGGTGGTGAGGGAATGGGTAGACTGCAAGACACCACTGTTGTTTCTACCCAGGAGCTGGCCAACCGGATGCAGGTTAAGCCAGCCTCGGTAACGGGGATGCTGAAAAAGCTCTCCGAGCTCGGGCTGGTAGAGTACGAGGCCTACCGCGGTGTACGACTGACCGAGGCCGGGTACAAGGTGGCCCTGGAGGTGCTGCGCCACCACCGGCTGATCGAGGCCTATCTGCATCAGGCCCTGGGCTACGGCTGGGAAGAGGTGCACGCCGAGGCAGAAAAGCTCGAGCACCACATCTCCGAAGCCTTCGAGCAGCGCATTGCCCAGTGGCTGGGCCACCCCTCGCACGACCCCCACGGCGACGCAATACCTAGCGCAAGCCTCGAGCTGCCCCAGACCAACGCCAACCGCCGCTTGTCGGCCCTGAAAACTGGCGAGTCTGGCATGGTGGCGCGGGTCGCGACCCAGGACCAGGACTCGCTAAACCTCTTTGCTCATCTGGGCCTCAAACCGAGCGCCCAGGTCAAAGTGCTCGAACACCTGCCCCAGGGAAGCCGGGTCTTGATAGGCAATGAACGCTACCTGCTCCCGGTTAGCCTGGCACAGGTCTTATGGATCAGTCTGGAAGGAGATCAGCAAGATGAAAAGGTTTAGCCAAACAAAATCTTTGCTCGTGGGTTGCATTGTGCTGGCTTTGGGCTTTTTAGCCCCGGCCGCCGCCCAGCAGCCCGACAAAATTGCCCAGCTTCAGCCGGTGCGCGAGACCCCGGTCCGGGTGGTGACCACGGTCAACTTTATCACTGACTTGGTACAGCAAGTCGGCGGTAACCGGGTTCGGGTGGAAGGCCTGATGGGCGCGGGAGTAGACCCCCACCTCTACAGGCCTTCGGCCGGAGATGTGCGCAGGCTGCAGCAAGCCCACCTGATCATTTATAACGGTCTGCACCTGGAAGGCAAAATGATGGAGATACTGGGGCGCATGCCCAACGCCATTGCCGTAGCCGACGCCATCCCGCGTGACCGCCTGATCAGGACTCCAGAGGGCGAGTACGACCCCCACATCTGGTTCGACCCCACCCTCTGGCAGCTGGCAGTCAACCGGGTGCGCGATGCCCTGAGCAGGGTAGACCCAGCCGGGGCCAGCCTCTACCGCGCCAACGCCGAGGCTTATAACCGCCGTCTGGACCAGCTCGATGCCTTCATTCGCCAGCAGATTGCCCAGGTTCCCCGTGAGCAGCGGGTGATAATTACCGCCCACGACGCCTTTGAATACCTGGGGCGGCGCTACGGCATAGAGGTGCGCGGAATCCAGGGTATCTCCACGGTGGCCGAGGCTGGGGTTCGCGATATCCAGGAGGTAGCAGATTTTGTAGTTCAGAGGCGAATTCGGGCAATTTTTGTAGAGGCCACCGTACCCCGGCGGAACATTGATGCGGTGATCGCTGCGGCGCGGGCCCAGGGGTGGAGGGTCTCGGTGGGCGGAGAGCTTTTCTCCGATGCCGCTGGTGAGCCCGGCACCCCAACCGGAACCTATGTGGGAATGATGGAACATAACATCCGTACCATTGTGCACGGTCTGTTGGGAAGGTAGCCTATGATAGAAACCACCCCGGTCCAGCCTGCCATCGGGCGCCCGCCAGCAATGGCCCTCGAGATTCGCGACCTGACCGTGGTCTACCGCGAGCGACCGGTGCTGTGGGACGTGGACTTGCAGGTGCCGGCTGGGCAGCTCTGCGCCATTGTAGGCCCCAACGGGGCAGGTAAGACCACCCTGATTAAAGCTGCCCTGGGGCTGGTGAACAAAGCCTCGGGCCAGGTCAGGTTCTTTGGCCGGGACCTGGCCTCGGCCCGTGCCCAGATTGGCTACGTGCCCCAGCGAGGCACGGTAGACTGGGACTTTCCCACCAGCGTGCTGGACGTGGTGATGATGGGGCTGTACGGCCGGCTGGGCTGGTTCAGGCGGCCCGGGCGGCTTCAGCGCGAGGCAGCCCTGCGCTGCTTGGAGCAGGTCTCCATGACCGAGTTTGCCCACCGGCAGATCTCGCAGCTTTCCGGCGGGCAGCAGCAGCGGGTCTTTCTAGCCCGTGCGCTGGCCCAGAGTTCCGATCTGTACTTCATGGACGAACCTTTTGCCGGGGTGGATGTGGTTACCGAGGAGGCCATTCTCAAGGTACTGCACGAACTAAAGCAGCGGGGCAAAACGGTGCTGGTGGTACACCACGACCTCGAGACGGTGCGGCACTACTTCGACCACCTTACCCTGCTCAACGTCCAGGTAATTGCAAGCGGCCCCATCGAGCAAACCTTTACCCCAGAAAACCTCAAGGCCACTTACGGCGAAAGGCTGGTGGTGCATCAGATATGAGGAACTGGCTAAAGCAATTGCGCGACCGCCCGGGCAGCACTCAGGCGCTCAGACTGGGCGGTAAGCTGCTGCTATTACAGATCATTATCGAGATACCCTTTTTAATCCTCGAGGCCGGTCTTTTGTTCGGGGCACTCGCGGGTGGCGGGCTGGCCTTGTGGAAAAGCGCGCTTTTGGTCGCAGTGGTTTATCTGCTAATTGAATCGGGGTTCTGGCTGCTGCAACGCTGGCGTGGCAACCACCGCTACCGCTGGTTTGAGAGTGAGCGGGTAGTATTTAATTGGGCCTGGAGTCTGCTTCGCTCGCGCTTGAGACCAGCCTCCTGAGTTATCTGCATGGACTTATGGTTACAGATTTTTACCGACTATACCCTGCGTAGCGTCTCCATCGGCTCGGCCCTGCTGGGGGTAATTGGGGGCGCGCTGGGGGCTTTTGCACTCCTCCGCCGACAGGGCATGCTGGGCGATGTACTGGCTCATGCCGCCCTGCCCGGCCTGGTGATCGCCTTCATGCTGGCCGGCATGAAGGTTCCCCTGACGCTGCTGATTGGTGGAGGGATAACCGGCTGGCTGGCCGCGATGCTGGTGATGGCGGTAATTCGCAACACCCGGCTGCCGGAGGACTCTGCCCTAGGGGTAATGCTGGGCAGTTTTTTTGGCCTGGGCGTGGTGCTGCTGACCTTTGTACAACAGCGTGGCTACCCCGATCAGGCCGGGCTGGACAAGTACATCTTCGGCCAGGCGGCCAGCATCATTACCGCCGACCTGGTCAATTTTGTGCTCCTGGGAGGCATTGCCATCATCTGCGTGGCCCTCTTCTACAAGGAGTTCAAGCTAATCTCCTTCGACCCGGCCTACGCCGCCAGCCTGGGTCTGCCGGTACGTGAACTGAGTATTCTGCTGACCTCGCTAACCGTACTGGCGGTGATGGTGGGGCTACAGACCGTGGGGGTGGTGCTGATGGCGGCCATGCTAATTGCCCCTGCGGCTGCCGCCCGCCAGTGGACCGATAGGCTGGACCGGATGATCCTGCTCTCGGGGCTGTTCGGCGCCGTGGCGGGGGTGAGCGGGGCGGTAATCTCGGCCACCCGCGAGCACCTTCCTACCGGTCCCTTGATTATCTTGTCCATCAGCGTAATTCTGCTGGTCTCGCTAATGTTTGCCCCACTGCGCGGCCTGGTGTGGGACTGGCGGCGCACCTATCAGAACCGCCGGCGCATGCGCCTACAGCGCCTGCTGCTGGACGCCCACCTGCTGCACAACCACCAGAACCTGAGCGCCCAAACCCTGGCCCTGCACCGGCGTGAACCGCTGGCCGTGGCGCAAAAGCAGCTGGAGGAGCTGCGCAGCCTGGGCTGGGCCGAGCCCTGGCGGCAAGGGTATGCCCTGACCCTGGCGGGCGAGCAAAAAGCGCACCAGCTCGAGCAAGCCATGCGCATTCTGCCCCGGGCCTCCCAGGCCCAGCCCCTGGGCTCCATACCAAGGGAGACACCATGAGCGCCGACCTGGTAATTGTGCTCACTGCCATCCTGGTCTCGACGGCCGCGGCCCTGGTAGGTGTTTTTATGGTGCTAAGGCGCATGGCCCTGATGGCCGATGCCATCTCACACGCTGTGCTGCCCGGAATTGTGCTGGCTTTCTGGCTTACCAGCGGCGACCGGGCCAGCCTGCCTGCGCTGCTGGGGGCGGCATCGGCCGGGCTGGTAACCGTGACCCTGGTAGAGTGGCTCACCCGCACGGGCAGGGTCAAAAACGATGCCGCCATGGGCATCGTCTTTCCGGCCCTGTTTGGCCTGGGGGTGCTGGCAATTTCGCTTTTTTACCGCGATGTACACCTCGACCTGGATGCAGTTTTGTACGGCGAGATCGCTTTTGCGCCCTTCAACCTGATGGAGCTCTGGGGCCAGCAAATTCCCGAGTCGTGGGTGGTGATGGGCTCGCTGACCGCGCTCAATCTGCTCTTTATCACGCTGTTTTACAAAGAACTCAAGCTCTCTACCTTCGACCCTGGCCTGGCCGCTGCCCTTGGCTTTGTGCCAGGTGTGCTGCACTACGCCCTGATGGCCCTGGTCTCGCTCACCTCGGTGGGGGCTTTTCAGTCGGTGGGGGCTATTCTGATTGTGGCTTTCCTGATCATCCCTCCGGCCACCGCCTACCTGCTGACCCAGCGCTTACCGCTAATGATTGTGCTGGCGGTGGGGGTGGGTGTGGTCTCGAGCCTGGCCGGCTATGCTCTGGCCATCTGGCTGGACGCCTCTATCGCCGGCATGATGGCCGCAGTAGCCGGTGTTTGCTTTGCCCTGGCCTTCTTTTTCTCGCCACTCGAGGGCCTTCTGACCACCCACCTGCGGCGGGAGCGCCAGCGCACCGAGTTTGCCGCGCGCCTGCTAATTGCCCACCTGGCCCACCACGACCGGCCGGTATCTGAGCAGGAGGTGCTGGAGGAGTTTGGCTGGAACCCCCAGTTCTTAAGGCGGGCCAGAGAAAAAGCCCTGCGGGCGGGCTGGCTCGAGGCCTCGAGCCAGGGGCTACGCCCCACCAACAGCGGGTTTGCCTTTAGCCAGAGCCCACGGCCCGAATAGAGCTCGAGTAACATGAAACAGGGCCTTCGACTTTCGACCTTCCGCCTTCAGCTTTTGGCTTTCTGCCTTCGACACTTGACTTTCGACCTTCGACTTCCGGCCTTTAGCCTTCAACTTTCGACTTTCGACTGCCCCTGCTGATACGCGCTAATGAGGTCTAAGAACCTGATTACCCTACCAACAGACGCCTACCGGCTGACCTCGATGCTGCTGCGGTTGCCGGCTACATCCACGGCGATCAGGGTCACCCGACGGACCGGCACCTCGACATAAAAGTTGACCTCCCTACCCTTGGGCAGCGAGAGTGGATGGAAAGCTCCATCGTAATGCAGGGTGACCCGATCTACCCCGGTGTCGTCTAGCACTCGCCCAGCAATTTGCAGGCTAGACTCGGTGCGGGCCGGCACTTGTTCCTCGGTGCCATCGGGCAGGGTGCGGGTGCGGGCTGGCTGCACCACCGTTACCACCCGCTCGGCCCGTTCGATGACAATCTGAGGGGGGCGGGCATCCAGCACCATCGGCAGGCGCACGGTGCGGGACTGGCCGCTCATATCGGTTGCATCTACCCGAATTTCCACCTGCCCCGACTGCGGGGCCTGTACCCGGAAGCTAAAGCGCACCAGCCTCTGGCCCCGGTTGGCTTCGGTAAGCAGTTCCTGCCCGCCCACCTTCACACTCTGTACCCCCACATCGTCCAGCGCATACCCCTGCACCTGCAACGAGCGCTGCGAGATGACCCCGCTCTGTGGCTGGGTAATACCAATCAGGGGCGGCTGGCTATCCCCTGGCCGGTAACAAGCTGTAAGAAGCACCAAAAGAAGAAGGGGCGCGTAACGCACCCCTCTATTTTAGCAGCGAACTATGGTCTAAAGATGATACCTATGCGTCCGGAGAAGCCAGGGACCAAGGCAGCGGTGCCAGCAGCTGCCACTATCCCTGCACCGAGCTGCAGTTCACTATACAGACTGAAGCCAGCTTGAGGAACCTGCCACTCTACGCCGAACAGGCCGTGAGGAAATACAGTAATCACTGTTACTCCAAGCACTGACCCTATGCTTCCGCCTACACCTGCTCCGTAGTACCAGCTTAGAGCATCGCCTGGAGCAAATGGCGTCTCTGCGAGTATTAGCGCAACATCACCTCCGAAGCCCCAGAGGCCAAGGCCTACACCGGCCCTGAAACCATCTGACTGAAACTGGACCCCAGCCAATGTGGGGAAGCCCGAGTAGATGCCGAAGCCTTGCGACTGGGCTTTACCGAGAGAGCCGAACGCCAGTGCAAACAAAACCAACAAGGGAACTAAACGTTTCATTCTCTGCTCACCTCCAGGTGCAGTCTAACACACCCGTGCGCTTCAGTGTAACTTTAAGTGGTATAGTGAGCGTTAATCCTCACATATCCCTCGGTAAGGTCACAGCCCCAGGCTGTTCCCTGGCCCTGGCCCAGGCCAAGGTCGGCCTCGATCAGAACTTCCTCGGCTTTCATGGCCTGGCTGGCCTGGGACCGGTTAAAGTTCAGTACGCGGCCTGCGTACAGCCGAATGCCTTGCAGGGAAATTTGTATCCGGTCTAGCTCGAGGCTGGCCCCCGACTTTCCCAGCGCCATCATGATGCGGCCCCAGTTGGGGTCGTTGCCATACAGGGCGCTTTTCCACAAGGGGCTGGCTGCGACCGAGAGCGCGGCTTTGCGGGCCTCGGCATCGCTGGCGGCGCCGGTAACTTTTACGGTCATAAGTTTGGTGGCCCCTTCGCCATCGCGGGCTAGCTTACGGGCCAGTTCCACACAGACCTGTTCCACCGCCTGCCAGAACTCGCCCAGGTCTGCCGGCCCTGCTGCACCGTTGGACAAGAGCACGGCCAGGTCGTTGGTAGAGGTATCGGTGTCTACCGTCACCTGGTTGAAGCTTTTATCCATCACACCCTGCCAGCCCTGGCGTAGCTCGTCCTGGACAATGGCGGCATCGGTGACCAGATAGGCCAGCATGGTGGCCATGCTGGGCTGAATCATGCCGCTGCCTTTACAGATGCCCACCACCCGCGCTCCGGTGGAGAGGGAGGCTTCGGCCATTTTGGGCACCAGGTCGGTGGTCATGATGGCCTCCATGAAGGGGTCAATATCCAGACCCAGGGCAATACTGGGGAGTCCCTTCTCAATTTTCTCTACTGGCAATGGCTGGCCAATCACCCCGGTGGAACTGGTCAGGACAGCCTCGGGCGCAATGTTTAGCTGTGCGGCAGCGAGCTGGGCCATCTGCTGGTCGGCCAGAAACCCCTGTTCGCCGGTAGCACAGTTGGCGTTGCCCGCATTGACCACAATCGCTTGCAGTGGCTTCCCGGTCGCCAGAAGTTGGCGGCCCCGAATTACGCTGGGGGCGGCGGCCCGGTTGAGGGTTCCCACAAAAGCCCAGTTGCAGGGCCTAGCCGAGACCAGAAGCGCCAGATCGGGCCTGCCAGAAGGCTTAATTCCAGCCTGGGTCGCACCCGCACGAAAACCAGTTGGCAGTCGCATAGCAGAAGGATATCCTGCGGCCAAGCGGTTGGGAAAGTGGAAGGCTGCTCTTGCCAAACCGGTAAACTTGCAACCAGAAGCAATGAGCGATAAACTTATACCAAGTTCAATTTTGTGGTGACTGGAGAACAAAATGCTGACCACACCCGAAAAAGTCGCGTTCTTGCTGCTGCTGGTCTCCGGCCTGCGGTGGCGTCTCAAGCACACGCCTGCCGCTGAACTCCTCCGTCAGGCGGCGGTATCCCTGGAAAGACTCAAGTCCAAAAACCAGGTAGAATCAAGGTACAACAGGAGTAGATCGGCATGAACACACGGCAAATCACCCTGGATATCCCCGAAAAGGTACTCCTAGCAGAAAAGACCGATGCAGCCGCCTTCGCTCGCGAAGTGCGCATCTTAGCCGCGGTAAAGCTCTATGAACTCGGGCGGTTATCATCCGGTCGGGCGGCTGAGCTGGCGGGAATGCCGCGCGTCGAGTTCTTATTAGCTTTGGGCCGATACAAGGTATTTCCGTTTCAGGCAGAACTAAGCGACCTGGAACAACAAGATGCCTGACGCAATCAGTAATACTTCGCCGCTGGTCTATCTTTACCGCATCCAGGTGGTTGAGTGGCTCCCCAGGCTATTCAGTAACGTCTGGGTGCCAACGGCCGTGGTGGAAGAGCTTATGGAAGGTCAACGCCGAGGGTTTGATCTTCCTGATTTCAGCACCTACAGCTGGCTTCAGATTATCGAACCCCGCGCCACTCCATCAGAGTGGTTATCCCTGGATCTGGGACCGGGGGAACTGGCGGCCATGGCTTTAGCACTGGAAAACAAAAATCATATTGTTCTTCTGGATGACATGCTGGCGCGTCGAACGGCACATGCCGCCGGCCTGAAGGTGTGGGGGACGTTGAAGGTATTGTTGGAAGCCAAATCACAGGGGTTGACCGATACCATAGAACCCTTCGTCAACCGCCTGAGCGAAGCAGGAATGTGGCTATCGGAAGGTATCCGTGAGCGCATCCTGGCACTTGCCGGTGAAACCCCTCCAAAGGCATGAGGGCGGCGCCTAATTGCTAGACATACAGACACACCCGTGTGTTTGGAACACAAACCCGTAGCAGCCGAGGTCGATGGAGACCGGGTGCGAGCCGTCATCCTCAGCTAAATCAGCTATGGTACGCGCCACCCGTAGAGTATGGTCGTAACTCCTGTCTAAAAGGGGCTTGTAGTGCGTAGAAATCTGGTATGAGTTGAAGGCTTTTATGGCCCTTGAAGCCAAAGGGTAGAGGCGATAAGCTTATACCAAGTTCAATTTTGTGGTGACTGGAGAACAAAAATGCTGACCACACCCGAAAAAGTTGCGTTTTTGCTGCTGCTGCTGGCCTCAATTTATTTTGGCGGCGGTGCGCTTTACCGTGTGTACCGGGCCATCCGCCGGGGCCAGCCAGAAGACCGTTTCGACCACCTTGCCGCCCGGCTGGGCCGGGCCCTGTGGCAGGTCCTGACCATGCAGACCGTCTTCAAAACCCGCCCCTGGGCCAGCCTGCTGCACTCCCTGGTCTTCTATGGCTTTGTGTTTTTCCTGCTGGTGAACCTGGTAGAGGTCCTGGAGGGGCTATTTCCCTTCAAGGCCCAGGGAGGTCTGTGGAACATCTACAACCTGGTGGCCGATATTCTTACTGCGCTGATTCTGGTTGGAATTGTGGGGCTGCTAATTCGCCGATTTTCCTCTATCGGGCGTAAAGAATTCACCTGGAACGACAAAACCCCAGTGCATGAGAAAGTGAAAAGCGGCATCCCCAGCGACTCGGCCATTGTGGGCGGTTTCATCTTCTTCCATGTGGGCAGCAAGTTATTACACAAGGCCGCCCACGCCGCCAACCCCGCCCATGACCCTGACCCTTATCAGCCGGTGGCTACTCTGGTGTCGGGCCTTTTTGTGGGGCTGGATGTAGGCCACATTGTGATACTGGAACACCTGTTCTGGTGGTTTGCTATCGGGTCCATTCTGCTCTTCATCCCATATTTTGCCCGCTCCAAGCACATCCACCTGTTTATGGCTCCGCTCAACCTGGCCTTCAAAAAGGATAAGCCGGGGGCCTTGCTGCCCATTGCTAAGAACTTTGAGGAGCTCGAGAAGCTGGAGAAATTTGGCGTGGCCCGGCTGGAAGACTTTAGCTGGCCCCGCCTGCTGGATGCCTATAGCTGCATCATGTGCAACCGTTGCCAGGAGGTCTGCCCGGCCTACACCACCGGCAAAGCCCTCTCGCCCGCTGCCATTCTGATCAACGAGCGCTACGAGCTAAACCAGATCCTCCCGGCCTTCGCCGCTGGTCAGGAGAGCCCCCGCCCGCTCATGGACTTTGCTTTGAACGACGAGAGCATCTGGGCCTGCACAACCTGCAATGCCTGTATAGAGATTTGTCCGGTTGGCAACGAGCAGATGCTGCACATCCTGGACGTTCGGCGTGAGCGGGTGATGATGCAGGGTGAGTTCCCCGCCCAGCTGAACAACGCCTTTAAGGGCATGGAGCGCAATGGCAACCCCTGGAACCTGGGGGCCGATAAGCGCATGGACTGGGCCGAGGGTCTGGGCTTCGAGGTGCAGACCGTGACGCAAAACCCCCAGGCCGAGGTGCTCTACTGGGTGGGCTGTGCGCCGTCTTACGACCCCCGGGCCCAGAAGACCGCCCGGGCCTTTGCCCAGATCCTGCACGAGTCGGGCGCTAGCTGGGCTGTGCTGGGCAAGCAGGAGAAATGCACCGGCGACAGCGCCCGGCGGGCTGGCAACGAGTTTTTGTTCATGCAGCTGGCGACCGAGAATGTCGCCACGCTCAATGCCGCAATGGAGGCCGGGCCCAAGACCATTGTGACCACCTGCCCCCACTGTTTCCACACCCTGGCGGGCGAGTACCAGGACTTTGGCGGCACCTACCAGGTCAGGCACCACACCGAGTACATCGCCGAGCTGATTGACGCCAAAAAGCTCGAGCTCATCCCCATGGCGGGCGACGTGACCTTTCACGACCCCTGCTACCTGGGGCGGCACAACAACCTGGTGGCCCAGCCCCGCCAGGTCCTGCAAGCTAGCGGCCTGAAGCTGCTCGAGCCCCCTCGCCACGGCAAGAACAGCTTTTGCTGCGGGGCGGGTGGGGCGCAGTTCTGGAAGGAGGAAGAGCCCGGCCAGGAGCGGGTCTCGGCCAACCGTTACCGCGAGCTGAAGGGCACCAGGGCCGAGACCATCGCGGTGGGCTGCCCCTTCTGTATGCAGATGATGAACCTCGAGACCGCCCAGGAGCTCGAGGGACAGTCTCCCCAGGTGCTGGACATCTCCGAGCTGGTGGTTCAGAGTCTCAAGCGCAGGTCGGTGGAGGCTGAAGAGGCCGGGGACTGATGGCATTTCTACTCATGGCTTTTCTGCTTCGGGAAAACCAAAACAACACTAAGAGGATGTTCGGAAAATACCAGGCCACTCAGATTCTCAGGAGAGCTTCGATGAACACGGGATCTGAAGCAACGGCCACTCGAACCCCCTCTCCCAAGCTTGGGAGAGGGTTGGGGTGAGGGTTGAATGACGCCAGAGACGCCGTGGTTTGCTCAGCACGCACCCTCACCCGGCCTCTCCCACAGGGGGAGAGGAGATTTTGCGAACGCCCTCTAAGAGGGCCTTGGCGTGGCCTCTCACCCGCCCCGATGGTATAGGGGTTTGCTACACTGGGGCCATGCCCCGCTCGAATCCAGTTCGGCGAACCACCCTTGAAGAGTTTCTGGAACTCGAGGCTCGGTCCCAGTCCCGCCACGAGTTTGTGGATGGCCTGATGTTTGCGATGGCGGGTGGAACCGACTACCACAATCGCCTGACCACGCGGTTCCTGGTGACGATTTTTAGTGCGGCAGAGGAAGCTGGATGTGATGTATTTGCCGAGAATATGTTGCTAAAGGCGGGTACTGGGATTTATTATCCCGACGTTTTTGTGACTTGCGACGAACCCTTACAAGGAGCCGTTTTAAAACATACCGCCTGCCTGGTAGTCGAGGTGCTTTCCGAGGCCACCGAGGCCATTGACCGTGGCGAAAAGCTGTTAAACTACCAAAAGCTGCCCGGCTTGCAGGCTTACCTGCTTGTTTCACAGAACGAAAAAAGGGTGGAAGTCTTCAGGCGGATGAACGATGGTGGATGGCGCTACGAGGCCATAGAAGAAGGAGAATTGCAACTGCCTTGTGTAAACGTAACTTTGGACATCGAGAGTCTTTACCGGGGCATCAAGTTCGATCCAACTCCATAGGGCACGACGTGCCAGCAGGCCGACTACCCAGGTAACGAAACACTGCTGTGGCTGCTCCCACCTGGCCATATAGTGTGGCCCCCGGTATTGAAGTCCTGGGGGCAGCCTGGGTAGACTGGCGGCGTACCAGGTTAGTCCCCGATGGGCTCGCCCAGGCGAGGTCTCACAGCGCGGGAATCGGGTACGGGCTGGTGCGGCTATGCTGCACCAACTCAATGCAGGAGGCCATAATGGCAAAAATTCGGCTGGAGCACATCTACAAGAAGTTCGGTAACAAGGTGACTGCGGTCAAGGATTTCAACCTCGAGACCGAGGATGGCGAGTTTGTGGTCTTTGTGGGCCCTTCGGGCTGCGGCAAAACCACCACCTTGCGCATGATCGCAGGCCTGGAAGACATCACCGAGGGCAAGCTTTACATCGGCGAGCGTCTGGTAAACGATGTCCCCCCCAAAGACCGCGACATCGCCATGGTCTTTCAGAACTACGCCCTCTACCCCCATATGAACGTCTTCGAGAACATGGCCTTTGGGCTGCGCCTGCGTCGAGTGGCTAAGAGCGAGATCGAACGCAGGGTAAAAGAGGCTGCCCGCATCATCAAGATTGACCACCTTTTGCACCGCAAACCCCGCGAGTTGTCGGGCGGTCAGCGCCAGCGGGTGGCCATGGGCCGGGCCATTGTGCGTGAGCCCAAGGTCTTTTTGTTCGACGAGCCTCTTTCCAACCTCGACGCCAAGCTGCGAGTCGAGATGCGGGCCGAGATTTCCAAGCTCCAGCGTCGCCTGGGGGTCACCACCGTCTACGTGACCCACGACCAGGTCGAGGCCATGACCCTGGGCCAGCGCATTGTGGTTATGAAAGACGGCGAGGTTTTTCAGGTAGATACCCCGCTCAACCTCTACGACTTTCCCCAGAATAAGTTCGTGGCAGGCTTTATTGGCTCTCCCTCCATGAACTTCTTTCGCACCAGGGTGCAGACCGAAGGCGGCGAGGCCTACTTTGTGGGCGATGGCTTCAGGCTAAGGGCCAACGGTAAGCTGAGCGCCAGCCTACTGCCATATACGGGCAAAGAAGTCTGGATGGGCATCCGCCCCGAGCACATTGGACTCAGAGGCTGGACTACCATTCCCGAAGGCGAGAATGTTGTCAGGGGCAGGGTAGAGATCGTAGAACCCCTGGGAGCCGACACCGAGGTGCATGCCGAAGTGGGTGGGAATATGCTGACCGCCAAGGTAGACGGCCATGCCATGGTACTGCCCAACGACACCATTGATTTGTTGGTGGATACCAGCAAACTGCACGCTTTTGAAGTGGATGGCCACGAGAGGGCCATTGGCCATGCCATGGCGCTGGAGACTCGTTCGGTGGCCAAAGTCTAGATGCCAACCGTTAAATCGTCGGCTTTCATCTGCTTTGAGCTGGCGATCTCCGTCTGCCCCCCTTACCAAGGGGGGAGGCCGCAGGCCGGGAGGATTTACTTTGCGAGCAACTGATCTGCCTTGCGAGGCTGTCCCTAGCTTTCGCCGTCATCGCGAGGAGGCCCCCAGGCCGACGAAGCAACAGACTGGGTGACGAAGTGGCCAAGGCTTGTCCTGAGCCTTGCCCTGAGCCCGTCGAAGGGGCAGTCGAAGGGATGGGGGTTATTAATCCATCCAGGAGAGGGTCGTAAGCCCATCAGCCGCTGGGGTGATCTGGATTGCTTCGCACCCTTCAGGTGCTCGCAATGACGAAAATGTACGTGCCTGTCGTCATTGAGAGGAGGACCTTGGCCGAAGAAGCACAAGATTGAGCAAGGGAGCGGCCGAAGTTTCGGGTGATTAATCCATAGACTAGGTAACGGAGTAGCCGGTGGTGGGGGTGATGAATCCATCCAGGATGGGCATACCCAATTTGACTGTCGGGATGCTCTGGACTGATTCCCATACGGCTGCGCCTCAGGGCCTGCCCTGAGCCTTTGGGCCGAGGCCCCTCAGGCCGAGGGCTTGTCGAAAGGGCCCGTCCGGAGTCTCGGCCTTGCTTGAATGGCCTCAGCCCGCAAGCTTGTCGAATGGGCCTGGCCTGAGTCTGCCAAAGGGTTGGCGAATGGGTCGCCACTGCGCAAGGCGCGTATGTCAAAGGAGTCGGGCAGTGGGTAAGCGCACTACTCAATCCCCCCAACCCCCCTTGTTAAGGGGGGCCTAATCCCCCCATCCCCTCGGCCTAGGCCCGCTTTCTTAATGCACGCAAGTCCGATAACAGCTTTACTGGTGCGGGGTATCTACTCAACCCACCTTCATTCTGAAGTGAAATTGATGTTACAAGGCCGGCCAGACCTGCACCTCTTGCCCGACGCCTATCTTGTGAAAGAACAAGGTATCGCCACAGAGCAGGAGTTGCGGTCCGAGGTTGCTTTTGGCCTCGGCGGCGAGCTGTACGGTGCGTTCTTCGGTGCGGATTTCGATCTGGCTGAAGGGACCGTAGTGATTGCGCCAGGCTCGCAGTAGCTGGGTATCTATGCGTGCTCCTGCGGAACCTTCCAGACGGCCCACCCTTAGGCGCACCGTGTGCGGGGTGCGGGCGTTAACCTGTACCAGACCCAGCCGGGCCAGTCGGCTTATGTTTCGGTTGACCAGATCGCTGGAAATTTCGCTGACGGCCGATAGGTCAAACAGGTTGATGGGTTTGCTCATATGCCTCAATAGCTCGAGCTCGTCGGGTGAGAGGGTGAGATGGGTGACGCGGCTGGCATCGGCGAGCTGCACCTGGTCAAAGGGGCTCAAGTCGAGTTGGGCGTCAATAAATCGGATGGCCTGGAGCAGGTAGTTGTCGAGGGGGCCTTCCAGGCTGGTCTGCTTGGCCTTCTCTGCGCTCAGATAGCGAAACTCACCCTCCTTTAGCGCCAGAATCTGGAATAGCCCGTCACTCCCTACTTTGCCTTTGTAGTGGGCGTGGACCGGCTGGCCCCGCTCTAAATACACCTCGCCGCCCGAAACCATGAACGCCCCCGTCTGCCTGGCTTGCGAGAGCAGTTGCAGGATTTCGATGGGGCCAAGAAGCTCGAATGTCCCATCCATAAAATCGGACCGGGAAATGAAATAGTGCCGACTAACGCAGGCTACCCCGAGGTGGTTTTGAAGAGTATCCAGGAGGGTAGGAGGTAGCGTTGGGTAATAGCACCTTCTGGGTAGCCTACCCTACCAGTATAGGAGTTTTTGCGGGCAACGAGGGTAGATTTGACCAAAATGGCCCCTCCCGCCATCTCTGAACAACGTCGCTCCGCGGGGCGCGAGTGGGTAGTCCTCGAACCTGGGCGGATCTGGTGGCTTAACGGGGCAGGTAGGTTTCCAAAAACACTTCCAGTGCCTGGCCTAACATTCGGTACACGGCTTCAAAGCGCCCGAGGCTGCCGTAGTAAGGGTTGGGCACCTCGCCCCCGCCGCTCAAGTCCACCAACAGGCGGGACCTTTCACGGTGCTGGGAAATTTTCGTTCCAGGGTTTGCAGATTTTATATGTCCAAGACAAATACGTGCTCAAGGTCGGTCAAATCTTGGGCGCGAACCTGGCCAGCGGTGTGGGCGAAACCCGCGCCATATCTGGTCACTACTTGCACGGTGCGGGGGTCGGCTGGGTCACCTTCGTGGCAGCCGCCAGTTGAACACGAAATCCACCTCGAGCTGCCCTTCCAGGCCGCGCTCGTGTAGCTTGCGGCGCAGAATGCCCTCGGCCATGGGGCTGCGGCAGATGTTGCCCATGCAGATGAGGAGCACCCGGGTCATAGCCGAATAACAACCCCCTCGTTGGGCCGTAGTTCCAGCTGGCCTTTCACGCTGCCGTAACGATCTAGATGTGTCGAAAGCAGTATTTCCCCACCCAGAAGCGAGAGTGTTTTGGGCTGGTCGCTGAAGTTGAGCGCCACCAGCGCTTCACTGCCGCGCAGATAGGCGAAAACGCCCTCGGGAGCCTTGTAGGCCTGGTAGCCGCCCTCCAGCAGCGTCGGTGTTCCCTTGCGCACAACCAGCAGGGTTCGTACCAGGGTCAGCATGGACTCCGGGTCGGCGTCCTGGGCCTCGACATTGCGCTCGATGTAGTCCGCCGTCACGGGTAGCCAGGGCTCGCGGGTGCTGAAACCGGCGTAGGCGTGGGGCGTCCACTGCATGGGGGTGCGCTCGGGGTCGCGGCCGGGGTCAAGGCCGTGCTCACCCGCACTGCCTTTTTGCCGCAGCGCGGCAGGATCCTGGACCTTGTCTGGCGGAATAATCCCGTCCACCATCCCGATCTCGTCGCCGTAGTACCAGGTTGGCGAGCCGCGCAGCGTAAAGAGCATCATGGCGGCTACCCTGGCCTGGGTGTGCCCGATGCGGGTGGCCAGGCGGTGCTGGTCGTGGTTGCCCAGCACCCAGTTTGGCGTGGTAAAAGGCTGCAGGCTGGCCTCGTACTCCTCGACGATAGCCCGGATGTTTTCGGCGCTCCAGTTGGCGAGGCCCCGGAAAATCAGGTGAAAGTTGAAGGGCAGGTGGCAGCCGGGTTTTTCTAAGGTGCCGTAGTAGGGCATAAGCTGGTGGTAGGGCAGATATATCTCCCCCACCATCACCCGGTGCCCGGGATACTCGTCCAACACTGAGCGCATCGCCTGCACAATCTCGCGGGTCTCGGGCTGGTCTTCCTGGTAGATATGAATATGTCGGAAGCGGTCTATCTGGCCGGGTTTGTAATGGGGGTTTTCGGGCTCGTCGCGGAACAGGTTATCCTCCACCAGCAGCCAGAGCACATCAATGCGGAAGCCGTCTACCCCCTTATCCAGCCAGAAGCGCATCACCTCGTACATGCCCGAGCGCACTTCGGGGTTGCGCCAGTTTAGGTCGGGCTGCTCTGGCAAAAACTGGTGCAGGTAGTACTGTCCGGTTTTTGCATCCAGTGTCCAGGCAGGCCCGCCAAAGTAGGCTTGCCAGTTGTTGGGCGGGCCGCCGCCAGGTGCCGGGTCGCGCCATACATACCAGTCGCGCCTGGGGTTGTCGCGAGACGACCTCGACTCCTTAAACCAGGGGTGCTGGTCGGAGGTGTGGTTGGGCACCAGGTCAATAATCATCTTCATGCCCAGCCGGTGGGTGTCTTCCAGCAGTTGGTCAAAGTCCTTTAGGGTGCCGAAGATGGGGTCTACCGAGCAGTAGTCGGCCACGTCGTAGCCGAAGTCCTTCATGGGCGATTTGTAGAAGGGCGAGAGCCAGATACAGTCGAAGCCCAGGTCGCGGATGTATTGCAGGCGGCTCTGGATGCCCGGCAAATCTCCGATGCCGTCGCCGTTTGAGTCCTGAAAGCTGCGGGGGTAAATTTGGTAGATGGTCGCAGTTTTCCACCATTCGCTCATAGCTCTCCTAGCCTACATTCGGTCCGGGCCGGCCTGCAGGCAGCACTTTTAGCGGGCTGTTTGTGCTGCAAGTGTGCCTAGATGGCGAATTAGACCCTACCCTTTGCTTGCGGATTGACCTGATCCCGACTGGTGAGGCTTCCCGCCATTACAACTGTGGCAAGCAGCCCGGGCTAATCCAGCAGCTCATATGGCCTAGAATATAGCCCAGGTATAGGGCTGCGGTTTTCCGGCCCGGCCTGGATCGCTTAGAAAAGGAGTCTGATTGAAACGTCGTTCGGTCGGTATGTCTGAACCTGGCCTGCCCAGCCGCAGCGGGGGGCTGCTGTGATTGACCCCTATGCTGTGGTGAGTGAGGCGGATCGGCTGGCTGCGCAGAGTCTGTGGCCAGGGTTCAGCCCGCAAACCACCCCAATAGCCATTTACGACGGCGGGCGCACGCTGCTCTTCCGCCATCCTGCGCCGCCGCAGGAGTTCCATCACGTACCAGGTGGCGAGGGTGTGTGGGCTTTTACCGGGCGTCATCCAAGCGTAGTGGCCAATAGCTGCGCGGAACTGGGCATGGTCCGAACGGTCACCCTGTTACTGCCCAGCACCAGGGCTCCGTTGCGAACACTTGCGGGTCTGCTGATCCACGAGGCCTTTCACGTTTTCCAGCAAGAGCGCCACCCCGGATGGAGCGCTAACGAAGCAGAGCTCTTTACCTACCCGGTAGACGACGCCCAACTGCTTGCACTGCGGCGCCTAGAGACAGAGGCACTGCGCCGTGCCCTGCTGTCCAGCACACGGGATCAGGCTCTTGGCTGGGCTCGAGCCTCCCTGGAACTGCGAAAGGAGCGCTTCGGCATACTTTCGCAGGGTTTGGCTATGTATGAACGCCAGATCGAGCTGTTCGAAGGCCTTGCCTCCTATGTGGAACATATGGCAAAAGGAGAGCCGGACAGCGCCATACTGCCGGAGGAAGAGTTTGCACCCGAGGCAGTCCGGCTGAGAGCATACCGGACCGGCCTGGCCCTTGCACGGCTTTTAGATAAGTTCTCGAGCACCTGGCAGACAGACCTCGAGCAAAACGATTTGACCTCACTGGACCTTCTGCTTGACCAGGCACTGGCAACTCGTACATACGATGCTCCGACCTGTGTCTTCACACCAGAAGAGCTCGCTCGCACCCATGCTGAGGCCGCCAAAGACATCGAAACTTTGCGCGAGCGACGGGCCGAACTGCGGCAGTTATTTTTTGAACAGCCAGGCTGGCGGCTGGTCTTTCTGGCCCCTGACACACCACTCTTCCCGCAAGGCTTTGATCCCCTCAACGTACAGATCGTAGCCCCTAATGACGTATTGCATAAGCGTTTCCTCCGGCTGGGCAGCCAGGCCGGCAGGATTGAGGTGTTTGGGCGGGCTGCGCTCACACAGGCCGCTGGTGAACACCCGCTCTTCACTGGTGTAAGCGTACTTACTGTCACTGGGCTAGCAGACCAGCCAGTGATCACCTGGGCAGATAACCTGGTCACACTAAAGGCAGATGGAGTAACGGCGGAGGTACGCGCTTTGGCAGTAGAGACCACCTGGCAGACCGTGACCGTTCGTCTCGAGCCGGGGCAGTGATGGCAAGTTAACTGGCTTTAGGTACTTGCTCCATCAACAAAACCTTTCAAAGCCTTAGATCAAGCCGAATACAGGATGCGGGTGTACCTTTGCGTCTGACATTTCAGGCCAACGGCACTGCTAGGCTGGGTCTGAAACCGGGGCATTACCGTCACAGGGCTGGATGAGGCCCTCAGCCGAAAGGGGTCCCCTGGGCAAGGCCCGCTCGCCTCTTCGGCCTTGCCCCAGCTCATCCTGGGCCGTTCAGTCGGCAGTTGTCGTTCTTGTAGGCGGGGCTGCGAGCACATACTCGTTTATCACTCCCAGTTAGTCGCCCACCTAAGAAAGCCGAATGCCCTTCCCGTAGCCGAGCAAAACCTTTGGGGCCACTACAATGCGCTCGATAGCTACATTGGCCAGAGGGGTTGCTCTATTCCAAAGCTGGTTTGAACCCGGCTAGGCTAGCCACATCTGCAAGCAGCAGGCCAAAGCGGTAAGGACGGGCGTAAGACAGCAGGCGACGCCTGTGCTCGAAATCTGTTTCTGGTGGCCTGAATTGGCTTGCAAAGATCGCTGCCAGTCTGCCCGGGGGTCTCTTATCGCCAGTCTGTACCAGGCACGAATGGCCCAACAGATCACCAGATCGTTTTACAATGATAGCGGACCATGAGCCTCCTGGAAGAGCTATACAAGGAAATTATCCTGCGCCACTATAAGTCGCCGCAAAACTACGGCGAGTTGCCCGCTGCCAACCTGCGGGTGATGGGCGACAACCCCTCCTGTGGCGATCAGATTGAGCTGATGGTCCTGACCGATGGGGACCGGATTACGGACCTGCGCTTCCGTGGTCAGGGCTGCGCCATCTCGCAAGCCTCGGCCTCGCTGATGACCGGTTTGATCAGGGGCAAGAGCTGGGCCGAGGCGCTGGCCCTGGAGCAGCAGTTCAAGGCCATGGTCGTGGATGGGGTTTCACCAGCCCCCGAGCTTGGTGACCTGGCAGCCCTGGCCGGGGTACACAAACTGCCCGCCCGGGTTAAGTGTGCCACCCTGGCCTGGAACGCTCTGGAGCAGGCTGCCCACGAACATAGACTGGACAATGGCATGGCCGGGGATGGGAGTAACTAATCCAGACTGCTCCGGCGCGGGAGTCTGGAACCTGAGACTGGTCTGACCAACTAGCAGGCCAGGCTGGCAAAGTCGGTGAAGTCGGCGCGGAAGCCACCCGGTATGCCCCGGGCAATTACCGAAACAGCATCGTGAGAGTGCAGGCTCTCCTGGTGCGAACAGGCCACCTGAAAGTCACGGATGCGTTTATCGGATACTAGCTGCTCGTAAACCAGACGGGCAGCGTCTTCCACAAACTTCACATAGGCCCCGTTAAGCTCGGCAAAGGCCTGTTCATCTTCTCGTTTGACCATGACCTGGGTCTCGGTCTTAAGGGCCAGCCGGGCATGCTGGATCAGGTCTTCCAGGTGCAGCACAGTGTCGGGGGCTACCTCTACTTTGATGCGGGCCTTAGAGCGCTGGCTGTGGGGGATGGCGTAGGCCTGCCGGGTCTCGCTGGCGTGCTCGGCCAGCTCGGCCGAGCAGGGACAGGCTGAAGAATATACGAAATCGAGTTCGACGTAACGTCGAACCAGGCCATTACCTTCGCAGACGGCCTCGTAGCTGCCACTATAAAACTGATAGCCTTCCAGCCCCGAGCGCAGCGAAGGCACCAGGGCGGGATAGCTGAAAGCAACCTTGAGGCGGGCGCTCAGGCTGCCCAATTCACGCTGGTAGTCCTGCACTATATTACCCAGGGTATCGAGGTTGAAGACCTCTTCCTTTCGGGCGTAGAAAGTGCGCATGATGCGGCTCATGTTGATGCCCTTGAGGTTGGCCTGCAGCGAGACGGTGCCAGTGATTCTGGCCTCGAGGGTCAGGGCCTCCCCCCCGGGGGAGGCAAACCGCAGTGGCAGCCTGAAGCCCGAGATGCCTACCTGCTGGATGGCGACATTGGCGCCCTCCACCGAGTCTACGGTCTCGGTCATATCGGGCAGAGTGCCTTTGTAGGCCGCATCGGGGCGGAAATCGGCATCGTAGTGGCGGCTGATGACGGGTTCTGCGCCGGAGATGTTGGGAAACAGATAGGCCTTCTTGATGCCGTTTTTGTCTTCTTTGGGAAGGGGTATTTCGAGGATTTGCTTGTTGTACGTAAGCAAGGGTAGTCTCCTTTTCGTCAGCAACCTCGAGGAGTCTGACGGTTACCAAGTGCGAAGGGAACGCTCTATCGCAGCCCCCGAACCACCTCCCTCCGGCCTGGCTCAGGAACTTAAGCAGTCTAAACCAACTGCGGGTTTTAGCATGCCATCTTATACAAAAACTGAACGTAAGCCAGAGGCATGTTTTCGTGAGATGTACAGGACCTGGTTATTACCCATTCAGGGAAAAATACGTGTAGAGCAGTCGTAAGGGCTTGTATTTTACAGATTCCATCCCCCCGATACTTCTACAATCTGCCCGGTAATATAGCCATTGGCTTCGTCCACAAAGAACAAAACCGCTGAAGCCAGTTCCTCAAGCCGCGCCAGGCGGCCCATGGGAACCTCGTCTACCGGTTTGGAGACGGAGTTTTCGGTCACACCGGGCGAGACCACGTTTACCGTTACCCCTGTGCCGGTCACCTGCCTGGCCAGCGATTTGCTGTAAATAATCAACCCAGTTTTAGCGATCACATACGGAGTTATACCCGAGCGTGCCAGCAAATTGTGAGCGCCAGCAAAACCAATATTGACCACCCGCCCATACCCGGTTTTGCGCAAATAGGGGAGAGCAGCCTGGGTCAGGTAAAAAGGCGCATTGAGGTTGGAGTCCAGCATCCAGTGCCATTCCTCGGGGGTGGTCTGGTCAATGGGCTTCTTCAAGTAGTCCCCCACGTTGTTGACTAAAACTTGCAGGCCCCCCAGCTGCTCTGCCACCGCCTGGATCAGGTTCTGTGCCTGGTGTACCTGGGTAACGTCGGCCGCAAACCGGATGGCCCGGACTCCCAGCTTTAAGGCCTCGAGGCGGGTCTGCTCAGCTTCTGTCTCGCTATGGCGATAATGCACCGCCACATCAAAACCCTTCTCGGCCAGGGCCAGCAGAATGGCCCGCCCGATACCCCTGGCGGAGCCGGTCACCAGCGCCACGCGGCTCATTCGCCTCCTGAGGCTGAGGCAAGGTACCCCTCGATCAGTGTGCGGGTGATGTTGTTCAGGGGATAGTCCAGGGCTTCCTCTGGCAAAACCCAGGCCCACTCGGCAATTTCTTCGTTGGGGGTAATGGCTTCGCCCTGGCTGTCGGCAAAGTAGTTGATGAACAAAAAATGCACGGGCCGTTGAAACTGAGGGTCGAACCTGCCCTCCAAAAGCATTGCGTACCGAATATTTGTAAGCTCGAGCCCCACCTCTTCTCTAAACTCGCGCTTCAGCGCGGCTTCCAGTGCTTCACCCCACTCAATCTTGCCCCCCGGCACGCCCCACCAGCCCCGCCACTTGGTGTGTTTGATAATCAGCACCCGGCCCGAGGGGCCCCGTACCAGTGCGCCGACCGTGGGGATGGGGTGTCTGGGCTCCATACCAGGTTAGCTTACCCGAGTGTGGCTCACAGGGCCATGTCACAGCTGGTCGAAGGTCTGAAGGCAAAGGTCGAAGGCCAAACATGCGCTAACGCGCATGGTCGAAGGTCGAAAGACAAAGGTCGAGGGCCAGAACGCGAGACCGTGGCAGACCTTAGACCTTGGACTAATTCTTCAACTCTTTATAGACCGCATAGACCCGCCCGCCTCTGGGGTAGGCCTCGAGGTTATACCAGACTGCGTGGTTGGGCAGGGTGGTTCTGGTCTTCTGGGGCAGGCCGGTCTCGAACGCAACCACCAGCGGGTCGTTGCGGCGAAAGCCAGTGCCCCGACTGACGCGGTTGACAATGAGGGGGTGCTTGGCGCTGAAATAGACCCGCAAGGGTTTACTGCCCGCCATCAAGACAATCGAAGGGGTGGGGCCGCGTTCGGCCAGCGCGATGATAACCACTTCCTCTGAAACCTGGTGCAACTCGGCCAACTCTGGCACCAGCCTGGGGTTCTGGCCTTTCTGGGCCAGGGCAGCGTCCACCATCTCGCCGGGAAGCAGCATTTCGGCGGCCCCCAGGTTGCACAGGGCCTCGAGCTGGCGCTCTAGCTCGGCGCCCTGGTAGGCATCGTGCAGGTCGGATAGCAGGTCGTCGTCCTGCTGGATCAGGAAGTGCATCACCTCGTGGGCCAGGGTAAAGCGGGCGCGCTTTGGGCTAGAGTCCTGATCAATGAGAATATGCCTTTGTTTCGGCTCAAAGGCCCCAAACTTGCCCTCGGGTAGCCGGCCATAGGACAGACTTGCTCCAATGCCCCCGGCCAGACGTTCGGGCGTGAGGGGTGCGTGGGCCTTGCGGTAATCCTGGGCCAGTTCGATCACCTTGGGTCTCAAACGCATACGCACTACCGTCCATTGTGCACCGGTAAATCATACGCACAAACCCCACTTGATTGCCACAAAAATCGAAATGGCACTTATGGAACGGACCACTAGTGGGTATTGAGAAATTACCATGACACCCACCCTTTTATGAAGCGTCTCAAGTCTCAGGTCTTTTTGGCTTGCGACCTGCGAAACAGGCGCTAACGCGCCTGGTCGAAGGTCTGAAGACAAAGGTCGAAGGCCAGAACGTGAGGCCGTCGCAGACCTTAGACCTTAGACCTTAGACTTGCGACGATAGGAGCACTTGACCTGCGACCTGCGGCGTCTTTTATGAAGCGTCAGCCCCGCTTCATGCTCCGGGGTCCTTCGGGACGGATGGGCAACTCCTGAGGAGAATTTTCAATTGAGACCCCAGCTGAGAAGGCGGCACTCCGGGCCCCCTCTCCAAGCTTGGGAGAGGGTTGGGTGAGGGTTGAATGACGCCAAAGACGCCATGGTTCGCTCCGCTTACCCCCCTCACCCAGCCTCTCCCACCAGGGGAGAGGAGATTTCTCGAACACCCACTAAGCGATTCCAGGGCTGTACAACACATCTGGCGGTTGCAGTTTGGCTAAGCCGACGGCAGATAGAACAACAAATCAAGCGAAGGTGGCTTGATGCCCTGGGTACGCAACAGAATCACGATTTGCGCGGTGTGCCGTATCTCGTGCAGCATCACGTGCCATAGCAGGCCATCAAGGGTGTAGCGTTGCCTCGGGTTGTCGTGCAGGGTTACCACCCGTTCTAATTCTCCGGCGGTCAGGGAATCAAGATAGCCCAGGGTACTCTGCTCCACCGCCCGCCAGTAGTCCAGCAGCGTCTTCAGCGAAAACGCCGCGTACTCTGGGCCGCCCCCGGTGCTGAGCAGGTCTGGGAAGGTGAACAAGATGGGTTCCTTGCGCTGAATATCCTCGTTTAGCCAGCCATCCTCCACTAGGCGAGTCGCTTACGCGATTCCGGCAAAGCCGTAACCTAGCTGGCGATATGAAAGACCAGGTGATAATGGACCCCATAAACTGGACACGAAAACCGCAGGCTCTAAGCGACACTAGTTTATGAGAAAGAACCACTCAGCCAGTTTCAAAGCGCAGGTTGTCCTGGAACTGCTCAGGGAAGAA
>JBGFRI010000023.1:0-23908 GCA_041695225.1 Deinococcota bacterium
TATCAGGCCTGAGCAGCCTTTGCTTGGTTAGGCCCAAGGCGAGCAGTTCATTGCCAAGCCACAGGGGCAGACGATCGGAGGGCTACGCCTTGAACCTGATACCAGTTTGTCATACAGACGACAGGAATAGGTTTTTCTCGTCATTGCGAGCCTGAGGCGTAGCCGAAGGGGAAGCAATCCAGATCACCCCGCCGGCTAATGGACTTTCGACCCTCTCCTGGACTGCTTTGTCGGCCCAAGGGCCTACCTGCAGTGATGGCGGGTTTTCTACATAGGCTTACAAGAAACAGCGATTGGCAGTGAACCAGACTGCGTGGCCCGTGCCAAAGTAGCTGCGCCAAGTGGAGGCAATCGGCGTCAGGTTATATAGCTGGTGGGGTCGGTAGCCAGACAGCCCTCTGAGAAGCCGATAGCCGATAGCAACAACCGCTTTTAGCTATCGGCTATAAGCTATGAGCTATTAGCCATAACGCTTACTCGGCCTTTAGCTCACTTTTGTGTACCGTAACCCAGCTGCCCTCATCGGTAATCAAGTCTACCGTTCCGGCCAGCGGGTTCAGCTTGGCGACCTTGCCACAGGTGCCCTGGATGCTACAGGCTTTGGCGTTTTTGCGGGGCAGGTCGGCCAGAAGCTCCTGGTAGTGGTCGTGCTCGTACTGCAAACAGCACAGCAAGCGCCCGCACGGCCCCGAGATTTTCTCGGGAGACAGGGGGAGCTGCTGATCGCGGGCCATCTTGATGGAGACCTGGGTAAAGTCTTGTAGCCAGGTCGAGCAGCACGACTCCATCCCACAGGCCCCCAGCGCTCCCAGATGTGCGGTCTGGTCGCGGGGGCCCAGAGCAATGAACTCTACTCGAGCGCCCCCCAGCTTATTCAGCTCATTGACCCAGCGCCTCAGATCTATCCGTTCATCGGCCGAGTAATGCACCAGAATGTGGTTTCCATCCAGGGTGAACTCGCACCCCAGCACCTTGGCCTGGACGCCCTCCCGCCGCAGCCGGGCCTTGAGCCACCACTGCACCTCTTCACCCCGGCTCTTCAGGCTGGCATGATTGCTCAGGTCTTCGGGGGTGGCCAGCCGCACTACCTCCCCCACGGCGTGGTTCAGGCGTGGCCTGGTGCGTACCTTGGCTAGCTCCAGCCCCCGTCTGGTTTTCACCACAACCCAGCTATCTACCGGCGGGGGCTCGTGGCTAACCTTGAAGTTGTAAATTTTGGGGCCATGCGCAAATCGCACGCCGACACATTCCATTAAAACCTCCTCGGCTTGGGGGCCCGGGCGCTGCACCGGGCCAGTTGAGTGGTCATTCGGCAGATAGCAGGTGCATACTGCCTGTCCAGATTAAAGCACACTGGCTTTGAAAAGCTAGAGCCGCGACAGCTTTAAGGCCAGCCAGGTCTGCACCAGCTCCTCCCCTACATAGGCCGAAAGTGCATCCTGGGCGCGGCTCAAATCATTTAGGGCTTCGTGGTAGGCCGGGCTTTCTACTGCCAAGGTCTGTCCAAGCCGCCGGGCCAGATAAGGCAGGCCATCCTCTAGCTCACCCAGTAACCTGAGGGCTTCCAGAGTTTGGGCGGGGCCGGCCCGCATGGCTTCCAGTACACCCTGGGTACGGCTGGTCAGCCGGCCAAACTCTGCGGGGTGGTCGAGTGCCCAGCGCGCTTTGCCAAGCGACCCCTGGGCAAATGCCAGCACCTCGGGGTCGGTGCTAAGGGTTTGCAGCAGGGCCTGGGGCAGCGGAGCGAAACCAACCTCGAGGCTGCGGCTGACCAGGGTTGGCAGCACCAGCTCGCGGCTGGGGGCCAGCAGAATCAGGCGGGCAAAAGCAGGCGGCTCTTCCAACACCTTTAGCATGGCGTTGGCGGCAGGTTCTCCCAGCCAGTGCGCCCCGTCTATTACCGCTACCTTGGCCCTAAAGCGCGGGTAGGTGACGATCCAGTCCAGCAGGTTCTGCTCATCGCCTCCCTCCCGCGGGGCGATCTGCTCGAGGCGGATCTGCGGTACGCGGGCTCTTCTGCCAGTCTTGGTCTCGGCCTGGGGGGCAATTTCCAGATAGTCGCTGTGGGGTTCCAGGCGGCAGGAAGCACAGCCGCCACAGGGCGGAAAACCCTGCTCACAGTTAAGCCCGCCGGCAAACCACCTGGCTACCGTGCGGCGCCCCACCCCTTCTGGGCCGGTAAACAAAAGAGTCTGTGAGCGCAGCCTGGGCAGCAGCTTCAGAATGTTTTGATGTCCTAGGATTTCCATAGAGAATCTGGGTAGGGCAGAAGACCAGCCTCCCTCACTTCCCCAGTACCAGCCGCTCATAGAGCCACATGGGAAACTGCTCGTGGTGGAGTCGGGCGAGTATGTGCTCGAGGTTATACTTGACGCGGAAGAACTCCACCATGTCTTCCTCGGCGTCCCAGATGGCATAGGCGGCGCCGGGAACGCCGTCTCTGGGCTGGCCGGTTGAGCCGGGGTTGACGATGGCCCTGGCCCTGGGCACCACAATAAGCTCGCCCCCGTTGGCGTAGCGCTGGTAGCGCACCCAGCGCCCCTGGGGGTTTTTTGCCTCGAGGGCAGAGGCCGCGCCGCGCACGGTGGTGTTTTCCAGGCTCAGGTAGCTTCCGGCCAGATGGGTATGCCCGTGTAGTATCCAGCGGTGGTTTACTTTGCCAAACACCTCGCGGGCCTGTTCGACCTCCTCGAGGTAGGCCAGGGGGTCCAGCGGGCTGCCGTGCACCATCAGGGCCCCTTCGACCTCGGCAACCCAGGGCAGGCTGGAGAGGTACTCGCGGTTCTCGGGGCTGATGCGCTCGGCCTGCCAGGCCAGAATTTCCAGCACCGGCCCATCAACTTGCATGGCACCTATCTGTAGCAACCAGATGTCGTGGTTGCCCATCACTCCCCTGGCGTTCACCGAACGCAACCAGTCCAGCACCCGGTTTACGTCGGGGTAGTAGCCCACCGCATCGCCCAGGAATAGCACCTGGTCGTAGCCGCGGGCTTCCTTGATGACGGCATCCAGGGCCGGCCAGTTGCCGTGAAGATCGGAAACAAGCAGGTAGCGCACAGCTCCCCAATCATACTCAGCTATGGCGAATAGCTCATAGCTTATAGCGGATAGCAAAATGTCGCAGGTCGCAGGTCGCAGGTCAAATAAAGGCTGAAGGCTGAAGGCTTTTAGCTATCAGCTATCGGCTATCAGCTATCAGCCTCATACTGCCTTACTCCCTCAGCTTGAAACGCTGAATCTTGCCGGTGGTGGTCAGGGGTAGTTCGTTGACAAAGTGGACCTCTCTGGGGTAGGCATGGTGTCCAACTCGCTTACGTACCTCTTCTTGCAGGGCCTGCTTCAGGGCTGGTGTACCCGTGTGTCCCTGGCGGAGCTTCACATGAGCCACGATGCGCTGGCCGCGGTCGGCATCTGCCACCCCTACCACCGCAGCCATTGCCACGGCGGGATGGTGCAGGAGGGCCTCTTCCACCTCAAAAGGGCTGATGCGGTACCCGGCGGCCTTAATCAGGTCGTCGGCGCGGGCCTTGAACCAGAGGTAGCCGTCGGGGTCTTTGCTGCCCAGGTCGCCGGTCTTCAGGTAGGGGCCGATAAATTTTTCCCGCGTGGCCTCTGGGTTGTTCCAGTAACCCAGGAAGGCAACTGGATCGGGGGTCAGGAGGGCTATTTCACCCACCTCTCCCGGAGGCAGCGGCTGGCCGGATTCGTCAATAATCTGGAGCCGATGCCTGGGATAAGGCAGCCCCATCGAACCCGGTCGGATGGGGTCGGTGGTGTAGGAGTTGCCTGCAAGCAGGTTGGCCTCGGTCTGGCCATAAAACTCGTTGACCGGCAGGCCAAAGTTTCCCTGCACCCAGGCCAGAATCTCGGCCCCCAGCGGCTCGCCCCCAGAGTGGATGCTTAATAGCGAGGGTAGCGCCTCGACCCGGTCTAGCTGGCGCAAGAGCTTTAGGGCAGTAGGGAAGAGGAAGGTATGGGTTACCGCCTGGCTTTTCATCAGACTCAGCGCTTCCTGGGGGTCGAAGCCCCTGAAGCGGTAGGCCACAACTGTGTACCCGTTTGCCCAGGCACATAGCAGCACATTCAACAGACCCCCAATCCAGGCCCAGTCTGCTGGCGACCAGAATATGGCTTCTTGCCCTGGGAAATTGCAGAACATCCGGAAGCCGGAAAGATGTCCTATCAGGGTCCGGTGGGGTAGGAGCACACCCTTGGGCTTGCCGGTGGTGCCGGAGGTATAGATCAGGATGGCCGGATGGTCGGCGTGAGTGGTGGGCCGAGTAAAATGGGGATCGGCAGCCTGTAGCAGATCCAGAATCTGATCCTGGTAGATGACCCGGATTTCTTGTGGCAGGTCGGGGTTCAGGGTCTCTAGCGTTTGGCGTTCGGCAATCAAAAAGGCTGCACTCGAGTGCTCCAGGCGATACTGCAGGGCGTCCTGCCCAAACAGCACCGATAGCGGCATGGCAATGGCGCCGCATTTGTAGATGGCCAGGTGGGCCAGGGCCAGCTCGAGCGAGGGCCCCATCAGCAGCCCTACCCGGTCCAGGGGCTTTAAGCCCAGGGCTTTTAGAGCGTTGGCCAGGCGACTGGAAAGGGTGTGCAGATCGGCAAAAGTGGTCTGCCGCTTTAGTTGCGGCTCAATCAGGGCGATGCGGCCCGGATGCTGAGCGGCAGCTTTCTCTACCGTGGCCTGGGCCAGGTTGAAACTGGCCGGAACCTCCCAGACAAACCGCTGGGCCAGCGCTGCTCTTGGGGCCGGGTCGAAACGCAGGTAGTCCACTTGCGACAAATATACCTGTGAAGGCAGATATTCTGCTATTGTGCAGACCGTCATGGGTCATACCGACTGGCTGGAGTCGCTCCTGGTAGAACGTACCCGAACGCTGACCGACGAGTTTGGCAGCTTTTATGCCTGGCTCGAGGGCGCTCACGGGGGCCAGACCCTGTTGCTGTGGATGAGCAAAGCGATGGTAGAAGAGGTGTTGCCCCTGCTGCCCAGGCGCTTTAAGGGGCGCATGGTACTGGGGCTGGACATCTCCCAGGGCCACGCCGCGCCCTTCGCCAGGGCGCTGCACTGGGCCAGCCCCGGTCGGGCGCTGGTAGTGCAGCCGGGTGAGGGACTGGGCATCGCCTATCCTGGCCGCAAAGAAATATCGGAGGGGGAGTGGGTGGCCTGGGACGACCCACGCCAGGCCAGACAGCTTGAAGTAGAGTTGCGTCCCGGATTCGCGTACCAAGAGCCCAGGGCCTATGCTCCCTGGGAAGCCCCCGCACCGGCCCCACTACCCCTAATCGAGGGGCCCAAGGTGGGGGCTGTTGGCTGGGAACAGGGTATTCCCACTTTTGGCCTGGGTTTGGTAGGCTTGGATAGAAGTCTTGAAGCCTTGCTCGAGGCCTGGCAGATGCAGTGGCCAGCGGTTG
This sequence comes from Deinococcota bacterium, assembly GCA_041695225.1. GTDB lineage: Bacteria > Deinococcota > Deinococci > Deinococcales > Thermaceae > Meiothermus. Next base: position 5,425 of record JBGFRI010000023.1, read on the forward strand.
GGCAAGGCCCCTGAGTACCGGCGCGGCCGGGGGCACCAGCCCCTTCACTAGGAGGAATAGAGTGTTGTACATCATCCTGTTCACCATCGGCGCAATTCTGGTCACCTGGCTTTTGTATGCGGCTTTGCGCCCCCGCACCCTCGAGGCCCAGACCCCAAATGCCGACCTCCGCTTTATTGCCATTTCCCTGGTGCTGATTATTCTCACCGCCGCTACTTTCGCCTCCATGCTGTTGCTGGGCAAGGTGGACGAGGCCGTCATACGCTTTTAGCTCTAAGCCAGACTAAATCTGCTCGCGCGCCCTGATCGGGGCTTGTATCTGGGTGCACGGTAGCTTGGTGTAACAACTGCGTTTCTTCAAACTCCGGCGGTTAACGCCAGGCCCTTACCCCGGGCCACGTTGCGGTCTGTCATCCCCGGCCAGTTTTTCCTGGCCTGGTGTCCTTTGGGCGTAAAGGCTGTGGCCGGTCCAGAAACTGGGCTTAACTGCGATAATAACGCCCACCAGGACTACTTTGTCCAGCCCTAAAGGCTAGAATTGGCACAACCTTGGCCCACCGGCCAGACCTAAAGGAGCCACATAGTGAAGATGCGCTGGACACCCCTTCTGGCCGTGCTGGCACTGCTCTTAACCGCCTGTCCGTCGGCAGGTACGCAGACGGGCCAGCTCGAGGTCACCATCACCACCCCTGCTGGCGTGGACGGCGACGTCCAGATAACCGGCCCCGGCGGCTTTGTCCGCATCCTTGCCGAGACCCCGCCCAGCCCCCTAAACCTGAACCCTGGCGAGTACACCATTACCGCCGCTGATGTTACAGCCGCGGGCACCACCTTCATGGGCACTGTATCGGTAGGCGCTGCCGCAGGAACCGGCAGTACTGTTACCGCCACTGTCGCAGCAAATGCAAGGGTCAGTGTAGCCGTGGTCTATACTGCCCGGCCCCCCTCCAGCGCGGTAAGCCCCAGCCGAACCTTCACTTCCACCCTTGGTATTGGCAGCCTGGCCTTTTTGCCGGGGGGCGGCGCAGGGGAAGGCCGGCTTTATGCCACTGGTAACGCCAACACCTCAGCCGACCCCAGTGGACGGCTCTACCTCGAGCCCAGCGACCTGTTGGGAACCGGCGGCAGTATTCCCACTGCCCAGCTGACGCCCGAGGCTGGGCTGGCCCGACTGGCCTTCTCCCCGGCTGGAACGTTGTACGACCTCAGGCGCGGCGACCCTCCCCCAGCTAGTAGTACCTATATCAATCGCTTTGATCGTTCGACCGCAGTAAACAACCTTTTCTCTCCGGTGGAACTGGCCATTACCAACGGCGCTTTCAGCTACGGTAACCCGCCAGTCTCCGATTACAACCTGCGGGCACCTTCCGACATGGTTGTGGATGCCAACGGCAATTTGTGGGTGCTGGACCCTACCAGTGAAGCCCGCGCGGTGGCTGATGGAATAGTGCCTCGTCCACCTGCCGGTCGTCTGGTTTGCTACTCTGCCGCTACACAGTCGGCGGGCATCCCGACGCCGGGGAATATCGGAACGCCCGGAGTGAACTACTACGGCACTGCCGTTGCCGGAGCAAGCACGCTGGCTCTGGACGGGGCCGGTAACCTGTGGCTTGCAGGCGGTACTGGCGGCAGTGCTAGGTTGGTCAGGCTTCGACTTAGCGAGATTCGTACCGGCGGGGCCTGCCCCGGGGTTACAGCCACGGGCAACCCACATAATGAAATGCTAAACGTGAATTCCCCAGGAGTCACCAGCTTCACTGGCGCGGCCCTCACCTCGCCGGTAGATCTGGCCATTTTCGGTACCAATCTTTATGTGGCCCAGTCAGATGGAACCACCAACAACATACTCAGGCTTAGCACCGGCCTCACCTCCATTCCAGCCGATACCCTTCCCATCACCATCACCGGCCTGGCAGGCAACATCACCAGTCTGGCCGTAGATGCCAGCGGCAGGCTGTGGGTGGGCACTGCGGGTGCGCCTGCGCCAAACCCTGGAGGCCGCATCTACCAGCTCCCATAAGTTTTTTCACCATACCCGATAAGCACACATTTTCGCTGCAAGGGGCTGGTTTTTCCAGCCCCGTTTCGTTTGCGCAGTTGCGCAAGAAACTGCACCGTGATCTGAAGCGGCCTAATGAAGACGCACTGGACAAGCGCCAGCTCTTTCGTTACAGAGGGCGTTATTACGAGGCTGTTGCTGGCAGGGGCTGTTGGGGCCAGGTAATGAAGCGCACCAAAGGCCCAGCCGCATCGCAACAACGCTTATAACGCCCCGATTACGCGCAAAAGCCTAGCCTCTGCATCAGGAGGATTCAGATGCAAATAAAACGAACGCTTTGGTTTCTGACCGCCGGTGCTCTTTTGCTGATGCTCACCGCCTGCCCTGGGCCTGCGCCCACCACCGGCACCCTGGAAATCACCGTTGCTGCGCCTGCCGGCGTGACCCCGGATGTGCGGGTCACCGGCCCGTCTACCGACAGGGCTGTGGCCACAACCGGAGCTACCGTGCTTGCCGACCTGCAGCCAGGCGAGTACCAGGTAGTGGTTAACCAGGTGGTAGTGGCAGGAATTGGCTACGGTGGAACTGGCGCTACCCTTAGGGTGGAGGCGGGCCGCCGCACGACCCATAATGTAAACTACGTTGCCGAAAGTGGCGCCATTCGCATAGACCTGACCAACCCCGGCCTGCCCACTGGCCTTAGTCCTGAGGTCACCCTTAGAAACCCCGACGGAACTGTACGCCCCCCAACCAGCTCGACAGCCACCGAGTTAGACTTCCACAACCTGCCCCCAGGGAACTACACCCTCGAGGTGCCCAACCGCACCCTAAACGGCTCGACCTATGCTAGCGCCCAAAACGGAGCTACCGTAACCGTGACGGCAGGCCAACAGGCTGCGGTAAACCTGGCCTATACGCTTAACCCTGGCGCGGCGACCATTACCGTGGCGGGTCTGGTATCAACACTGCCCAACGAAGTTACGGTTACCCTCACTCAGGGAACCACCACCATCACCCGCACCTTCACCGCAAATGGCAGTGTAACCTTCGATAACCTGCCCCCCGGAACCTATACCATCACCGCCAACGCCATTGAAGGAAACGGCGACCAGGACTACGCTGTTACGCTTTCACAGCCCACCCTTTCCGTAGCTTCGAACAGCACCAGCAGCGCCACCCTCACCTACAGCCGGCCCACCGTCACGGTCAACCTGACTGGCCTGCCTGTGGCCCCTGCCGATGCTAACAGTGTCATTGTGCTCACCGGCGGCCCCGGTTCCGTGGCTCCTACAACGATCACCGGAACTGACCGTAGTGCCACCATCACTGTGCCTCGATTTGGTAGTTATACACTGACCGCGACCTCTGTGGTTGCGGGTACCACCGTAGATAGCTTTTATTTCAGTACTACCGGTGTGGCCCTCGAGCCTTCGCCCGTGTCCCACACGCCCAGCGCAAATCTTCCCTTGACTGCCAGAGGCGAGACCGGCAGGATGTTTATCGCCGGCAACGGTATTTTTGCACCGGTAGGCTTGAATGCTATTTACAGCCTTTCTGACGCCGCCATCGCAACTGGGGCATCCCTGAGCAATTTCTCGCCTACGACGGGCACATCGTCGACGGAAGGCTATTTCAAAACCGCCTTTGACCGTCACGGTAATGCCTATGTGATTTACCAGACCTTCCCTGGTGGTACGCCTGCCCGCATAGTCCGCATTTCCGAAGGCAACCTGCGCACTGGCAATCTGGCCGCTAATGCTCCGGGCAATAAGGCGATTTTGGGAAGTGCAATTAGTGTTCCCCCACCCGACGGTAATGAAGAGGTGGAACCCTCAGACATTGCATTTGACAGCAGTGGCAACATGTGGATTGCTAATGACCGAGGCAGCGCCATTATTTGTATCTCCAATGCACAGCTGACCTTACCTGGTGCCACAATTACTAGCTTCGATCAGGCCATTCTTGCCCCAAACTTCTTTACAGGAACCCCACTTGAGGGTACCTACCGTTTTGTTCGCGCACTGGCCTTTGACCGTGATGGCAACCTGTGGTTTACCTCCGACGATACAGTGCTCTTAGAGCCCAATCGCCTGGCTCGACTTTCGCGCATTAATGCCCGTGACCTGACTTGCTCGGGTGGGGTAGTGCGCGTTGCGCCAGATGTACTGCTTGACATCAGCAACAGTGCTGGACCCGGGGAGCCCTTTATCAAACCAGCAGGCTTGGCCCTATCGCCCGATGGCAACTCGCTCTGGGTGGCCGATTATGGTGGTAGCACTGCCAAGTATCGTTGCGTTACACCAGGTACGGGTGATAGCCGTCCAGTTTGTCCTGGTGACTCCAGCCGCGTAGTTGCCGAAACAACGTTGGTAGAAGCCAACTTTGTTCAGGAAACGTTGATCCAGGTTAGCATTGCTGGCATCTCACCGGGTACTACCCTGCGAGATGCCTTCATGGAGCCAGGCCTTCTGCTAGATCGCATAACCATCCCCGATGGTACAGGTACCGACCGTGGTCTGCAGCAGCCCTTCCATATTGCCTTTGACAATCAGGACCGGTTGTGGCTGGCTAGCAACAACAACGTCATCGTCACTACTGCCGACACAACCTCACCGTGCGGCTTTACTCTAGGTGTCGGTGAAACTGCTGTCTGCTTGCCGGGTACAGCTCTGACGGATCGCCGGGGCAAGCTGTTTGGTGTAACCATCGGAACTCGCTCCGGTTCCGATCCAGCTCTACCCCTTGCACGTGACATAACTCCGGCTGTTCGGATTACCTCGGCTGTGGATGGGGTGGGTTTCACCGGCGTGGCCTTCAACATTGCCCCAGTTAATGCTCCAATGTTCGCTCGACCCACTCAGTAAGGCATTCAACCTCCACACCCCTCGCCGTGCGCGAGGGGTTTTGTTTTGACCGAGCAAGCTTGTTGGTAAGGGGGCGGGTTGTGCGCGGTCTCCTGGTGGTGCAAATCCTACCGGTTTCGCGTAGTTTTGTGTTACGCAGAGCGTTATGTAGTAGCAGGCTGGTCGGGGGTATGGCCTAGCGAGGGTTATGGACTGGGGAAAGGGCTGTTAGGGAGTACAAAACACCCATAACGCTGGCTTTACGCTGTAGAAACTAGGCTTTCAAAGTGCCTGATGGAGCTCCATTACGTCGTGCTGTTGGGTGTGTGAGCCTGGTCGGACTGCTGGCGCTGATACTCCCGGCCTGCACGCCACCCCCCACCACTGGGACCCTCGAGCTCAACATTGCCACGCCCGCCGACCGCAGCCCGAATGTGACGGTTAGCGGCCCCGATTTTAGCAGCAGTTTTGCGGCTGCCGGGCCGGCCCGCCTTGTCGATCTGCAGCCAGGCAGCTATACCATCACTGCCAAAGCCATCACGCCCGATGGCGGCTTCACCTACCGCGCCCGAATTTCTGTGGATGGGCAGGCGGCAGCGGCCTCGGCCGGCGCCAGTGCCAGCGCTACCAGCCAGGTGCTGGCGGGACGTACCAGCCGGGTAGCGATTGAATACGTTGCGGCTACGGGAAAACTGTACCTTGCCCTTAGCGTTACACCGCCGGTGGCTGGCTTTACCCCGCAGGTGCGGGTGGAGGGGAATGGGTTTTCTCGCACGGTGAGCGAAAGCGTGGTTTTGAACCTCGAGCCCGGCGCCTACACCCTCACCCCGCTGGCCGCGCCACCGGGCTACACCCTTTCGCAGTCGGCCCAGACGGTGGAGGTAGCGGCGGGCCAGGAGACCAGCGCAACGGTTAGCTATGCCCAGGGCTTTGGAGACCTGAGCGTAAACATCACTCCCCCGCAGGGTGTGCTGGACTTTGCTGCTGGAGTGATGGTAAGCCGGCCCGATGGCAGCGTGCTGGAAACCCTGAATGCCAGCAGGTTTTTTGCCGGTCTGCCGGCAGGCCTGTATACCCTTTCAGCCGCCAGCGTGGTTGCGGCGGGCGTAACCTGGCAGCCCAGCGCCACCCGGCTGAGTGTGGAAGTGCCGGTGGGCGGGCAGGGCAGCGGCAGCCTGAGCTATACTGCTACCAACTCTGCTATTACGGTCGGTCTGTCGCACCTGGGCCCGGATGATGTGGTAACGGTAACCTTACAGCCGGGCGGCCAGACCCGCACCCATACCGGCAACGGCTCGGTGCGCTTTGATGGCCTGGCCTTCGGCGCTTACACCCTAACCGCCAGCGCAGTGCGGCCTGGCGTCTGGGTCGAGAGCTACTGGTTGGGCGGTCAGGTTGGTGTGCACAGCAATGCCCAGAACCCGCTGCTCGCGGCCACCTTTGCCAGCTGGACACAGCGGGCCGGAACCGGGCGCATCTGGGTGGCGGGGAATGGGGGGTTTAGCAATGGGGGCCGGGGCAGCACCAGCACCGGGGAGCTAAACGCCGCCTACTTCCTGGACGACGGCGCAAGCAGTTTTACTGACTTTATTGGGCCCACCGCCGGCCACGGCCCCTTTCGCATCGCCTTCGACCGCGAAGGCAACATGTATGTGCTGTATCAGTATGTGAGCGCCTCGAGCCGGGCCCGCATTGTTCGCATAAGCGAGGCCAACCTGCGAGCCAACCAGCTTTCCGAGACCGCACCCGGCAATACCCGCATACACGGGACCGTCTGGGGCTGGCCCGCAGGGGTCACCCCCGACCCCAACATGGATGTGAACGGCAACGAGCCCGCCGATATGGCCTTCGACGCCAGAGGCAACTTATGGGTGGTTAACGACCTCCTGGGCCTGCTGGCCTGTGTGCCAGCCAGCGCCTTGCGCGCGGCGCCAGGCCAGATCTTCGACGCCGGAACCCGCATCTGGGGGGCGGGAACCGGGCTCTACCACTACGTTTTGCACACCCCCGGCCAGAACGGCGACAACCGCCCATTCTTAATACCCCATGCCCTGGCCTTCGACCCGGGCGGCAACCTCTGGTTTACCTCGGGCGGATACCAGAGCCCCCGCGCAGGGGAAAGCTCACCGGTGAAGCGTTCTTTCCTCAACCGACTTAACCAGAGCCGAATTTCTTACGCCGCCAATGGCGACTGCAATGGCGGCAACCTGGGCCTGAGCGAGAGTAACCTTGGCCAGTGGGTGGATATTCGGCTGGAGATCAGCCTGCCCGGCAGCGACTATGGTGCCATCGCCAAGCCGGTGACCATGGCCCTCGAGCCCGGTGGGGGGGCCATCTGGGTGGGCGATTTTGGGGGTAACTCGGGGGGTAGCGGCGACCTTTTTCGCGATGCTAACGCAATCCCCGAAACATTGCTGCGGGTCCCGCTGGCAGGCTCTAACCTCACCCCGGCCCCCTGGTGGCAGCCAGCCCTGGTCAGCCACCGCCTGACCATCGGCGCTGGTAGCGGGCTGGACAGGGGCTTGCAGCAGGTTTTTGGACTGGCCTTCGACCGGGCAGGCTACCTGTGGGTAGCGACCAACAACAACGTGGAAATTCTGCCCACCGACACCGGCGCGGCAGCAGCAACTCTGACCGACCGCCGGGGCAGGCTATACCGCCTGGACGTGCGAGGGTTTGCGGGCAGCCAGGCGACCTACAACGGCAGCAACACCCAAAACTTGCGCGGCGCTACCCCGGATCCCATCAGCGTCTCTACCGATGGGGTGGGCCTGATTGGGGTGGCCATCAACCTGCCCAACCCTTCTACCCCGCTCTGGATAAGCCCTGCGACGCAGGACGGGCCATACCAGCCGGTCCCCTGAGGGCAGTACCGCTCAGGCCAGATAGACCGACAAGACCGCAAAGTACATGCCGGTACTGCCCAGCAGCACAAACACATGCCAGATGCCATGAAAGCCCACCAGCCGGGGCCAGGGGTTGGGCCATCTGGCGGCGTAGACCAGTGCTCCCAGGCTATAGGCCAGGCCGCCAGCAATCAGAAAGCCCAGCGCCCAGGGGTTCAGAGCCAGTTTGGGCAGTAAAAAGACCGCCAGCCAGCCCATGCCCAGGTAGGTAGCGGTATCCAGCCAGCGGGGGGCCTTGAGCGTGACCAGCTTGAGGGCCACCCCCAGCACCGCCAGACCCCAGACAAGCCCAAGCGCCCAGGGCCGCCAGGAGGGCTCCAGGGCCTGCAACAGCACCGGGGTATAGCTTCCGGCAATGAAGAGGAATATTGCCGCGTGATCGAGTTTGCGTAGCCAGACCAGCGCCCGCTGAGATACCCGCAGGGCGTGGTAAAGCGCCGAGGAGGTATACATCAAGACCATAGTCAGCCCAAATACCAGCGCCCCCACAATTTTGCCCAGGTTGCCCTGGGTAAAGAACAGCAGGGCCACCATGCCGACCAGGCCCAGGACCGCACCCAGCAGGTGGGAGTAAGTATTAAACGGCTCGCGAACCGCTAGGCATGGATGTAAAGGCCGATTGTTCTCCATAAGCGTGGGGTCTGGGGTGCGCGGCTATGCCATGCTACCCAGTCGCAGTCTAGCACCGAAACCGTCTGACGAGTACGGTTTTGTTGCACCGCGCCGGGTTTGTCACTGCTAAGCCAGGCGCAGCACCCGGTGTGGCAGCCTGCTGTTTCGGGCTGGCCAGTCTGATCTTGGTGGATCACCCGCACGATGCAACAGCCGCGTACCGCGGGCTTTGCCAGCTTTGCAGGCTCGAGGCAGCCCTGGCGGTCTAGGGTTCTGAGTGCTGCCTGCTGGCGAGACATCCACCGCGTACAGTTCAAAAGCTGATAGCCGATAGCTGATAGCTAAAAGCCTAAAGCCTTTATTTGACCTGCGACCTGCGACATCTAAAATGAGTCGATGGTCAATGGTCGATAGCCTATGGTCAATGGCTGATAGCTGATAGCCAATAGCTGATAGCTTTTGACTTGAGACCTGCGACCTGGGACTTGCGACTGACCTTTGACCCGCGACCTTCGACCTTCGACTACAGACCTTCGACTAACTTCTAACCTGCGACCTGCGACCTGCGACATTTTGCTATCCGCTATAAGCTATGAGCTATTAGCCATCTGAAAAGTAGGCCCGCAAGCGTTCTATGGCCTGCTCGATTTCGGCGGCGGTTTTGCAGAAGGCAAGACGAAACAACCCCTTGGGAGCGGGGTTATGCGCATAGAAGGCCGAGCCAGGAATAATGGCCACCCCGGCCTTTTGCACCAGGTCTTCGGGATCTAGCTCGGGTAGTATGGCGGTCAGGAAATAGGTTCCTTCAGAGGGAAAGGTGGTCAGGCCCAGGGACCGGAGCCCCTGTTCTAACAGATCCTTGCGCCGAGCATAGCTCTCGCGCAGGTGCTGGTAAAACCCTTCTTTGCGGGCAATGGGCAGGGCTTCGGCCACCGCAGCCTGTAGCGGGGCTGCCGAGCAAAAACTGCTCCACTGGCGCATTCCGGCGACCAGCGGGGCCAGGCCAGGCGGTGTGACGACCCAGCCGATGCGCCAGCCAGTGGCCTCGAGGCGCTTGCCTGCCGAGCCTACGGTAAAGACCCGCTCGGGCGCGAGGTGCCGCAGCCTGATGGGTGGGTCGGAAAAGTAGAGCTCGTCGTAGACCTCGTCGCAGATGATCCAGAGGTCGTGCTGACGGGCCAGGGCCACAATGCGCTCGGCCTCACTGCGGGAAAAGACCGAGCCCGTGGGGTTATAGGGGCTGGTGAGCAGCAGGGCTCTGGTATGTGCACCAATGGCCCGCTCCAGAGCTGGCAGGTCAAGTTCCCAGCGGTCGGTCAGGCGCATGGGTACCATCACCGGCTCTGCGCCGGCAAGCCGGGTGTGGGGAATATATACATCGAAGTACGGCTCGAATATGACCACTTCGTCACCAGGCCCATACAGGCAGTGGGCCAGAGCGTGCAGGGCCTCGGTGCCACCGGCCGTCACCACCACGTCCTCGACAGGCACCCCCAGGTCTTCGGCGATAGCCCCGCGCAGCGCGGGCAGGCCGATGGGCGGGGTGTACTGGTCAACGCTACCGATAGCCCGCCGCGCAGCCTCGAGCAAAAAAGCCGGTGGGGGGTTGGAAGGAAAGCCTTGTCCCAGATTGATAGCGCCATGCTGGGCGGCCAGACTGCTCATACGGGAGAAGACGCTCTCCTGCGAAAGCTGGGTGCGTGGGTTAAGCCTTGGCATGCGAAGAGAGTCTACCGCAAGCAGACCCAGCCCGGAATACGCTTGTGTGTAGTGTGCAGAGCTAGGGCCGAGACGTTCTGTGGAGGCTATACGCCCAAGCTGCCGCAACAGTGCGGAAAGCGCCCCTCGAGGCAACTATCTCTGAGGTACTGCTCCAGTTGGTCACGTGCTATAAAGCCAAAGGCCCGCGGGCCTGAGCCAGAGGCATCTTGCAGAACCGCTGATCAGGCGCAGCCAGCCACTGTTGCCGGGGGTGGTGGGCTCTGACCTGGTGCAGTGCATGTAACTTTACCGAAGCGGCCGACAGCCTCGAGCCAGCACCTGTCCGGTGCGTTCGCTCATCAAAATGGTCTCCTGGTTATTGCCGGTGCTTTTGGTCCACCACGAGGCCCGGCCATCGGAAAACTTGATGCCGGAGGGTGCTTCTACCCGAAACAGTGGCCCGTAGGTCTGGCGGTTGAAGACCACCCCCACCCGGTCAAACTGGTTCTGGTAAACCGCCCTGATCTGGATGCCTCCCGCGCAGCGGTAGGTTCGCTGAACAATATCGGTCGTCTGGGCAAACGCGCCAAGCGCAAAGAATAAAACCAACAACGGCCAAGCGGGCATAGACTGAACTATAGCATGGCCGAGGATGGAAGAGCCTGCTCCATAGTCTCTTTTGGTCAAGCAGCAAGCAGCTTCAAGTAGTCTTCTAGCTTCAGGCTGGCCCCACCTACCAGCCCACCGTCAACATTGGGCTGGGAAAAGAGGGCCGTGGCATTGTCGGGCTTGATCGAGCCGCCGTAGAGGATGCGCAACTGGTCGGCAAAGCCCGAGCCGTAGCGGGCCATCAGCCAGCCGCGAACTGCCCGGTGCATGGCCTCGGCATCCTCGGGGGTGGCGGTCTGACCGGTGCCAATGGCCCAGACCGGCTCGTAGGCGATGACCAGCTGTGACGCCGAGGATGGCTGTATACCCTCCAGGCTGCCGGCCAGTTGTCGCAGGGTATATTCCACATGGGCCCCGCTCTGGCGGACTTCCAGCGGCTCGCCCACACAGAGAATGGGGGTGATGCCGAGCTCGAGCAGGCGACTGGCCTTTTCAGCTACCAGCGCATCGGACTCGGCATGGTAGCTGCGCCGCTCGGAATGCCCCACAATGGTGTATTTGCAAGCCAGGTCGGCTAGCATCCTGGCCGAGACCTCGCCGGTGTAAGCCCCCTCGAGATGGGCCGAGACATCCTGCGCGCCCCAGTACACCCCACTGCCCTGGAGGATTTCCGCGGCATATGGCAAGGAAGTGTAGGGTACCATCAGGGCGGGCTCGGCCGGGGTCGGGGCTAGCCTGGCGATCAGATCGCGAAACCATACCCTGGCCTCGGAAGGGGTTTTGTACATCTTCCAGTTGCCCGCTACCAGTCGTCTGCGCATAGTTGTCACATCATACGGCACCGGTACCTGGCGCAATAAACAGAGCTACTGTTCATCCCCGTGGCCGAGGAGACTGCTTGTGGACGATAGCTGATAGCCTAAAGCTGATAGCTAAAAGCTGAAAGCCTTAGGCCTTCGGCCTTTATTTGACTTGCGACCTGCGACTTGCGACTGACTTTTGACCTGCGACCTGCGACTTGAGACATAGGCTCCTCGTGTTGTATACCCCTGTTTGCCAGATAGCCTCGCAGGCTATATCTGACGGAATTACAGCCTGCCGGAAAAGAAACGGTAGACTTTTGACATGATTGAAACGCATATCGGCTCCAGGGAACGCGAAGCGCCCTCCTTCAAACAGAATAAAGATGCCTGGGTTCGGCTCATTGCCGATTTTCGCAGCTCGCTGGACATGGTGCGGCAGGGCGGCGGCCCAAAGGCGGTCGAGCGTCAACACGCCAGAGGACGGTTCACCGCCCGTGAACGCATTGCAAACCTGGTTGACCCTGGAAGTGAGCCAGAGGAAATCCTGGGCTATGCAGGCTGGCAGATGTATAGCGACTGGGGCGGGGCGCCGGGCGGGGGGGTGGTCACGGCTATCGGCAAAATTGCCGGGCGGGACTGGATGATCATCGCCAACGACGCTACGGTTAAGGCCGGTGCTTTTTTCCCCATCACCGCCAAAAAGGTTATTCGGGCCCAGACCATTGCCCTGGAAAACCACATTCCCACGGTGTATCTGGTGGACTCGGCCGGGGTGTTTTTGCCCCTGCAGGACGAAGTCTTCCCCGACCAGGACGACTTTGGCCGAATTTTCTACCTGAATGCCCGCATGAGTGCGCTGGGCATTCCGCAAATTTCGGCCATCATGGGCAACTGTGTGGCGGGTGGGGCTTATCTGCCCCTGATGACCGATGTACTGATTATGACCGAGGGCTCGGGGCTGTACCTGGCGGGGCCGGCCCTGGTCAAAGCAGCCATTGGGCAGGAGGTTGGCTCGGATGAGCTGGGCGGTGCGCGAATGCACTCCGAGGTGTCTGGCACAGTTGATTTCTACGAGCCCGACGATAGCGCGGCCATTGGTAAAGTCCGCACCCTGGCCGCGCTATACTCGAGGCCGTCTCTGGCTTCGTGGGCGGCAGAGCGCCACAGCGAGATGGAGCCATTTCATCCCCCCGAAGACCTGTATGGCCTGGTCTCGCCCGATGGTTCGCGCCCCTACGATGTGACCGAGGTAATTGCTCGCCTGGTAGATGGCTCGAGGTTTCACGAGTACAAGGCCGGCTATGGCCAGACCCTGGTGTGTGGCTATGCCCGGCTAGGGGGGTTTCCGGTGGGGATTGTGGCCAACCAGCGCCTGATCATCAAAAAGCCCGGCAAGATCGAAGTGGGCGGGGTGATTTATGCCGAGGCCGCCGACAAGGCTGCCCGCTTCATCCTGGAGGTCAACCAGCGCTTCATCCCACTGCTATTCATGATGGACGTGACCGGGTTTATGGTGGGTAAGGAGTCGGAGCAGCAGGGTATTATCCGGCGGGGCGCCAAGCTGGTGAATGCGGTCTCTAACTCGGTAGTGCCGAAAATTACCCTAATCATCGGCGGCTCTTTTGGCGCGGGGAATTATGCTATGGCCGGTAAAGCCTATGGCCCGCGCCTGATCTACGCCTGGCCCTCGGCCCGATATGCCGTGATGAGTGGCAACGCAGCCGCCAAGACCTTGATGGAGATTGAGCTGGCCAAGCTCGAGCGCGAGGGACGCAAACCCACCGAAGAAGACCTGGTGGAGCTCTACCAGCACATCAAGGGCCGCTACGAGGAGACCCTCGACCCCCGCTACGCCGCCGCGCGGCTCTGGGTAGACGAAGTGATTTTTCCCCACGAGACCCGCGAGCGTCTGGTCCGCAGCCTCGAGGTCTGCGCCCTCAACCCCCATCGGGAACCGATGCGGGTAGGGGTGTTTCAGGTATGAGCTGGTTGCAAAGCGACTGACCAGAGTCGAGGGCTAAACTGAAGTTCCTGGCCATGAAAGCGGAGAAATTGATCACCGGGACTGGTCATGACCGCTCTGAACGGCGCCTGTGTGTACCCATCTGGTTGCAGGTCACAAGTCGCATGTCGTATGACTCGAGACCTGAGACATTCCATTAGCACGTAGCCAATAGCTGATAGCTGATAGCCAGACCATGCCATGTCCCTCGACCTTACACAACCCCTAGACCCTCGACCCTTGACCCTAGACAATCTCTCCCTCGACCCCTGGCGTTCTTTCCCTTGACCCTGGCCCTTTGACCTTCGACTTTCGACCTTCGACAATCTTTCCTTCGACCCTCGACTCTAGACGGCGGCGACAGCCGCCTACTTTTCGTCGGGTTTGAAAACGTTGGCCGGGGTGTCCATCTCGGCCAGGGGCAGCACCTCGTATTTAGCGAAGTTGTATACCGGGGCCATGGCTAGCAAGCGCTCGAGCTCTTCGTTGGAGTCTACCTCGTAGATCCAGGCGCCACCGTGTTTGCCCACGATGTGGTAGCGTCCGACCAGCTTGCCCCGTTCGCGAACTTTTTGGGCATACTCGGGCATCCGCATAAGCACGCTGGCAAAATCGCCGCGCATTCTCGACAGATCCAGCTCCCACAAGACCAAAAACTTCGTTCCCATAGCGCCTCCTGCTGCATTTCGGTTCGGGCATTCTGCCTCTGGCAAATAGCACCTTACCAGGAAAGCCAGGCCCCAGACTATCTGCTCTCAGCAGAGGCCCAGATTATCAACAAACCGCCGCAACTCCCCGATTATATCGTGCTGCTGACCCCGGCGAGGTCTCCGGGGCCGGAATAGTATCATCAAGAAGCGTCACAGACAGGGCCGCCAGGGCCTTAGGCGCAGGCAGCAAAGACCCCTAGCCTATCCTGCGCCCTGGTTTTGGCTGCCCGGTCAGACTCGGACTTTGCTCGGCGGTACTGATCAGCGCCATTCCTGGCCTTGAGTAGCGCCACGCGCTGTCGAAAGCCGAAGGTCAAAGGTCTAGAGCACTGCTGGTGGCCTTCGACTTTCAACCTTCGACATTTCTTATTACGGACTGGCCGAGGATGGGAAGTTGCTTTGATCATCTGGCTTTGGCCCTGGCTGTTCTGCAGGCATATATGCAAAAGGGCAGCGCCGTTGACTCTGTTATAAAAACCCAGGCAGGGGGCTTATACTTCTATAGGCTATGTTTTTGTGAAACTTTAGCTGTGTGCTGTTTCGGAGGCAGTCATGAATACAAAGGAACTGAAGTCTATCCTCCAGGCCTTTAGGGAGCACGAGGTGTCCGAGCTAACCCTCGAGACCCCAGATTACAAACTCACCGTCAAGCGGGGTGGCGAGGTACATTACGTGCCCGCGCCTGCGCCAGTACCCAGCCAACCCCAGGGCGCGACCCCAGGGGCGCCTCCCATAAACAATGCCCCGGTTTCTGCTCCAGCCCCGACGCCTTTAGACTCTTTAGTGCTGGCCCCTTCCCCCAAAACCGAGGCGCCCAGGGAAGACACCAGCAAGTACATTGAGGTCAAAGCCCCTATTGTGGGCACCTTTTACCGCGCCGCCTCACCCGACGCCGAGCCCTTTGTGAAAGAAGGCGACACGGTCAGAAAGGGTCAGGTCTTGTGCATCATCGAGGCCATGAAGCTAATGAACGAGATTGAAAGCGAAGTATCTGGCGTGGTGCGTAAAATCCTGGTATCCAACGCCGAGCCTATTGAATATGGTCAGGCTCTGTTTTTGATCGAGCCTGTATAAGCGCCGATAGCTGTGGTTCATGGTCAGAGTCTGCTATGAGTGCCACTGGCTATGAGTCATCGGCGCGCTTGGAGGCGCTTTATGTTCAAGAAGATAATGATTGCCAACCGGGGCGAAATTGCCCTGCGGGTTTTGCGGGCGGCCAGAGAACTGGGGGTAAAGGTAGTGGTGGCCCACAGCGAGGCCGATAGCCAGTCGCTTCCTGTCTTGCTGGCCGACGAGGCTATCTGCATCGGACCACCCCCCTCGGCCCAGAGTTACCTTAACATCCCCAACCTGCTCTCTGCGGCCATTATTACCGGCGCGGAAGCTATTCACCCGGGGTATGGCTTTCTGGCCGAAAACCCCCAGTTTGCCGAGATGTGCCGGGACCACGGTATTGTTTTCATTGGCCCTACGCCCGAGTCTATGCACAGCCTGGGTTCCAAGGCCGGGGGCCGCGAGATTGCAGCCAATTCTAATGTGCCCACTGTACCGGGAACGGGGGTGCTGCGCTCGGCAGACGAAGCCCTTGAAGCCGCTGAGAAGCTTGGCTATCCGGTGCTGCTGAAGGCCAGCGCAGGAGGTGGGGGCCGGGGTCAGAAGGTGGTGCGTTCGGCCGAAGAGATGAAGACCGCATTTGCCCAGGCCCAGGTCGAGGCCCAGAACTACTTTTCTGACCCTGCCTTAATCCTGGAAAAGTTTGTGGAGTTATTCCGGCATGTAGAAGTGCAGGTGATGGGGGATGGCAAGGGTCATGTGATCCATGTGGGCGAACGCGACTGCTCAATCCAGCGCCGAAACCAGAAACTGATCGAAGAGGCCCCAAGCCGCCTGGACGAGTTGCTGCGTCAGGAGATACTGGCTGCCGGGGTGCGCCTGGCCCGGTATGTGAATTATCTGGGAGCGGGTACCCTCGAGTTCATTGTAGATCCTGAAGGCAACTTCTACTTCATGGAGATGAATACCCGCATCCAGGTTGAGCACTGCGTCTCGGAGATGGTCTCGGGCCTGGACCTGGTCAAACTTCAGATCCAGATTGCCGCCGGTGAACCTTTCACGCTCCAGCAAAGCGATGTCCAGCTCAGGGGCCATGCCATTGAGTGTCGTCTTAACGCCGAGGACTACGACAGAGACTTCCGACCCAGCATCGGCAAGGTCGAGACCCTGCACTTCCCTGGTGGCCCCGGCGTCAGGGTAGATTCGCATCTTTATGCGGGTTACAACATCCCCCCAAACTACGACTCCTTAGTAGCCAAGCTCATCACCCACGGGGCCAGCCGCGAGGAAGCCATTGCCCGGATGCGCCGGGCGCTGGCCGAGACGATCATTGAAGGGCCAGGGGTCAAGACCACCGTGCCTTTCCACCTGAAGGTGATGGATAATGCCTTTTACAAACGTGGGGCCATTCTTACCAACTTTGTTTCTACCCGCATGTCGGACTGAGCCTGGCAGACTCGCTGATGGTCACTTTGTGATAAGGCGAACCGGGTGCAGATGCTTAGTAGTTTTGGATGGTCATACGAAAAATGGAGAACTCCCCAGGTGGTCTCGCCACTGCAACCTTACTGCCTGCAAACCCTCGCCCTGGGTATAAGCAGCCCACCTTGGTCCTGAACACCGTAAACTGGTAACGATATGTTTTTCATCGAGCTTCTTGCTAGAGATCCCCTGGCCTATCTGGTCGCATTTGCTGCAGGCGCTTTTGGCCTGGTCATACACAACCTTTTTCAGGCCTATCTGGCCGACCGCTTCAAGGACGGCGACCCCCGCCGCTACGGTTTTCTTACCGCCGAGCCTCGAGTCCACCTCGAGGGGCTGGGGCTGATTTTCCTGGCCCTGATCGGTTTTGGATTTCCCCGCATGGTCCCCTGGAGGCTCTTTGGCGCCAAAGGCGCCCAGACCGCGCTGATGGGCCCACTGGGGTTTTTTGTAGCGGCCTTTTTGTATATTCTGCTTGGCAGGCTGCTGGAAGGATTGGGCCCGGCCACTGCGAGCATTGCCCTGGGCATGCAGGTAGCGGGTTCGCTGATGATCGGCCACGCGGCAGTCTTCTTGTTTCCAGTGCCCCCCTTAGACGGTGCCAGGGTGGTCTACGCCATTGGTAGCCCCGAGGCCCGGCGCTTTATGGACCAGCTTCAGAGTTATGGATTTCTGGGCTTTATTGTGATCTTTTTGTTCTTGAGCCTGACCGGAATTCTGCCTGCGGTCCGGGCTGGTCTTACGGGGCTGTTACATAGTCTGTTTGCCGCGGTTGGGCTGTAAACGTGGGCCTCTGGTGGAAAACAGCGACTGTGCTTCTGCGGGCCAGGGTGATTTTTTGTAGGGTATCTACAAACCCAACCTGGATTATGGATAAACACTAATGGGCCTGCTTCCGCTGCTACAAACCGACCCGGTCGCCTTTGTGCTGGTGGTGCTGGTACTGATGGTCTCGTTGTCGCTGCACGAATGGGGCCATGCCGTCACGGCGCTCTGGATGGGCGATCCTACGGCTAAACAGCAAGGGCGGCTGACCCTGAACCCACTCAAACACCTCGACATCCTGGGCTCGGTGATGATTCTGCTGGCTGGCTTTGGCTGGGCCAAGCCCGTCCCGGTCTATCCGCCCAATTTCCGCAGCTACCGCATAGGACTTTTTGTGGTCTCGATTGCTGGCATTGTGATTAACCTGCTCATTGCTACCTCTCTGGCGCTGCTCCTGCGCTGGATGCTGGATGCAGGCCACCTGCAAAACCCTACCGACTTTTTGCAGCTGCTCGTTCAGGTGGCAGTTGTGGCGGCCAGCGTGAACCTTACCCTGGCCATCTTTAACCTGTTGCCCATCCCACCGCTGGATGGCTCCAAAATTTTGCAGTGCTTTTTGCCCCTTCGCTGGCATCCCTACATCTGGCGGTTGGAGATGAACCCCACCTATGCCATTGTGGCCATACTTTTATTGCTTACGGTATTCAGGCAGCCGCTCGGCAGCTTCCTGAGCGCGGTGCGCACGCAGTTCTTCAATTTGTTTGGTCTATAGATCACGACGGCCGGTTGTGGTTGTGTGGCCGGGGGTCTAAGCTTCATAGGGCAGGTAGAGACTTGCATCTTGCTGTCCTCGGCCAGAGCGCTTTTACCAGATCTACACTGAAGTTCCCGAACAAGAATCGCACAGAGTTCCGTTGCCATGCCGCTTTTCCCTCGCAGGGGCTGTCAGCTAACTGGCTACAGGGTGATTGTCTTCAGGAGTTCCAGGGCCCGACGCTG
>JBGFRI010000013.1:0-23681 GCA_041695225.1 Deinococcota bacterium
AAACACCAGACACACAGCAGTTTTTATAAGATAACAACCAGACCGACGACAGACGATTTCCTTTCCGGCGGCGCAAACGCTTACAAAATCCTATAAAATCTATTTTTAGAGGTTCCCTTAAGATCAGGAGGCGCACAGGTTTTGCTCTTTAGGGTATGCCAATGGCAGTGGGTTCCCAATCCTTAGCGCCGGTCGTCGTCTGCCTGGCAGACGATCTAAGCGGTGCCAACGTCACCGCCTCCTTATTACGAGATGCCGGTCTGGCACCTGTCTACGTTTTGGCGGATGAGCGCTATTCTCGACTTCCGCCGGAGGCCCAGGGCTACGTTGTCAACACCGGCACCCGCGACGACCTCGAATCTTCTGCGGCCGAATGCTTGCGTAAACTGGTGCGCAGGCTCAAAGAAGAGCTCGCCAATCGGCCGATCCTCTGGAGCAAAAGGATCGACTCGACCTTGCGTGGCCACATCTCGCTTGAGCTGGCGGCATTGCGCGATGAGCTCCAAGCCTCCCTCACCCTCCTCGCCCCGGCCTTCCCCGAAGCTGGCAGAACTACCGTCGGAGGTTATCAACTCGTCGGGAGGCAGATCGCAAGTGCGGCCATCGGCTCAACCCGTAGTGATCTAGCTGCCCTGGTGCGAGAGGCGGGTTTCGCCTCGGTTGCGCTATTGCGTGCAGGTGATGAAATTGCAGGTCTGCTCCGGAAGTTACCCCGGCGGGCAGCACTCATCGCCGACGCCTCGACGAACGCCGATCTGCGGCGGCTGGCGGAGGATACCTTGGAACTCTGGCTGAAGGGGGCGCTCGCCGTTGACAGCGGCCCCTACACTGCGGCCCTGGCCGCTGCCGGCGTACGGCACGGGCTTTGGGAGGCAGCCTCCTTTCCGATGCTCGTGATAATCGGGACTCGCTCTGCGCTCATGCAAAGGCAACTGGAGCACCTGGCGCGTGCGCATCCTGATCTGGTGCGGTTAAACCCTGCTTTCAGCGCCCAGGAAGCACAGGAAGCGATGAGGACCGGAGGAGCGGTTCTCCTCTCGACAGAAGATGGTTATGACGTTGCTCGCAGCCTCGACGAGCTGGGTGTGGCTGCCGAGCGATTGCTCTCTCATTTTCAGAGGCCTCCTGCACTGCTCATCTCCGGTGGCTGGACGGCCTCGAGGGTGCTCTCTCGCTTCGGAGTCGAGGCGTTGGAGGCTTATGGCGAACTGCTCCCCCTGGTGCCGCTCGCCCGAATCCGCGGCGGGCTGCTCGACGGTACGCTGCTCGCAACCAAGGGCGGGCTCGTAGGCGATGAAACCGCTCTCGCCCGCGCGGTGAGCTTGCTACAGCTGATGAGGAGATCCATATGAAACCAACTTTGGCCATCACCATGGGCGATCCGGCGGGAATCGGCCCTGAGATCACCCTTAAAGTTCTAAGACGCCCGGAGCTACACGAAGGCGCTCGCATGATGGTGGTAGGTGCTCGAGCCGTGCTTGAGGACATGGCGCGGCGGCTGGGCTTCGAGATGCAGTTTGGCAGCCTCGAGACTGCCCATGACTGGCAGTCGTCACCCGACTGGCTGCCCGTACACCAGGTGGGCCAGCTGACGCCGAAAGACTTTGAACTGGGCAAGGTTGCCGCCCACACCGGACGGGACAGCGTTGCCTACGTCCAGGCCGCGGCCGCCTTGGCCCAAGAAGGCCGCATAGACGCCATCGTCACCGCTCCAATAAACAAGGAGTCGTTGCGCGCAGCCGGTATCAAGTACCCTGGACACACCGAGATTCTGGGCGCCTTCTTCGGCTCAAACGTCGAGACGATGTTCGTGGTTGACAGGCTGCGCATCTTCTTCCTGACCCGGCACCTTTCGCTGCGTAAGGCCATAGATGCGATTAGCACCGAGGGGCTGTTGAAACTGCTGGGGCACGCTCGAGAAGTTCTAGGTGAACTCGGTTTCGAGGACCCGGCGATCGGCGTGGCGGGCTTGAACCCCCACGCAGGGGATGGGGGCATCTTCGGCACCGAAGAGATCGAGATTTTAGAGCCAGCCGTCCGTGAAGCACAAAAGCGCGGTTGGAAGGTGTTTGGCCCTGTAGGCGCGGACACGATCTTCCATCAAGGGCTAGAGGGCAGATACGACGCCGTTATCGCCCTCTATCACGACCAGGGCCACATCGCCGCCAAGACCTACAACTTTCACCGCACCGTCAGTGTCACCACTGGCTTGCCGACCATCCGCACCTCTGTCGATCACGGCACCGCCTTCGACATTGCCGGCAGGGGCATCGCCGATCCGACCAACATGGTCGAGGCGATCAAGGTGGCTACCGAAATGGTCTCCAGGCGCTTTGCCAGACGGCTCGAGGGATAACCTATCTAGCCGCCAGAGAATAGACATCCAGTGTTACCCGAGTCACCGGGCATGTCGAGGGGGGTGGAGATCAGGCAAACCGATGGTCGATTATACTGAGCGCCATGCGAGCAGCAATCCTTGAAGCCCCTGGAGGGCCACTAAGGCTCGAAGAGATCCCCGTTCCGGAACCCAAGAGAGGCGAAGTGTTGGTGAAGGTGGCCGCCTGCGGCGTCTGTCATTCTGATCTGCACGTCATCAAGGGTGAAATCGCCTTTCCGACCCCCTGTGTTTTGGGGCACGAGATTTCTGGGACCGTGGCTGCTCTGGGCCCAGGGGTAACGAGTCCTCTTGTAGGGGCGCGGGTGGTGGCCAGCTTCATCATGCCGTGCGGAAGCTGCCGCTACTGTGTTCAAGGACGCGACGACGTTTGCGAGACCTTCTTTGCGCTAAATCGCCGCAAAGGGGTGCTCTACGACGGCACGACACGCCTGTCGCGGCAAGGTGGCCAGCCGCTGGCCATGTACTCGATGGCCGGTCTGGCCGAGTATGCGGTAGTTCCGGCCACCGACGTCTTCCCGCTGCCCGACGAGCTGCCGCTCGAGGAGTCGGCAGTGATCGGCTGCGCGGTGTTTACCGCTTACGGCGCTGTCCGGCACGGGGCCGACCTGCGCGCGGGCGAGCGCATCGCCGTGGTTGCTGTGGGAGGTGTTGGCCTGAACATCATCCAGGTGGCAAAAACCTTCGGCGCCTCGCAAATTATCGCGGTAGATATCAGGGACGACAAACTCGAGGCTGCCCGCTCCATCGGTGCGACCCACCTGGTCAACAGCCGCGCTGAGGATGCTGTTGCAAAGGTACGCACTCTTACCAATGGTGACGGTGTAGACGCGGCGTTCGAGGTCCTGGGTCTCCCCGAGACCTTCCAGCAGGCTGTCGCCATGCTGCGTGAAGGTGGGCGTATGGTCGCAGTCGGCCTGGCCCCCGGCCAGGCGGCTGCCGAGGTTGAGATTACCCACCTGGTGCGGCGCAGCTTGCGCCTGGTCGGCTCTTATGGAGCCCGTACCCGCAGCGACATGCCGCAGATCTTAAGGCTGGCGGCCCAGGGCCTTTTCAGGACCGAAAAGGTGGTCACGCGCCGCTATTCTCTTGAACAAGCCGACGAGGCGTATCGCGCGCTGGACCGCGGCGATATCGTCGGAAGAGCCATCGTGGTACCGTAAGCCCCGGCTCGAGCCAGCCTGGCAACACTGCCAGTAACGGCCAAGGGTGGCGGCGTAAGGACAGTCCCTGTTATCGGCAAACTACGGGTGGCGATAGTACGCAGACGCCTAAACTTTGTACTCGGCGGAGTGCCGAACCGAAGTTTTCGCGGGCTTTCGATCTTCTCCTGGTCTCCTGCCAGATGCAGACAGAAGGGCTAAAGCCTCGATAGGGGTTTTGTTAGACCAGGTCAGGTTTGGGCTACTTCGCCAACCTGAGCTTTCGGGCTAACACAACCCTAGTAAAGTAAGAACCCCCGATTCAACATCGGGGGTAAGGGTGGACTGGGCTTACTCGGGGCCATCTACTAGGCACGCAGCCCACGGACAACGTCTTCGTAGCGGAACTCGTTGGTGGCAAACCAGCGGCGCGACTGCTCGCGGAAGGCTCTCCAGGGCCCCAGGATGGCCCGCACGGTGGCATTTCTGGCAGCCAGGTCTTCCAGTAGCTCGTGGGAGGCCCGGTTGGCTGCGTGCAGTACGCTGGTGGGGAAAGGGCGAACCTGGGTTCCACCGCGCATCAGGCGAGCCAGCGCAGGGGCGTTTTTGGCGTCATAGGCAGCCATTACCCGTACAAGGGCCTCGCGGGTGGCGCTTTCCACAGCCTCCTGATAGAGCTTGGGCAGGGCGCGCCAGCGCTCGAGGTTGGTCAAGACGGCCGAGGTGGCGCCTGGCTCGTGCCAGCCAGGGTAGTAGTAAAAGCGGGCGGCGCGGTGCAGACCCAGTCTTTCATCGTCGTGGGGGCCGACAAACTCGGCGGCATCTACAGCGCCTCGTTCCAGGGCCAGAAAGATCTCACCCGCTGGTAGTAACAGAACCGTGGCGCCGAGGCGGGTCATCACTTCGCCTCCCTGACCAGGTATGCGGAAGCGCAGGCCGCGCAGGTCTTCCGGGCCGCGGATCTCCCGGCGGAACCAGCCCCCCATCTGCGCCATAGAGTTTCCTGCGGGAAACTGGATGATGTTGTAATCGGCCAGGACGCGCCGCATAGTTTCGAGGCCGCCCCCAAAGTACAGCCAGGCGTTCTGCTGCCGGGCGTTCAGTCCGAAGGGTATGGTGGAGTCGAAAGCAAAAGCGGGGTTTACCCCAATCCAGAAATAGGTGGAAGTGTGGCCCATCTCCACCGCGCCACCCCGCACCGCGTCAAAAATTCCCGGCGGCGGCACCAGCTCTCCGGCAGGGTGTACGCTGATCTCGAAGCGGCCCTCGGTCAGCTCGGCAACCCGGCTGGCAACGTACTCGGCGCCCCCGTTGAGAACATCCAGGGCGCGGGGCCAGTGCGTTTGCATCCGCCAGCGAACCCTGGGCAGGGTCTGGGCATATACCGGGCCGAGCACCGCGCTGGCCGCCACAGCGCCAACGCCTGCCTTCTTCAAAAACTCCCGTCGCTTCATGTATTCCTCCCAAAAGCGATTTGCTTGTACTGCATGGTGCAGAAAGGTGACAAATTACACACACCTAGCTGCTTGGTCGCAAGGCGATGCCCTGGTTCAATACAAAAAAGACTGGCTGCTCGGCGAGCCTGCCTTGAGCCTATCGAAGGGACCAGCCCTGGGTTCGCTCACAATGCGCCAGTAGTATCAGATGATCTAACACTTGGTTTACCCGTAAATCTGGGACGCCGTCTGGTGCCCTTCTAGGCCGGTAGCGCCCCTTCAGTACACATTATCAAGCTCGGAGAGTCTCACATCTATGCTGAACCCTGACACCCCAAGCCAGTATCCACCCTGCATAGCGGTCCCCGAAAATATAGCATAGAGGAAACCCAACGGCACTAGACGCTGCCTAAGACTCGCGCAGTCCGCGGACGAAGTCTTCGAAGCGGAATTCGTTGGTGCCAAACCAGCGCCGCGACTGCTCGCGGAAGCTTCTCCAGGGCCCCAAGATGCCCCTGAAGGTCGCGTCTCTGGCAGCAATTTCTTCGAGCATCTCGTGGGTAGCCCGGTTGGCGGCCTGTAGCACGGTGGTTGGGAAGGGCCTGAACTGGGTACCGCCAGCTATCAAACGCCTAAATGCTGGCAAATTCTTAGCGTCGTATTCTGCTATCATGCGGTCATTTCCCTCGCGGGAGGCGCTTATGAAAGCCTCCTGGTACTGCTTGGGCAGGGTACGCCAGCGCTCGAGGTTCACCAGGCTACCCACGGTAGGGGCAGGCTCCTGCCAGCCAGGGTAGTAGTAAAAACGTGCTGCCCTGTGCAGGCCCGCTATTTCGTCATCGAAGGGACCCACAAGCTCTGCGGCGTCAACCACACCACGCTCTAGGGCCAAAAAAATCTCGGCTGGTGGAATTAGCTGTACACTGGCACCCAGCCGGGCCATAACCTGCCCACCCAGTCCAGCAACCCGAAAACGCAGACCACGGAAGTCTTCCGGGCCACGAATTTCGCGGCGGAACCAGCCTCCCATATGCATCGCGGTGTTGCCGCCCGGAAAGAAGATGGTATTTACATCTGCCATGACGCGCTGCATGGCCTCGAGGCCACCGCCAAAGTAAAGCCAGGCGTTTTGCTGGCGTGCATTCAAGCCAAAGGGAACGCTCGTGCCGAATGCAAAAGATGGGTTTACACCAACGAAAAAGAAGGTTGCGGTGAAACCCATCTCTACCCCACCACGCTGCACTGCGTCTAAAAGTTGCGGTGCAGGCACCAGCTCTCCGGCAGGGTGTACACTGATCTCGAAACGCCCTTCAGTTAGCTCAGCCGTGCGTCTAGCTACGTACTCACCTCCAACATGGGTGAGAGCGGTACGCGCCCAGCTGGTGGTCATTCGCCAGCGAACCCTGGGCAGGGTCTGGGCATATACCGGGCCGAACACAGCGCTGGCCGCCACTGCGCCCACAACAGCTTTTTTGAAAAGATCGCGTCGCTTCATCAGCTCCCCCTTAGAGTACCAATTAGTTGCCCTGCGCCAGAAAGCCAAATTATTATATTATGCGTAAAATACTTATGTTTGAAATATTGCAATATGGTCGGGGTTACATTCGGACCTGAGCGCTTTCCGTCGAATGTTCAGTGGGAACTGCCAGCTGGCGGACTAGCGAGGTATCTGCTTCCATACCTTTTCTGGTGTGAGCGGCATGTCCAGATGTGCGATGCCCAGCGCATCCATTACCGCACCGACCACTGCTGGGGTAGCGGCAATAGCGCCCGCCTCGCCCACCCCTTTTACGCCCAGGGGATTGGTGGGGGAGGGGGTCTGGTGGTGGTGGGGCTCCATCCAGGGGATTTGATCGGCCCTGGGTAGGGTGTACTCAAGGAAGCTGGCAGTCAGGTTCTGCCCTTCGCGGTCGTAGTGGATGCCCTCGTAGAGGGCCTGCCCGATGCCCTGGGCAATGCCGCCGTGCTGCTGCCCCTCATACAGCAGGGGGTTCACCACCACCCCACAGTCGTCCACCGCAAGGTAGCGCAGAACTCTCACCAGGCCTGTCTCCCGGTCTACCTCGACCATGGCCAGGTGCGAGCCGAAGGGATAGTTGGCCTCTTTGAGGGAGAAGCTCGAGTGCCCCTCCAGCCCTGGCTCCATGCCGGGCGGCAACTTGCGGTGGCTAAAGGCAGTGGCGAGGATCTGGTCCATCCCGACCAGCTTGTCGGTTCCGCGCACGCGCCAACCCTGTTCGCCCAGTTCAATGTCCTCCGGAGCAGCTTCCAGCAGATGCGCAGCGATCTTTATCAGTTTGTCGCGCACCATCTCGCCTGCTTTTTTCACCGCCGAGCCCCCCACCGAAAGGGTGCGGCTACCCGCGGTGCCCATACCGTAGGGAACCGCCAGGGTGTCGCCCTGCACCACGCTGAAGCGCTCAGGCGCAATGCCCAGCAGGTCGGCCACAATCTGCACAAAGGCATTCTGGGTGCCCTGGCCGTGGGGCGAGGTTCCGGTTAAAATCACCACGCTGCCATCCGGATTGACCCGCACTCCGCCGGTCTCCCAGCCGTAACCGGTGATTTCCACATAGCAGCAGAGACCAATTCCCACCAGACGCCCCTGGCTACGGGCCTGGGCCTGCTCCTCTCGCAGTTGCGGGTAGTTGCTCACCTCGAGCAGCTTCTGCAAAACCTCGGCATAGGCCCCAGAATCGTACCTGGCTCCGGTGCGGGTTTTGTAGGGGAACGGCCCGGTAATCAGGTTTTTTCGCCGTATTTCCGCTGGGTCGAGGCCCAGCTCTCTGGCACCTATGTCCAGCAGCCGCTCCAGGTAATAAGTTGCCTCGGGCCGCCCGGCGCCGCGGTAGGCTCCAGTGGGGGTGGCGTTGGTATATACGCCCAGCATCTCCAGCTCCACCGCCGGAATCTCGTAGGGGCCTTGCAGCATCAGGATGGTGCCGGGCAGGTTGCCCAGCGTGGTCTCCAGTGCATAGGCGCCCAGGTCTGCCACTACCTGCCCGCGCAGGCCCAGAATCTGGCCCCCGGAGTCAAAGGCCATCTCCAGCTCGGCTTGCTGGGCCCGCCCGTGAATGGTGGCGTTGAAACTCTCGCTGCGCTGCTCGACCCACCGGACGCTCTTGCCCAGTTGTCTGGCCAGGTAGGCCACCAGGATTTCCTCGGGGTATACGTTGATCTTGGCGCCAAAGGCCCCGCCCACATCCGGGGTAATCACCCGTACCTGGTTTTCGGCGAGCTCGAGCCTCTCGGCTATGGCACTGCGCAGATCGTGGGGCATCTGAGCACTGGACCAGACCGTCAGTGCCTCGCGAATGCCGTCCCAAACAGCCAGAATTCCCCTGGGTTCCATTGGTGCCGGAGCCACCCGTTGCTGCACTAGCCGGGCCTTTACCACCCTATGGGCCTTTTCAAAAGCTACGGAGGTCTCCCCCGAGGTGGTGGTGCGTTGTAGAGCGATATTGGTTAGGAGCTGGGGGTGCAGCGGGTCGGCCTGCATGGCCAGCAACGGGGTCGGACAGGCCGGCAGGGGATCGTAGTCCACGCTGATCTGTAAAAGCGCATCCTGGGCAGCAGCCAGCGAGGTTGCCACAACCGCCGCGACTGGCTCGCCCACATAGCGCACGGTATCTCTGGCCAGTATGGGATGAAAGACCAGCCTGGCGTCGCGCGCCGCAGCAGCCGGTGCGTATAACTCGGGTAGGTCGGCCGCGGTGTATATGGCCACCACCCCCGGTATCTGCAAAGCCTGGGCGGTGTGTATCTGGCCCAGTCTGGCGTGTGCATACGGGCTGCGCAGAAGCACCACGTGGAGCAGGTTTTCTAACTGGATGTCAGCAAGATACTGCCCCTGGCCCCGTACCAGCTTGCCGTCCTCAAGTCGCTTCATGGGTTTGCCGATATAGCGGTCTGACATGGGGCCATGTTACCTTAGGCAGCGCGCGACCACTCGACCAGTGCGTAGTATGCCACCTTTATAAGGTCGCAGGTCGAAATAAAAGATGTCGAAAGTCGAATGTCGAAGGCCTTAGACTTTAGACCTTAGACCTTAGACATTCCATTGACCTGAGACCCAAGACCCGTGACCTGTGACATTCCATTAGCCCATAGCTAATAGCCTAAAGCCTAAAGCCTAAAGCTAAAAGCTAAAAGCCATAGGCCTTCAGCCTTCAGCCTTTATTTGACCCTCGACCCTCGACCTGTGACACTCTTTCGACCCGAGACCCAAGACCCGTGACATTTTTTAAAGGGTACAAGGTCTCACTTTGCCATGGTACGCCGGAGCAAGTCCTGCACGATCTGCTCGATGCGGACTCCCTCAAACTGGGCTTCCTCGGTTAAAAGCAGCCGGTGAGCAAGGGCGGGCATGGCCGAGGTTCGCAGGTCGTCCCAGTCCAGATGGGCGTGGCCCGACAGGTAGGCCAGGGCTCTGGCCAGGCTGAGCCAGGCTTTGGCCCCGCGGGGCGATAGGGCCATGCGCAGGTGTTTTTCCTCGCCAGCCAGCATGGCGGTGTTAGCAATGGCATCTAGCGCGGGCTGGCTGACTACTACCAGCCGCGACTCGGCGCGGGCCTTTAGCAGATCCAGGCCGCCAACCTGATCAGGGTGGGCGGGTTCTTCCGACAGAATTCTGATCCAGGTGGCTCTGGGTGGCGCCTGGATGACAATTTTGGACATGAAGCGGTCGAGCTGGGCTTCGGGCAGGGGGTAGGTGCCCTCGAGCTCCAGGGGGTTTTGCGTGGCAAGCACAATAAAAGGATCGGGCAGGGGGTACCGGACGCCGCCAACCGTTACGCCCTGCTCCTGCATGGCTTCCAGCAGGGCCGACTGGGTTTTGGGGGTGGCCCGGTTAATTTCATCGGCCAGCACTACCTGGGCGAAAATTGGCCCCTGACGGAAAACAAACTGGTTGTTCTCTAAAATTTCCGTCCCGGTCACATCGGCCGGTAGCAGGTCGGGGGTGAACTGGATGCGCCGGTAGGATAGCCCGGTGGCCTCGGCAAAAGCCCTGACCAGTAGGGTTTTACCCAGCCCCGGCAGCCCTTCTAGCAGGCCATGTCCCCCGGCTACAGCGGTTGCTAATAGCTCGCGGATGACCGGTTCTTGTCCAAACAACACCTGGGATAAAGCAGTCTGTAGCTTAAAGAGTTGGTCGCGAACCTCGCTCACAAGCCCTATACTACAGGTCGCAGGTCGCATGTCGCATGTCGCAAGACAATTAGCCGATAGCTAATAGCCGATAGTCAATTGTCGATAGCCCATAGCTGACAAGTTTTGACGTGCGACATTCCATATATAGCCAATAGCTGAGAGCCGATAGCCGATAGCTCTAGACCTTCGACCTGAGACGTTCCATGAGCCCATGGCCTAAAGCCGAAAGCTAAAAGCCGTCAGCCTTTATTTGACCTTCGACCCGAGACTTGATACGTTCAATGAGTCGATAGTCAATGGTCCATAGCCCATAGCCCATAGCTGACAAGTTTTGACCTGCGAAATTCCATACATAGCCAATGGCCAAATAGCCGATAGTGTTTGACCTTCGACTTTAGACCTGGGACTTGAGACCTGCGACATTCTATTTGACCATCGACCCTCGACCATCGACCCTCGACTTGAGACATTAGGCACACTTGACCGCAGACAGCCGGGGGCAGAGAATCGGGTTGTGTGGGTGCTGGGCATTGATACCTCCTGCGACGATACCGGTGTGGGCCTGGTGCTCCGTGGCCAGGTGGTGGTCAACCGGGTAGCCTCGCAGACGCTGCTGCACCAGCGGCACGGTGGCGTGGTTCCCGAGCTGGCCTCGAGGGAGCACACCCTGGTGATAGATACTCTGGTTGGCCAGGCCCTGCAGGATGCAAACATTGCCATCGGCGACCTCGAGCTGATTGCCGCAACCCGAGGGCCCGGACTGATTGGAGCCCTGCTGGTTGGCTACACCTACGGCAAGGGACTGGCCTTTGCCCTGGAGAAGCCCTTCGTAGCCGTGCATCACCTGGAGGGTCACATCTACGCTGCCCTGGCCGAGCACCCCCAGGTTGAGCCGCCTTTTCTGGCGCTGATTGCCTCGGGGGGCCACACCCATCTGTACCAGGTAAGCGCCTGGGGTCAGTACCGCCTGCTTGGGGCCACCCTGGATGATGCTGCAGGCGAGGCCTTCGACAAGTCGGCGCGGCTGCTGGGCCTTGGCTATCCGGGAGGCCCGGAGATTGAAAAACTTGCTTTAGCCGGTGACCCGGCCCAGGTTCCGCTAGGAGTGCCCTTACAGGGCCAGGATGGCTTTGCTTTCAGTTTCTCGGGCCTCAAAACCGCCGTGGCCAGAGCGGTGGAAAAAGGCTATGCCCCGGCCGACATCGCGGCCAAATTTCAGCAGGTCGCGGTGGAGCATATTGCACAGGTGGTGACGCGGGCTGCGGCCCATACCGGTTGCTCCACACTGCTGGTTACGGGTGGGGTCGCCCAGAATGCCGCCCTCCAGGCGCGTTTGCAGGCTGCCGGCCTACTGTTGCTGTTTCCACCCAAAGGTCTGGCTACCGACAACGGGGCCATGATTGCCCTGGCGGCCTGGCGTACTCACCGCAGCCAAGGCAGCCAGCTCTCACTGCCAGCGGCGGCCTATCTGCCTTTGAGTGGTAGCTCCTGAGGGCTACCAGATCGGTCACCTTCTTTTAGCTATCCGCTATGAGCTATGAGCTATCAGACGCTCATTGTGTAGAAGCTGATAGCTGATAGCAACAACCGCTTTTAGTTATTAGCTATGAGGTGGTAAAGGTTCTAAACATACGGATCTGCTGCCACTTTCTCGGGTACATTGTGGAGTACTCACCCGGCCCCTGGCCGAAAGATATACGATGGGTAACAGCTTTCTTGTGCAAACCGCCAGTGCATTCTCATCTGGACAGGGTACAATCGCGTCTGGTTATGCTGGCCTGGATAAATAAACTTATTGATAACAACGAGCGCAAAGTGGCCCGCTACTGGAAGACGGTAGTGGCCCCAGTAAATGCCCTCGAGGACGAAGTATCCCGTATCCCGGACCTTGCTGCTGAATATGCCAGTCTGCGCGAGCAGCACCAGAATGGCGCCGAGCTCGAGGAGCTGTTGCCACGTGTCTTTGCCCTGACCAGGGAGTCCTCCAAGCGCTTTCTGGCAATGCGCCACTACGATGTGCAGCTTATCGGGGGGGCGGTTTTGCACGAGGGCAAAATTGCCGAGATGAAGACCGGCGAAGGCAAGACCCTGGTGGCAACCCTGGCGGTGGCACTCAATGCCATTGCCGGCAAGGGTGTGCATCTGGTCACGGTGAACGACTACCTGGCCCGGCGCGACGCAGACTGGATGGGACCCATTTACAAGGGACTGGGCCTCAAGGTGGGGGTGGTGCAAAACCATTCCTCCCCCGACGAGCGGCGTGCAGCCTACCTGTGCGATGTGACCTATGTTACCAACAGCGAGTTGGGCTTTGACTACCTGCGCGACAACATGGCCGTAGCCCCCGAGCAGCTGGTACTGCGACACGATACACCCCTGCACTACGCCATTATTGACGAGGTGGACTCGATTCTGGTAGACGAGGCCCGCACCCCCCTGATCATCAGCGGGCCGGCCGAGAAGGCTACCGACATGTACTACCGCATGGCCGAGATCGTCAAGAAGCTCGAGCGTGGGCAGAAACCCCCGGTTGGTAGCAAGGAGGAGCCTACCGGCGATTACACCATCGAGGAAAAGCAAAAAGCCGTTCACCTGACCATTAAGGGCATCGCCAAGGCCGAGAAGATGCTGGGGGTGGAGGGGCTGTTCAATACCGAGAACATGGAGCTTGCCCACATGCTCACCCAGGCCATCCGGGCCAAGGAGCTGTACTTCATTGATCGTGAATATATTGTGCAAGACGGCCAGGTTGTCATTGTGGATGAGTTCACGGGCCGGCTTCAGCCGGGTCGGCGCTTTGGCGAGGGTCTGCACCAGGCTATCGAGGCCAAGGAAGGGGTCAAAATTGAGCGGGAGAACCAGACCCTGGCTACCGTCACCTACCAGAACTTCTTCCGTATCTACCCCAAGACCGCCGGGATGACCGGAACCGCTAAGACCGAGGAGAAGGAGTTCCAGGAAATTTATGCCATGGATGTGCGCAGCATTCCCACCAACCGCCCCATGGTGCGGCTGGATGCTCCAGACGTAGTCTATCGCTCGGAAAAGGGTAAGTTTTTTGCGGTGGTGGAGGAGATTGCCGAGAAGTTCGAGAAGGGCCAGCCGGTGCTGGTCGGCACCATCTCGGTAGAAAAGTCGGAGCGGCTTTCGGCCATGCTGAAAGAGGCTCGCCACTTCCTGCCGCGCATTGAGTCGCGGGTACAGCTCCTGGCCAAGGCTATCGAAAAACAGACCGGCCCGGAGTGGGACCGGCTCAAAAAGGCCCTCGAGCGGCCCGGTGCACTGCGGGATAGCGAACTCGCTCAGCACGAGTCCACCATTCCCCCCAGGGGCAACATCCGCACGGCCTGGGACTACCTCAAAAAAGCGGTGCATACCCTCGAGCTTATCCGTAAGGGCATCCCGCACCAGGTTCTGAACGCCAAGTACCACGAAAAAGAGTCGGAGATCGTGGCCCAGGCAGGGCGCAGCAAGACCATCACCATCTCCACCAACATGGCTGGGCGCGGAACCGACATCAAGCTAGGGGGCAACGCCGAGTTCCTGGCTGCCGACCTGCTGCGCAAGGAAGGGCTGGAGCCCCGCTCGGAGTGGCGCGTCGAGCTGTTCATTAAAAAACTGGTGCAGGGCGCAGAGGACGAGGCCAATAAGCTGGCCGCCGAGATTGGGGTGCGCCAGTCGGTGATTGACGAGATCCGCCGCCTGCGCGATACCTGCGCCGCCGATGAGATACGCGTAAAGGAACTAGGCGGCCTGCACATCATTGGTACCGAGCGCCACGAGTCCCGCCGCATTGACAACCAGCTGCGCGGCCGTGCGGGCCGGCAGGGCGACCCCGGCTCCTCGAGGTTTTATGTTTCCTTCGACGACGACCTGATGCGCCTGTTTGCCTCCGAGCGCGTGGTGGGAATGCTCGACCGCATGGGTTTTGACGACTCGGAGCCCATTGAGAACCGCATGGTTACCCGTTCCATTGAGCGGGCTCAGAAGCGGGTGGAGGACCGGCACTTCGATACCCGTAAGCAGCTTTTGCGCCTCGACGAGGTGATGGCCCGCCAGCGCGAGGTGGTCTACGCCCAGCGGCGCAACGTGCTGCTGGGAGGCGACGAGTCGGTGCGCGAAGGTGCTTTCAACATGGTCGAAGACACCGTAGACGGGGTGGCAGCCAACTACCTGAACCCCGAGCAACACCCCGAAGACTGGGACATCGAGGGACTGCGCTCGAGCCTGGTGGACTTTATCCCCCCTCTCAAAGACTTCGACTTCGAGGCCCTGCGCCAGCTCAAAGCCGAAGAAGGGGTAGAGAAGCTGGTCGAAGCGGCCCGCGCGGCCTACGAGGCCCGCGAGGCCGAGCTCAACGCCCAGGGCCCGGCTCTGATGCGGGCGGTGGAGCGTTACGTTACCTTGCAGGTGGTGGACAACGCCTGGAAAGAGCACCTGCACAGCATGGATGTGCTCAAGCAGGGCATCTTCCTGCGCGGCTACGGCCAGCGCGACCCTTTCCAGGAGTACAAACTCGAGGGCACCCGCTTCTTCAACGAGATGATCAGCGGCATCAAGAGCGAGGTGACCAAGTTCCTTTTCCGCCTTCAGGTCGAGGTCAACCAGCAGCCCGCCCACACTCCCGTAGGCCAGGGGCTCGAGTACAGCGGTTCCCCTCAGGGCGCTACCTCACCCCAGGGCAGCACCGACCCCTTTACGGTACGGCGTCAGCAAAAGGCAGCCTCGGCCTACTCGGGAATGAACCGTGCCGAACGGCGCAGGCTCGAGCGCGAAGAAAAGAAGAAAAGCAAAAAGTAAGGGGCTGTCGTAGGTAAATACCTCGACTCTCATGGGCGTAATGTCGCGATATCTAGGTCCTTCATCAGGTCTGTAACAGCCTTTGCTGAGCTGCCCGGAGCTGGATACAAAAGCAGATAGAGCGGTCAAAAACGGCCGCCATTCTCAACTTCCCTGGTGCAGGTCGTCACGAACTACCGGAAGACCTTTGCCTACCCGGGGCAGCGCCAAAAGTACAGGGCCAGGGCTCCTTTGGTGATAGGCTCAGGTATGGAGGAGGCTCCAGAGATGGCCAGCCACTCCACCACCTACTCCGACATGCTAACCCGTCGCCGATTTCTTAGCCTGTTTGCTCTGGGGGGCCTGGGGGCCGTGGGAGCGGGTGGGCTGGCAGTCGCCGACACCTACCGGTTCCAGGTCAACCGTTACCAGAGGGTTTTGCTGGGCCTAAGGCGCCCTTTGCGGGTAGTGCAGTTTAGCGACCTGCACTTTGGCCCCTGGGTAGGAGTCGGCCTGGTGCGGGCCTGGGTGCAGGCGGCTAACGCCGAAAGGCCCGACCTGGTGGTAGTTACGGGTGATCTGGTAGACTCCGGGCTGCGCCTGGCACATAGTCGGGAAGTGGTTCTTGTCCAGGCCCCAGAGCTGGATCTGCTGGTGCAGGAACTGGCTCAGTTACAAGCACCCCTGGGAGTTTGGGCAATCTGGGGAAACCACGATAACAACGCCCGGGCCAGTAAGGACTACCTGGCCCGACAACTTCCCAAGCAGGGCATCGAAATCTTGGTTAATCAGGGCATCTACCCCCGCCAGGACCTTTACCTTAGCGGAGTTGACGATTATTGGAGCGCCGAGGCCGACGCCAAGAAAGCCCTGGCCGGGTACCGCCCTGGCAGCGCCAGCCTGGCCCTGGCGCACAACCCCGACTACCTTGATTTTTACTACCGGCTGCCGGTTACGCTGGCACTTTGCGGCCATACCCATGGCGGGCAGGTATTCCTTCCGGTTATCGGGGCACCCTGGACCCCCTCTTTTTACCAGCAAACCTATCTGGGCGGGTGGTACGACCCCGGCCACAGCCCCGGCTCGCCACCGGTGCCGGCTTTTGTCTCGAGGGGCCTGGGGACTACGCTTCTTCCGCTGCGAATCAATGCACCGGCCGAGCTGGTGGTATTTGACTTCATTCCGGTGGGCTAGCGGACCAGCCCGCAGGGTACCGCCGGATAGCCATCTGCCTTGGTGCCCAGCAAATAAAAGTCGTTTTTAGTAGTGTTGCGGTTATTTTCGGGGCGCGAAGACCGATGCCAGAAGCAAAACGCTATAGCCATAAAGTTTGACCAGGGAATGTAAAGGCCCTCGAGCCCTCTTTGCGGGGAGGCCCCAGGCCTCCCTTTGGTCAGGGCCCAGCAGGTGACATCTGCCAAGGCACCTGGCGAAAGGAACAAAGAACCGGCTTAGCAAGTCACGCTTTACCTCTCTGGCCCTTGCTTTATTATGGTTGAGAGATGCTGGGCTACGACTTCGAGGTTAACCATTACCAGCGCACCCTGCGCGGACTCAGGGCGCCTCTGCGCGTTGCCCACCTTTCTGACCTGCACATCGGGTTTTTTGTGCGAGCTGGCTCCTTGAGGCGCTGGATCAGGGCCACCCTGGCGCAACAGCCCGATTTGATAGTGATTACTGGCGATCTGACCGACTCCGGGCGCAGACACCAGGTACTGCCCACGCTTGCCGAGCTGCAACTACTGCAAGCCCCGCTCGGAACCTGGGCGGTCTGGGGCAACCACGACTACCGCTTTAACCACTACCAGCCCAAATACGCTCAGACCCCAAACGGCCAGGGCAGCTACTCCCGCATTATCCCACCCAGACTGCCAATGACGCCGCCCGTGGAGCTCGAGCGCCTGCTAAACCAGCTGGGTGTCCGTTTTTTGCACAACACCGGGGTTCAGCTCCGTGACGACCTTTACCTGGCCGGGGTGGAGGACCTGTGGCATGGTGAACCGGATGTCGCAAAGGCCCTGGGTGGGCGCCAAGACTCCGTGGCCAGCCTGCTAATCTGCCACAACCCGGACTACCTTTATCAGGTGCCACACTCGGTTGACCTTACCCTGTGCGGCCATACCCACGGCGGCCAGCTGGTTCTGCCCTGGTATGGCCCAGCTTTTACCTCCTCGAACTATGGTCACAAATTTACTGCGGGCTGGGTTGACGACCCCGCACCGGCCTTCATATCGAGGGGTTTAGGCCTGTCCTCGGTTCCCATCCGGGTGGCTTGCGTAGCAGAACTGGTAATCCACAGTCTCGAGCCAGCGTGAAAAGGAGGTCGCAGGTCAAAAAATGTCACACGTCACAAGTCGCATGTCGCATGACTCGAGACCTGAGACATCCCATTAGCCTATAGCCAATAGCTGATAGCCAATAGCTTTTGACCCTCGACCCTCGACATACTATTTGCCAAGAGCCGATAGCTAATAGCATTTGACTTGAGGCCTACGACCTGAGACCTGAGACACTCTTTAGACCCGAGACCCGAGACCTGTGACCTGAGACTTACGACATTCATGCCTCGGCTTTTTGTCGCTCGGCAATGACTTTCTGGGCCAGGTTGGGGGGCACTTCGGCATAGTGCGAAAACTCCAGGCTGTAGGCCCCGGTTCCCTGAGTGAGCCCAGAGAGGGTGCGGCTGTATTCCAGAATTTCGGCCAGGGGGGCCTCGGTGTTTACCACCACCAGGGCGCCGTCCTGATCCATGCCCAGAATACGGCCCCGACGCGACTGCAGGTCCGACAGGATATCGCCCACCCGCTCTTGAGGCACAAACACCTTGAGGGCGTATACGGGCTCGAGCAGGGTCGGGCTGGCCTGAGCCACCACGTTTCTAAAAGCGAGCTGTGCGGCCAGTTGAAAGGCCATATCTGAGCTGTCTACATCGTGGTAAGAGCCATGATAAACAGCAGCCTTGAAGCCGATCACTGGGTAACCCGCCAGAGGGCCGGCTTTGGCAGCTTCCTTGATGCCTGCCTGAACCGATTCGGTGTATTTGGTGGGTATTACCCCGCCGGCAATTTCCCAGACAAACTCGTAGTCTGGGTGGGGCTCCAGGCGCAGCCAGACATCGCCATACTGGCCGTGTCCTCCAGACTGCTTTTTGTGTTTGCCCTGGCCTTCGGCTTTGCGGCGAATGGTCTCCCGGTAGGGAATTCTGGGCAGGCGGGTAGTAATCTTTACCCCGTAGTCGGCCAGGCGTTCCTTGGCAGTTTCCAGGTGCAGGTCGCCCATGCCCCATAAAATTTGCTCCGAGGTCTCGGGGTTGCGTTCAAACTTCAGGCTGGGGTCTTCTTCCAACAGCTTACGTAGCGCATCGCCCAGTCTGGTCTCGTCGTTGCGCGACTCTGGCGCAATGGCTACCATCACATTGGGTTCGGGCAGGCGCGCCGAGGGGAACTCGAGCTTCTGCCCCTGCCAGAGCTCCATACCTTTGTGCAGGTGGTCGGCTTTGGGCAAGGCCAGAATGGTTCCAGCTTCGGCCTCGCTCAGCTCGACGAGCTCCTTTCCCTTGGCGGTATAGATGTGGGCCAGCCGAACCGAGCCATTCTCCGACTGCAGAACATCCCCCACTTTGAGATGACCCCGGTAGAGTCGGGCAAAGGCCACCTGTCCCATGAAGGGATCTACCTGTACCTTAAACACCTTGGCGGCCGCGCTGCCTTCGCCCCAGCGCTCTACGGGCGAAGGCAGGGCTTCTAAGAACAGGTCCAGCAACATGTCCAGCCCAATCAGAGCCCCCGAAGAGCCAATTGCCACCGGGAAGACCTGGCCCTTTCGCACCGCCTCGTGGAAGGCCCGTGAGAGTGCTACCTCCTCGAGCTCGCCGCCCTCGAGGTACTTCTCCAGCAGGGCTTCGTCAGTCTCGATGATGGCTTCACGGGCTTCGTTACGGTACCTCTCCACCATGGCTCTCTGCTCTTCGGGAATACTGGCCACAATCGGGCGCCCCTTCTCGTAACGGAAGGCCCGGTCATGCAGCACATCAATCAAGCCTACCCACTGCCCACCTTCGTAGAGCGGCAGATGGGCCGGAAGGATACGACCCAGGGTGCTGCGCAGGTCTTCGAGCAGAGCAAAAAAATCACCTCCTTTTTCCAGTTTGGTCACTACGACCAGGCGCGGCAGCTCTAATCGTTCGGCTACGGTCCAGGCCCGCTCGGTCCCAATCTGTACTCCGGTCTCGGCGGAAACCGCTACCACCGCGGCGTCTGCGGCTTCCATTGCTCCCCGGATTTCCCCTACAAAATCGGCATAGCCGGGAGCATCCAGCAGATAGATCCGGTGCCCCTGGTAAGTTAAGGGCAAGACCGCAGTTCGAATCGAGACCCGGCGGGCCTTTTCCTCGGGGGTATAGTCCGAGGTGGTGTTGCCCTCTTCCACCCTGCCCATGCGATCCTTGCCCCCGGTGAAGTAGATGAGCGCTTCACCCAGGGTGGTTTTTCCACTTCCGCTGTGCCCTACCAGGGCGACAGTGCGAGTCATGAGTAACCTCCTTAGTGGCAACAGTATAAGGGTTGGAGAGAGACAAAAATACTCCGCATGAAGAATGTCACAGGTCACAGGTCACAGGTCACAGGTCGAGGGTCGAAGGTCAAAGGTCGAGGGTCAAGGGTCAAGGGTCAAGGGTCAAAAGATATTGGCTATTGGCTATGGGCTAATGGAATGTCACAGGTCTCAGGTCACAGGTCTCAGGTCAAAAGCTCTTTGTCTTGCGACATGCGACCTGCGTCAAAACCGATGTGATAGCCTAGCCTGGGTATGCTGGAACGCCTCGAGGTGCAGAACTTAGCTGTACTGGAGCGGGTGGTACTCGAGTTTGGCCCCGGTCTTACGGTGCTTACCGGCGAGACGGGGGCGGGCAAGAGCATCCTGGTAGATGCCCTTTCGCTACTGCTTGGTGAAAAGGTCGAGGGTCTGATGCGCCCCGGCGCCGATACGCTGCTGGTAACAGCTTTTTTTGCGGGGAAAAGCCTATCGCGCAAGGTTTCCCTGGGGCGCAGCACCCCCCGCATCGAGGGCGAGGTGGTGAGCCTCAAGGAATTGAGCGAAGAGGCCGCACAGCACCTGGCCATCCATGCCCAGCACGCAGCCCTGGCCCTGTTCAGCCGCAAAGCCCAGCGCAGACTGCTCGATTCGCAGGTAGAGCCGGCCCTGATCGAGCAGTATTACCAGACCTACACGCAATTTCAGGCCATTCTGAACGAGGCCGGACGGCTGGAGGCAGCAGCCCGCGAACGCGAGCGTAAACTGGATATTCTGCGTTTTCAAACCAGTGAAATTGACCAGGCCAGGCTGGTGGTGGGGGAAGAAGAGCGGCTTTTGCAGGAGGCCACCCGCCTGCGCCACCTCGAGACCCTGCGCGAGCGGGTTTCGGCTGCCATTGCCGCACTCAGCGGAGATGGCGACGCGCTGGGCCTGGTAACCCTGGCCACACGCGAGGTGAGGGCTGCCGGGCGCTTTGCCGCCGAACTGGAGCAGCTGGGGCAGGACCTCGAGACCGCCCTGGATGGCTTACGGGCAGTGAGCAGGGAGCTGGAAGACTATCTGGAAAGCCTCGAGGCCGACCCCCACCGTCTGGATGAGGTGGAGGCCAGGCTGGCTTTGATTGAGAGACTGGGGCGCAAATACGGCCAGGGCATCCCGGCCATTCTCGATTTTGCCGAAGCCGCACGGCGCGAACTGGGCGAGCTCGAGGGGGCCCTAGACCGCCTGGTCGAGCTCTACGCTCAAAAAGAGGGCGCTTGGAACGAGCTGCTGACGGCTGGCGGGCGGCTTTCCGCGGCCCGCGCCCAGGCTGCGGGCTGGCTTTCCAAAAGCGTCAGCGAAGAGATTCGCGCTCTGGGAATGCCTGCGGCCCGCTTTACGGTGGGGCTGATACCGCTGGAAAAACCCGGCCCAGATGGACTGGAAGAAGTACAGCTGTTGTTTTCGGCCAATCCGGGCCTGCCCGAAGCCCCCCTGGAGAAAGCCGCTTCGGGCGGCGAGCTTTCGCGGGTGATGCTGGCGCTGTCTCTGCTGACCGGCGCCGAGGCCAACACGGTAGTTTTTGACGAGGTAGACGCGGGCCTTGGGGGCGAAGCAGCCTGGCAGGTGGCCGAGCGTCTGGCCCGACTGGCCCAGCAGCGCCAGGTACTGGTGGTAACGCACCTCCCGCAGATCGCAGCCAGGGCTAGAACCCACTACCGGGTAGTCAAGAACAGCCAGTCGGTGCTGATACAGGCTGTGCAGGATGAAGAGCGGGTGCGTGAGCTGGCCCGGATGCTTTCCGGAAGTTACTCCGAGGCGGCTCTGGTGCACGCCCGTGAACTGTTACGTAGCTCGGCCAGGTAAGGTGCAAATTACCGTTGCGTTATGGCAAGGGCGCGTTAAACTAATGGGCGCATATTATCTCTACTGCTTATGAAAGCCCTTGCTCCTCTCTTCGAGCCAGATACCCTGAGTTGGCTCAATCAGTTGCCCGAGGCTATGGTATGGCTAGATGAAAACGGTCTTCTGGGCTGGTGTAACCCGGCAGCAGCCGCCCTCATACCCGACCACACGCCTCTGGGCAAGAGTCTGGAAAACTGGTTTCGACCCGCGACGCCAGAGACCCGCATGTATGAAGCGATAGAAACAAGCTGGTGGCAGGGCCATATTCGCAAAAGCCTGTTGAACGTTGCAGGCAGCCGCTGGCGCTGGTTTCAGATCAGTCTGGCGCCCTTCAAAGACGGACAGCTGTGCATCCTGCACGAGGTGACCGAGGAGTACAACCAGGCCCTGGCCTACGCCTCTTCCCTCGAGGTGCTCTCGAGCCTTCTGACCCAGGAAGAAAAGCTCGAAAAGCTCTTTATCCGGATACTGCAAACCGCCGTAGAAGTGGTTCCGGGAGCAGAGGCCGGAAGCCTGACCCTGCTCGAAAACGGCGAGTTCAGATTTGTGGCCCAGATCGGCTTTGATGAAGACCTGACCCAGCATGCCCTTAGCTACCAGCACGAACTGGCCTGGTACGGGCTAGGCGAGGAAGCATGGCTGCTGGGCAGACCACGGTTGCTGGTGGCCCCGCACATCCAAGAGCGCACCCGACAGCGAGTGAGCCACGAGCTGAACATGTTTACCCAGGTTGGAAAACTGGCAGAACTCAAGGCCACCATCACGGTTCCTATTGTGTTGCAGGGCCAGGTGATGGGAACCCTCAACCTGGACTCGCTCACTTCCACCGAGGCCTTCCCGGCGGAAAGTCTGGCCATCGCCCAGACCTTTGCTTTGCAGGCGGCCACGGTGCTATACGGCTTGCTCTCGCGGCGTCACCTATCCGAGTTGGCCCTGAGCGATGCCCTCACCGGTCTGGGAAATCGCTACGCCCTGACCGAGAACTTCACCAAGATAAAAGCCCAGGCCGAGCGCCTGCATCTGCCCCTGACCCTGATCTACTGGGACATGGACGACCTCAAGCGTCTCAACGATCAGCACGGCCATGCCGCCGGCGATCAAGCACTAAAAATTCTGGCCACAGCCCTGCGCAGCACCTGCCGCCAGGAAGACCAGGCCTTCCGTATTGGGGGAGACGAGTTTGTGAGCCTGCACCTGGGCCTACAATCATCTGAGGCGACCGAGGTTATTCGGCGGTTGCGCTCACAAATTCACGTTGCAGTAAGTGCAGGAGCAGTTGCCGTTACGCCCCTTATGAATTTGCAGACCGCCCTAAAGCAGGCCGACGCCGCCATGTACGCCCATAAGCGCGGGTTGGAGTCTTGAGCATATCTGACCCGTTTCCCGCGGCTATCCCAGCTTTAGTAGCACCCGCACTCCATCGGCCACATACTGCACCGCCAGAGCGGCCAGCAAGATACCCAGCACACGCGTAATCACATTAATCCCAGTGCGGCCCAGTGAGCTAGAGAACTTTAGAGCAGCCCGTAACGACCAGTAGGTGAGGAACAAAACCACCCCAACCATTCCCAGCACTAACGCCAGTCCCCAGATTCCGCTGGGGGCCATTCCAGCCAGAATCAAAACCCCGGCCAGGGTACCCGGCCCGGCAATCAGCGGAATGGCCAGGGGAAAGACCGAGATGTCGGCCCTGGCCTGTGACTCCATATGTTCCTCGTCGGTTTCGCGCTCGAGCCTGGCGTTAATCATGTCCAGGGCAATCTTGAATAAAAGCAGCCCCCCCGCCACCTTCAGCGCCTCGAGGCTGATGCCCAGATAACGCAAAACCGCTCCGCCTAACAGGGCAAAAGCCAGCACCAGAAGGCCCGCTACCAGCGTTGACCTGAGCGCGATTCGCTTTTGCTCCTG
The DNA here is from genome assembly GCA_041695225.1 of Deinococcota bacterium. Classification (GTDB taxonomy): domain Bacteria; phylum Deinococcota; class Deinococci; order Deinococcales; family Thermaceae; genus Meiothermus. The sequence continues at coordinate 23,229 of JBGFRI010000013.1, forward strand.
GTAGCTGCGTGTTCCTACCAGAGCCAGGAATAGCGGTATCAAGCCAATAGGATCAACCAGCACGAACAAGGTCAGGAAGGCCTGCAGGGTGAATTCAACCATTGCGGCCAATTCTATCTGGATAAAAGCAGAAGAAATGGCTGTGGAGAGGGAGTGCAGTGGGTAACAACATGGGGCGTTCGAGAAATCTCCTCTCCCCTGGTGGTAAAAGCTAGGTGAGGGGGGTGACCGGAGCGAACAATGGCGTCTCTGGCATCATTCAACCCTCACCGCAACCCTGGGGGCCTAGAGTGCCGCGCTTTCACCTACCGTGCTCATCGAAAACTCCCCTCTAGACCGAAGTTACCCCCGTAACGGAGGCTGCGACCCGCGAAAAAGCCTGTCTACCAGGCAGTTCGAGCATCGATGCGCTGTACAAAGTGTTGCCATGTAATCATGAGACATACCACTTGC
>JBGFRI010000049.1:0-23060 GCA_041695225.1 Deinococcota bacterium
AGCTTCAACAACCTCTGGCCGAGCATAGTAGAGCTACGCCCAGACCTTTATAGAGAAACCACAAAAACAAAAGCTAGCACAAAAGCAAAAACAAACCAGACAAGCAGCCGTTTTATAACAGCAAAACCAAACGGACCGCAGACAGTTTCCTTTCCGGCGGCGCAAACGCTTACAAAATCCTATAAGATCTATTTTTAGAGGTTCCCTTAATAATACTTCACAGCAATTGACATACCCCCCCAGAGTATGTAAGCTCTAAACTTAGGGAGGAATAACATGAAACAAAAGTTTGTCCTGGTTCTGCTAGTAGCCCTGCTTCCGGTTCTGGCCCAGTCCGCCAGCTTCTCGGCGCTCACCGTCCGCGAGGTGGGCAGTTCGATTACTGCGCTTCCTGCCGACCTGCACGGTATAACACCCGCCGCAGCCAGGGCCCAGATTGACACCGCACAGCCCTTCATTCTCGATGTCCGCGAACCGGCCATGTTCCGCGGAGGCCACATCGCCGGGTCGGTTAACATCCCCCTGCGCACACTTCCCGCCAACATGGCTATGCTGCCCAGGGACAGGCCCATCATCGTGGTATGCGGCATCGGTCACGCCAGCGCACTTCCCATACTCTTCCTGCAGGGCCAGGGCTACAACGCCCGCAACCTGTTGGGCGGGCTAAGCGCCTGGACTGCCGCCAACCTGCCGGTTGTAAGACCGTAACCTGGCCCCTCACCCTGTTACAACCCCCTTCCGACGGGGGTTATTTTTGTGTCAAAGCCAGTACCAGCTTCAGAAGATGTGTTGAGGGCTTATACAAAGGGGTTAGGCCTGCAAGGTAAGGGACTCAGGAAACCAGAACGATGTGTTCTAGGGTTTCGCGGCACATGCAAAGTAATAACGAAGCTCCCTCTTTCTGGGGTCTTCCTGGTTTCTGCTGCTTCCCGAAAATGAGAGAATTGCCTGGGTGCTAACTTTGCCTCCAGGCGATTCTTTTGCTAATAGCAGATTTTACTTCTGGTCGAGGCGAGAGGATTTGAACCTCCGACCACACCCACCCCAAGGGTGTGCGCTACCAGGCTGCGCTACGCCTCGAGACTGGCTAACCCGGGCACAAGACCACAGGCGCACAGACAAGTTTAGCGATCCGTGGCTGAATCGTCAACTTGACCTCTAGCAAAGCCACGGCTATACTCATATCTCGCTGGTGTGGGGGCGGTTAGCTCAGCTGGTTAGAGCACACGCCTGATAAGCGTGAGGTCCCGGGTTCGAGTCCCGGATCGCCCACCAGGGTAGATGGTCAAAGGTCAAAGGTCAAAGGTCTAAGGTCTAACGGCCTTCGACTTTCGACCTTCGACTTTCGACCTTTTTCGACCTTCGACATCCTTTTTCTTGGTAGCGCCGCTTTCAGTAGTACAGCGACGGGTCTACAAAGCGGAAATTGCCGTTTAAGTCGATAAAAATCACCCTGAACCAGATCTGGTCGCTGGGGATTAGCACACCACCACCCGTGAAGCCGATAACCTGACCCTGTTGAACCTGCTGGCCCACCGAGACCCGGGGCTCGAGCACGTTTACGTACTGGGTAGCAATCTGGTCGGAGTGGCGGATGGTAAGGGTATAGCCCAGATTGGCGATAAACAGGCTATCAATCACCACCCCGTTTGCGGCTGCAACAATGGTGCTCGAGGCTGCTGCACCCTGGATGGTCTGCCAGTCGTTGCCCTGGAAGCCAAAGGCCTCGGCGATGCGCCCCCCACGTACTGGAAACTGCAACGCACCCACCAGCTCCCGTGGAACAAAGGGAACCTCACGCGCGGTCTGGCCCGGGCTGCGGGCTACCTCGGCGCGCTGGCGCTGGGCTTGCAGTTCGCGTTGGCGACGCTCCTCGGCTTCGCGACGCCGGCGTTCTTCCTCGGCCCGGCGCCGTTCTTCGGCGATACGGCGCATCTCGGCGGCAATACGGGCTTGTAAGACATTCAGCTCGGTGCGGAGCTGCACCTGGGCTTGCAGGGTCTCGCGCAGTATGACCTGTCGCCCGGCCTGCTGCTGCCGCAGACTGGCTACGGTCTGTTGCACGGTCTGGCGGTTTTGCGCCAGAGACTCTATGCGTTGCTGTCGTTCGGCGCGGCGCTGGCTCAGGGTGTCTACCAGCATCGCCAGCCGTACACGTTCGTCCTCGAGCTGGCGCACGGTGTTACTGATGCGGTCCATCAGGTCGGTCTGGTGCTGGCCCAGCACCCCCAACCACCGGCTTCGCACTGCCAGGTCGGTGAACGACTCAGCCCGCAAAATCGGCAGATATCGCCCGGCCCGCTCGCGGTGCAGGCTCACCAGCATGGCCGAGAGCCGCTCGCGCAGGCCCTGTAGCTCTCTTTGCAGGCTGGCAATGCGGGCTTCGGCCTGTTTTCTTTGCGCCTCCAGAAGGTTAATTTGCCGGGTTAGCTCGGCCCGTTCGCGCTCGAGGCGGGTAATCTCGGCCTCGAGGCGGCGCAGCTCCTCAAGCTGCCGTCTGGTTGCGGCATCGAGGTTAGCCAGCTCGCGGTTGAGCTGCTGGATTCGCTGTTGCTGGAGTTGTTGCAGCCGCCGGTTTTCCTCGGCCTGCTGTTGCAGCTGGTTGAGGTTGGGCTGGCCCAGAGCTGAAAGCTGAAAGCCAAAAACCAGAAAAATGACGATAAACCAGGGGCCGAGGAAGATTTGCCGGATGAGACGGGCAGTTTGCCGCAAACCCCAGAAGGCCGAACTTTCCTTCATTACCCACGGCTTCATAAATCTGCCTCCCGCAGGTTGGCCCGGCTGGCCAGGTAGGCCCCGCTAGCCCCCAGCAGCACCGCCAGCGCCAGCATGGCCAGGGCTGCTCGAGCCAGGTCGTCGCTGGAGAGCACCGGCACAAAGGGCAGCAGGTTTTGCAGGGCCTCGGCCAGAAAGCGATACGACAACACCCCCAGCCCCAGGGCTACCAGGCCAGCAGACAGGGTTAGCAACGTACCTTCGGCCACAAATGGCCCCTGGATAAAGCTCCGGGTAGCCCCCACCAGCTGCATGACCCGCAACTCTTCTCTGCGGTTTTCGATGGAAAGCCGAATGGTCCCCATCACGCTAAACAGGGTGTTCAGCAGCAGCAGCACAATCAGGATATTCACCGCAATACGCAAGCCTGCCAGCACCCGCACTAGCTGCTCGGTCAGGGCCCCGCCGTACTCCACGCCGTCTACTCCTTCGATCCGGGCGATGCGACGCCCCACCTCGCGCACCTCCTGAGGGTCGGTTAGCTTGAGCCGGATGGTATTGGGCAGGGGGTTTTGGATAAACTCGCGGGCCTGGGCCAGATAGGGGTAGTCTAGTTGAAGCATAGCCAGGGCTTCTTCCTGGGTTTGCAGCTTGGCCTGGCTGACTTCCGGCCAGGTTTTAATCTCGTTCAGGATTACCGTAGCCTGGGCATCTGGCTTAAGGAAGGCGGCAATTTCTAGCTCGCGCTCGAGCGAGGCCACCACCCGGTCTAAGTTCCACAACACCAGCCCCAGCAAAAACAAAAGCGAAAACGATACCAGGGCAGTAAAAAAGGTGGCCAGCGTGCTGGTCGGGTGTTGGCGTAGCGAGCGCAAAGCCTGGGAAATGGCGTACACGGCCCTCAGTTTACCCCTTTGTGTTGGGCCTTTATGTGAATCTGGAGCGCTTTTCACATCGGTTGGGCCAGCTAGCAAGCTCAGGGATGGCCCTGAGGTAGCGTCACTGGCGCCTATTCCGGGTGTGTAGAACGCAGTATGGCGCTCAGGTGACCAGTATTATCCGCAAGTCGTTAAGGTTGTTGGCGGTTTCTTTGGTTACCAGCAAACCATTCACGGCAGCAAAAAACCCATTAGAGTTGTTCTGGTGCAGCATGGCCGCCAGGTCTAGCCCCAGGCGCCGTGCTTGCTGCCAGGTATCGGGCTGCCAGATAGCCCCGGCCGCCAGGGTGTTGCCATCAATGCCGTCGGAGTCGGCAGCCAGAGCCCAAACCCCATTTTCTCGCAGGTAAAAGCCCAGCCAGCCCAGGAACTCCTGGTTGCGCCCACCCTTGCCCGAGCCGTGCACGGTCACGCTGGCCTCGCCACCGGAGAGCAAGACCACAGGTGGCCGGAAAGGCTGACCGTGCAGGCGAATGCTTTGCACCAGACTGGCGTGGAAGCGGGCCAGCTCCTTTGCTTCGCCCTGAAACCGGTCCGACAGAATGACTGCCGGGTAGCCCTGCTCCTGCCAGTAGTTGCGGGCGGCCTCGAGCAGAGTCTGGTTGCTGCCAATAAGCCGGTTTTGCACCCGTGCGAAGAGGGTATCCCCTGGCTTGGGCGACTCGGCTAGGGCCCCGCTCACCCCCTGGGCCAGGTGGGCGCGAACCTCGGGGAAGTCCAGGCCATACTTGTCAAGAATACCCAGCGCATCGGCAAAGGTGCTTGGGTCTGGTGCGGTGAGCCCCGAGGCAATCACCGAGAGGTCGTCGCCCGGCACGTCGGACAGATAGAGTGCATGTATACGCGCCGGTGTGGCTGCGGCCAGCCGCCCACCCTTGATCCCGGAGAGATGTTTTCGTACTGCATTAATCTCGTGAATATCTGCCCCACAGCGCAACAGGGCCTGCGTCAGAGACTGCTTGGTGGTCAGGCCTACACCCCAGGGAACGCACAAAAGCGCGCTGCCCCCGCCCGAAACCAACAGCAGCAGCAGGTCATCTGCTTTGAGTCTAGATACCGCTTGCAGAACTTTTTGTCCGGCTTCTACGCTTTGCTGGTCGGGAACCGGGTGACTAGCAGGTAGCACCACCCCATGTGCATGGCTGGGCAAAACCAGCGAATCCTGGGCTTTGGGAACAGCTATAAACGGAACCCGGGGAAACCGCTTTTGGGCTGCTTCCAACATGCTCAGAGCAGCTTTCCCCACCGAAACAATAAGCGCTGGAGCATCCAGTGGCAGGTGCAGGGCAGTGAGGCGGCTCGGGTGGGTTTGCTCTAAGGCGTGGTGAAAGCTGGCGAATAATTGCTCCCGCATACTCGGCATTTTACGCGGCCTTTCGAGCATTGCCGAGAAAGCCGGTCGTGGGTTGTCTGTTTGTTTCATCTGAACTAAAACAAGGCCACCAATACAGAATTCCCGCCTGTGAACAGTATTCATTACTTTTTCCTCTAACCGGCATGGCAATCGTTAGGCCAGGACGACAGGCCCAAGGCGAAGCCGAAGCAATCTGGGAATATACTGGGTGAGCACTCACAGGACTGCTGTCATGCCATTGGCATCTTGCTTTGGCCGGTGGCTGGAAACACCGTGCGACCCTAAGTTGATCCAGCGGTTCAGACTAACAGCAGCGTTGCGGCAAGGCTGGACGATCATTTACGGCCACACACTTGTACAGAACCTGAGGTAGCGCACCGGTTAGTCTGCAAACTGTCAGAATGGCCACAAAGCTGACAGACTCGGTGGCCTACATACCCCCATAAGCCCGGTCCAGCAGCTCGATGGTGTGCATTACCGGAATCTCGTGGCCCAGTTTGCGCAGGTGGGTCTGGATCTGGGTAAAGCAGCCGATGTTTCCGGTAACCACCAGCTGGGCGCCCGTGGCCAGGATGTGGCGGGCTTTGCGCTCGCCCAGGGTTGCGGCAAGCTCTGGCTGTTCGATGTTGTAGGTTCCCGCCGAGCCGCAGCAGAGCTCGCCCTCGGCAATCTCCAAAAGCTCTACGCCAGGAATGCTGCGCAATAGCTGGCGGGGCTCGGCGCGCACCTGCTGGGCATGGGCCAGGTGGCAGGCATCGTGGTAGGCAACCTTGAGTGGGGTTTTGAGGGGTGGTATTTCTTTCAGGCCCAGCTCGACCAGGAAAACCGCAATGTCCTTTACCTTTTTCGCGAGCTGGTCGGCCTGGGCTTGTTCGGGTTCACCCTGGAAAAGGATGTGATACTCCTTGAGGCCCGAGCCACAGCCCGCCGCGTTGGTAACAATCGCGTCGAAGTCTCCGGCAAAGGCTCTGAGGTTGTTGCGGGCAAACTGCAAAGCGCGCGCACGTTCGCCGGTGTGAATGGCCAGCGCACCGCAGCAGCTCTGGTTACTGGGAATCACCACCTCTACGCCGTTGCGGGCCAGGACCCGCAAGGTAGCGTGGTTGAAGCCCGGCTGCAAAACCTGCTGGGCGCAACCCGCCAGGAAGGCCACCCTGGCCCGCCGTTCACCCCACGCTTGAACCAGTTCCGGTAAGGGTTCGTTTGGAGGCAGCCGGTCAGGCAGCAGGTCAAGCGAAGCGCGTAGCGACGGCGGCAAAAGAGGTCTCGTCAACCTGCCTAGCCTGCCCAGTGCAGCCGCAGCGCGAAAACGTTTGGGGTATGGCAGGGTCTCCTGGATGCCAATGCGAAACAGCTTTTGGAAAGGGGAGCGGTGGCGCTTTGGCTCGCTCCAGGCCCGGTAGGTGGAGATAAGCTCGCCGTAGGGAACCCCACTGGGGCAGGCTGTTACACAGCCCACGCAGCCCAGGCACTTGTCCAGATAGGGCTGGGCTTCCTCCATCTGGAGGCTGCCTTCCAGAACCTCTTTCATCAAAAAGATGCGCCCCCTAGGGGAGTCCATCTCCTCGCCCAAAACCTGATAGGTGGGGCAGGCCGGCAGGCAGAATCCACAGTGCACGCAGGCCTCGATGGCGTGGGCCATGATCTTCCCCTGGGGGCCAAGCTGCTCGACATTTATCTTGTGCTGCATAGAGTTCCTGTTGGCGTCTGGGCTAGTGGGTCAGGCCCGGGAGTCGATCCCTCTCGTCTGGAGGGTATTGAGAGAACTTTCTCTGGGGGTCGAGGGCGGCGGTTACTCTTTGACCAAACACGTGCCCCAAGTTTATTCCAATCTGGCGCTGAGGCGAAGGGCTGTTTAGAACCAAGCCCGATAAACCCTGCGCCTCGAGTAGCGCATCCAGCGTAGCCAAAGCACTGTTCCAGACCAGGTAGAGCAGGTTGCCGGCGCTCATGTAGCGCCGGGGGGCTGGCCCCAGGGCCTTATCCAGGGCTGGGATATGCCTGGCAGTGAGCGCCACTCTGATCAGATGCCCCTCCCCAAGGGTGGATAAATCGTTCAGACTGCGCCAGTAGTCGGCCTCGGCCTGGCCCTGTAGCAGCTCACCGCCCGCGGCCAGAAAGGATTGCAGCCGCTCTAGCCGTCCCGGAAGGGCTTCGGCCAGACCGCCCAGGCGCAAGACCAGGCTAGAGGGTGGTTCGATATCCAGTGCATAAAGCTCGATGGGCGAACCCGCCAGCCGGTAAAGGGCTTCCAAAGCGGCTTGAAGGCTAGGAAAAGCCACTCTGAGGGTTGCGGTAGTTTTGGGAAAGGGGAAAACCTTAAAGGCCAGCTCGGTCAGGACGCCCAGTTGTCCGCAGCTACCCACCATAAGCTTGGGAAGGTCGAACCCGGCAGCATTTTTTACTACCTTACCCCCGCCCCTTACCAGGTTGCCATAGCCGTCTACAAACTGTACCCCCAGAATGAAGTCGCGCACCCCGCCATAGCGATGGCGCATTGGGCCAGAAAGCCCGGCGGCCACCGTACCGCCTAGAGTTGCGCCTTGCTGCACGAAAGGCGGGTCGAAAGGCAGGTACTGCCCGTTCTGACTCAGCATGGCCTCTACCTCGGCCAGCCTGGTTCCGCCCCTGGCCACAAAGACATACTCGCTGGGGTTGTACTCCAGCACCCCGCTAAGGCCGCTCATCTCCAGCACCGTTTGGCCCTGGCTGGGGGTCGAAAGAGCAGATTTGCTGCCGCCGCCTCTGGGCAGGATCTGGCTGTGGCCCAAGACGGCCTCCTGCACCTCTACTGCGCTGGTGGGGCGCAGGGTCATAAAGTCCATGCTCCTTCCCGCGATGGTGTAGGGCGCTTGGGGCGGTGGTTAGGTGGCGGTCTGAGTTGCAGGCAGATGCTTGACATATCCAGCATATCCAGCGGTGGATGGGGGTGTGTGTACTGCGCTGAGGCTTCGCCCCTGACCCCCCACCCTGTCCCTTTCTCGCAAGGGGGGAGGGGATTTATATCGTTACTCACGCGAGATCACCCCGGCTTTCTCCAGCGGGTGTGCGCCCTGGTGCGTCAGGGACGGGGCTTCGCCTCCGGGAAACATCTTGCCCCGGTTAGAAAGCTCCTCGGGGTCTATGGCGCGGCGGATACGCTGCATCAGGGCCAGGTCGGCCTCGGAGAACATCTCGGTCATGTATGCTTTTTTCTCCATCCCCACCCCGTGCTCGCCGGTGATGGAGCCACCCAGGCCCACGCACAGGCTAAGAATCTCGCCGGCCAGCTCCTCGGCCCGCTCGAGCTGGCCGACTACCCGCCCGTCGTAGAGGATCAGTGGGTGAAGGTTGCCGTCTCCGGCGTGAAAGACGTTGGCCACCCGCAGGCCGTACCGGGCAGATAGCTGTTCGATCTGCTCAAGGGCCTGGCCCAGCTTTGAACGGGGCACCACTCCATCCTGCACGATATAGTCTGGCGATAGTCGCCCTACTGCCGAAAAAGCGGCTTTGCGGCCCTTCCAGATTTTCATGCGCTCATCGTTGTTTTGTGCGACCCGCACCTCGTAGGCGCCAGAGGCCTGGATTACTGCCTCGAGGTGTCGGGCTTCGGCTTCTACCTGTGGGGTTTCGCCCTCGAGCTCCACGATCAATAGCGCCCTGGCCTCCCGCGGATACCCTGCTTTGACTGCGGCCTCGGCCGCTTCAATCGCCAGGGAGTCCATGATCTCCATCGCGCCCGGCAGCAGCCCCGAAGCCACCACCGATGCTACTGCCTCGCCTGCTTTAGCCAGCGAGTCGTAGGCGGCCAGTACGGTGTGGTACTTTTCTGGCCGGGGCAGCAGGCGCAGGGTAACTTCGGTAGCAATTCCCAGCAGACCTTCGCTTCCAACAAACAGGCCCAGCCAGTCGGGGCCAGTACCTTCCAGGCTTTCGCTACCCAGCTCTACTACCTCGCCGGTGGGCAGCACCACTCTGGCAGCCAGCACATGGTTGGAGGTCATGCCGTATTTAAGGCAGTGAGCCCCGCCGGAGTTGAAGGCCAGGTTGCCGCCAATAGTCGAGACCGGCTGTGAGGAGGGGTCGGGGGCATAGTAGAGGCCATAGGGGGCCGCTAGGCTCGAGACCTGCAAGTTAATAAAGCCGGCCTGCACCACCGCTATGCGCTCCTGGGCATCGAGTCGAAGCAGTTTGTTCATGCGATTGAGGCCAATCACCAGCCCGCCTTCAACCGGCAACGAACCCCCCGAAAGGCTGGTACCGGAGCCCCTGGCCACATAGGGCAGCTGGTGGCGGGCAGACCACTGCACTGCCTGCACAACCTCCTGGTGGGTCTCGGGCAGCACTACCACCAGTGGCCTGGCCCGAAAGGCGGTGAGGGCGTCGGACTCGTAGGGAACCAGCTCGCCCGGCTTGATCAGAAAGCGGCCTGGGGAGAATATGCGCTCGAGTTCTCGCAAAGCCGGGGTCATACCATTCTCCCCGCCCTGGCCCCACTCTCTGGCTTTGTACACCAATTGTGGCTTCGGCAAGCTTCGGGCTTCATCTGGGCAGCCTCCTGGTCTGCTTTGAAACTAGCTAAAGTATAGAGTTTTGTCAATAAATGAAACTATTTTTCGCGCAATAAAAAAGTCCAAAGCTTCAGATGCTCGAAACCAGATCGTCAGCCAGGGGAGCCGACGGCTGTGACGCCTGTACCTGGGCGTGCTAGTTTCGCAACAGCCAGCGTACGTCTGCGACAACCCGGTCGGTCTGGGCCACCCTGCCGCTTCCGTATACCAGCCGCAACTGGCCCTGGGGGTCAACGGCAAAAACGGTAGTGGTGTGATCCACAAAGTAGTCGGTTGGCGATTTAATGGCAGACTTTTGGAAGAAAACCCCAAATTGTCTGGCTACGTCGGCAATTTGCTGGGGCGTACCCGTCAGGCCTAGAAAAGTGCTGCCAAAGAAGGTGGTGTACTTTCCCAGCACTTCCTTGCTATCCCGCTCGGGGTCTACGGTAATAAGCAGAACCTGCACCCGTTCTTGCTCGCTTGGGGTAAGGGCGCGGTAGACCTTGCCCAGCTCGAGCATAGTGGTGGGGCAGATATCGGGACAATTGACGAAGCCAAAGAATATCAGGACTACCTGGCCCCGAAAGTCGGACAGGCTTCTGGTGGAGCCATCGTGCGCAGTAAGGGTGAACTGGTTGGCCTCGGCCGGGCGAACATTCAGAATGCGCGTTCCGTAGGGCTGGTAGGTGTCGCGCATCAGGGCAAAGGTGGCTAAGGCCAGCAGCACTGGCAGGCCGGCCAGCAGGGTAATCCACATCACTCGAGGTCGCATGGGTTACTCTCCAGATACACCATAAGATAGGCCAGCCCTTGCGGTCAAATGTCCTCGCCACAATGCTCAAGGCCAAAAGCCGATAGCTGATAGCTTATAGCCAATAGCCAAAAGACAAAGGTCGGAGGTCGAAAGACGAAGGTCGAAGGCCAAGAAGCCTAACGCGCTTAGTCGAGGGTCTGAAGACAAGAGTCGAAGGCCAAAAGGCGAGGCCGTCCCAGACCCTAGACCATAGACTCTAGGCCTTAGACGTGCGACGAAAGGAGCACTGCATAATGTACCTTACACATTACCCTCACGGCTTTAGGGCATCATAAGGGCGGCATGAATCTTGTCTCATCGGCTTTTTCAAGCCCAAAGGTGCGCTGGGCGGCCGCACTGCTGATGGCCCCTTTTTTTCTGCAGCTGCTCGGCATGGGTGACACCTTTTTGGGCGGTGGGCTGTGCGGTGAGTTGTTTGGCAACGAGATACCTTTTGGGCTTCAGGGCGCGGGGTTCTGGTACGCGGTAATGTTTATGATGTTGCTGGCGTTCCAGCTGATGTATGGGGCATTCTTGCTGCTGACCCGTCTGCTCGAGATGCCCGACAGCATGGAGCGGGGAACCTACCTGAGCGGCATCTGGCTGGTGGGGATAATTACGCTATTGTTCATCCTGACCCGTACTACTGGACTCCCGACCCCCAGCCCCCAGGGCCTTGCTTTAGGCGAGACTGCGCCGGTCGATCCGCTAAGTCTGATTTTGATTGGATGCTCGTGGGCGGGTGCTCTTTTGCTGTGGCGCCTACTGGGCAAGTCATAATCGGGCCTACCAAGACCCAGGTAGGCTATATGGTATGGAACGTCTACTAGAGGTCATGCGCCGCCTGCGTGCGCCAGATGGCTGCCCCTGGGACCAGCAGCAGACCCACCAGAGCTTGCGGCCCTACCTGCTGGAAGAGGCCGCCGAGGCGGTGGATGCCATCGGCAGGGGCAGCCCGGGCGAGCTGGCCGAAGAACTGGGAGATGTCTTGCTGCAAGTGGCTTTCCACTCGGTAATTGCCGAGCAAGAAGGTACTTTTACCTATTCCCAGGTCGAGCAACACATTGTGGGCAAGCTAATCCGACGCCACCCACATGTATTTGGAGATGGGATGCATGGAGTGCATACACCCTATGCCGCTAACCTAGCCGACACCCCCGAGGCCGTAAGCGCCAACTGGAAGGCCATCAAGGCCGCAGAAGGCAGGCCGGCCAGGTCGGTGTGCGACCAGGTACCGCGAAGCCTGGGGGCGCTGGCCAGGGCTGCCGAAATCCAGGACAGGCTAGGAACGCCTTTTGCCAGCAGGTCCGACCTGATTGAAGCCGTACAACAGGGTAACCTGGGCCAGGCCCTGTGGCTGATGGTCTCGCTGTGTCGCCAGGAAAAGGTTAACGCCGAGCTATTGCTGCGAGAACGTTGCGAGCAAAATTGTTTGTAAAGATTAGCGGCAAGTTATGAAATCCGAGGTTCTCAAAGCCGCCGTTGCCCGCCCGCCCCAGGGGCTTTTGCTGCCCCAGGGGTTTGTGGATGCAGCCGTTCTACTAGCGGTGTGGGAAGGGAAGCTTTTGTTTACAGTGCGCAGCGCCCATCTACCTCATCACGCCGCGCAGATCAGCTTTCCAGGCGGGCGCTTTGACGATGCCGAAAGCGCCGGAGAAGCCGCCCTGCGGGAGGCCTGGGAGGAGGTAGGTCTGCACCCCGGCCAGGTGGAAATTCTGGGGCACCTCGATCCCACCCTTTCCCCCTTGGGCTACCGGGTCTTTCCCCTGCTGGGCCGGGTTACCCAAGAACCCCACCTGACCCCCAACCCCCAGGAAGTAGACGAACTACTCTGGGTGCCTGTTGCCGAGCTGATGAGTGCTCCGGCCTATGCCGAAGAGCGCACCCCACCCCCCAGCAGCCACTTCCCGGCCGGCCTGGGCGGCAAGCGCACCGTCTGGCATTATCCCTGGCGCAACTACGACATCTGGGGCGTAACTGGCAATATCGTGCACGACTTTTTGGAGCGTATTCGAGAAGTGCGGCTTTGAAACTGCCAGCGGTCTAATCTGACAACACCGCGCGGGTGCATCTGACATGAAGGTCTTTTGACTTTGGACTTTCGACCTTTTTAGCCGCAGGTCGCAGGTCTAAGGTCGAAGGTGGAAGGTCTTTTGACTGTCGAGGGTCGAAGGTCTCAGGTCGAGGGTCAAAAGTCAGTCTCAGGTCGAATGTCTTTTGACTTTGGACTTTCGACCTTAGTTTGTAGCCAGGTCACATCAGGCCAGGCTTGACCGGCTAATCGGCAGCAGCGGACTCGCTTTGAAACACTGGTCTGGCTTGTTTGGTTAGCTGATCGTACCAATGCAAAAACTGCTCCTTGGCCCGCTGCCCCAAAAAGCCAGCGGGGGTCAGGTCGGGCGGCAGGCCGGGGTCGAGGAAGAGGTTCTTGCGGGCCTGGTGGATCATATGGGTAAGCCGCACAAAGGCTTCCGCGGCGTTTTTGGGGCGGTGTAGTTTTTGCGCCAGAAATGCACGGTAGCGAGCCTGGGCGGCTTTGAGATTAAAGGCTTTTTCGATTAGCTCGAGGGGTGGGGTGCTGGAAAAGCGCTCGGCCTGAAAAAGCTCCACATAATTGTGCAGGCCGTAAAAGCCCACCAGGTCGCGGGCGGCCTCGAGCTTGGCGTTGGGACTGACCCAGACCCCCGGCGCGGGCGTCCCGAAGCCCAGCAGTATCAACTCGTTGCGGAAGCGGTCGCGCACCGTGCGTTTGGCTTCCGGCACGGCATGGACCAGAATGCGCCATTTGCCGTCCCAGGGAGCGCCGTAGGTATAGAGCCGTTCGCGAACGTTTTCGACCTGCCAGGCCACCCTGGGCGAAAGCCGGTAATAGGCCCGTCGCCCGGCTTTCTCCGGAATAATCCAGCCGCGTTTGACGCTGCGCGAAACAGCCGCCCGCACAGCTGGCTCGCTGAATTTCAGCAGTTCCATCCAGCCGATCAGGTCTCCCACCCAGGCCCGGTTTTCTGGGTACAGATATTCCATATACAGCGTAAACAGATAAGACCGCGCCCGCATTGAGGCTCAGTATAATACGATTTGTGACGTTCCTGACAAAAAAGAGTGTTTGGTTTGTTGCCGCCTAGCCACCGTAGGAATCGAGCCGGAACCACCGCCCAGTCCGGTAACGCTACCAGAACAATAGCTAGGCGGAGGGTCTACTCATCCACAGCCGCCCAAGGAAATCCCCCACAACCCCCAACCCAGGGGTAGCGCCAGGGCGAGTGCCTGGACCAGTGAGAACCCCACGAAGAAGCTCACCATGCGTTGCACGACGGCTTCGCCCCCTTGCCCCCGGACCCGGCTAGCCAGAATGGTTCAGCCTGCACCAACGGTGCTCAGTCACAGAATGCCGTAAATAGCAGGTTGTTGGCGAGCCCTACCGCTGCAACGGTGGGGGTGCGCAGGGTTCCCACAATCACATGGTTGGAAAAGCCAGGGCCAACTGAACGGTGAACTAAAGGCTCACCGGCAGCGCAATCTTGAGTATCTAATGCCTGGCATCGGCAGCCACAAAGGCCAGCATACTGGGCGCCGACCAGGTACTCACAGACACCTCCCACCCGTCGAAATATCTACTTGCGAAGCCCACCGCCTGGCGAACCAGACCGAAACCTTGCCGGGCGCTGCTCCGAGTCCGGCAAAAAACCTGGGGGTAGAATCAGAGGCATCATGAAGACCCTGAACCCGAACACCGAGCTTCTGGTCGAACAGGATCTTGCCCACCACCTTCACCCGGTTACCAACCTGCACCGCCACCAGCAGAGCGGGCCGCTGGTGCTGGTCGAGGGCAAAGGCTCTAAGGTACGTGATAGCGAGGGGAACTGGTATATTGACGGGTTTGCCGGGCTGTGGAACGTGAATGTGGGCCACGGACGTAGCGAACTGGCCGAGGTAGCCCGCGACCAGATGGCGCGCCTGGCTTTCCAGCCCACTTTTTTTGGACTGGCTACCCCTCCGGCGATCGAGCTTGCAGCCAAGATGAGTCGCCTTTTGCCGCACCACTCCCACTTTCAGTTCACCTCTGGCGGGGCCGAGTCCAACGAAACCGCCCTCAAGATTGCCCGCTACTACTGGGCCCTGTCGGGTCAGCCCGGAAAAGTCAAGATCATCTCGCGCCATATGGCCTATCACGGCATCGCCATGGGGGCGCTGGCTGCCACCGGCATCCCGGCCTATCATGCCGACTTTGGGCCCCTACCGCCGGGGTTTTTGTACCTGAGCGCGCCACTGGCTTACCGCAACAACCCGGGCCTTTCCGAAGCCGGGTTTGTGGCCATGCTGGTCAAAGAACTCGAGGATCTGATCGCCAGAGAAGGGGCCGGGACCATCGCGGCTTTTATTGGAGAGCCGGTGCAAGGGGCCGGGGGAGTGGTGCCGCCTCCTGAGGGCTACTGGCAGGCCATCGCGCCGATATTAAAAAAGCACGAAATCCTGCTCATTGCCGATGAGGTCATAACCGGCTTTGGCCGCACCGGCGAGATGTTTGCCCAGACCACCTACGGTTTCCAGGCCGACATCACCAGCTTTGCCAAAGGCATAACGTCGGGCTATGTGCCACTGGGTGGGGTGGGCATCAGCCCGCAAATTTTCCAGCGCATCTCGGCCCCTGACCGGATGTTCATGCATGGCTTCACCTATTCGGGGCACCCGGTGGCCTGTGCGGTTGCACTGGCTAACATTGAGATTATCGAAAACGAGCAGCTCTGGCTAAAAGCTGCCGAGCGGGGCCAGCAACTTCTGCGCGGGCTAGCCGGGCTCGAGGCCCATCCCCATGTGGGCAACGTGCGCGGCAAAGGTCTGATGGCGCTGGTCGAAGTGGTAGAAGACAAGGCCAGCAAAAAGACCTTTGATGCTTCGCGGGGCATTGGTGCTCAGCTGATGAAGGTAAGCCGGAAAAAAGGCGTGATCGTGCGCTGCAACGACACCGGCTTTGCCATGGCTCCCCCCCTGGTAATTAGCGAGGCCGAAGTGGACGAGCTGGTAAACGCGCTGGGCGAGACGCTGGAGACTGTGCTGGGCGCGTGAACTCTTGGGCGGCCTGTCCATCAGACAGCTTTGCGCCAAAGAGCACTGGGTACAGGCGGCAACTCCAGCAGCTTTAGTATCTGCCCCACCAGGTACAAAGAACCCGTCACCAGCACTGGCTTTGCCACCTCTCGGGCTGCCAGGACAGCGTCGTGCAGGGCTTCCAGCGGGTTTTCAAAGAAGGGCGCTGGGAACACTCGTAGTAATGAGTCTGCTCGCAGCGCACCCTGAGCCGCATAAGCATAGCGCACGCTCAGGGCCCTGGGTAACAGAGCCTGCAGCATGGCGGGGTAGTCCTTGCGGGGAAAGGCGCCAAACACCAGGTGAAAGCCCTCGAGCTCATCTACCAGGGCCCTGGCAGCAGGGGGATTGTGGGCGCCATCCAGCACTAGGGGGATGCCCTGGTAGGTCAGTTGCTGCATCCGGCCGGGATGCACCGCCGTGGTCAGACCGGTGGCTATCACGTCTTCGTTGTAGCCCAGCAGACGCAAAGCTGCCGCAGCCAGACGGGCGTTTTGCTGCTGGAACCGCCCCGGCAAAGAAGGTTGCGCCCTCAGGTCAAAAACCGGGTCGCCCTCCGAAAGCACGTACACTGGCGCGCCGCGCTGGGCTGCGGTAGTGCGGATTACCTCCAGCCCAAGGCCCTCGGCACCCGTGACTACCGGTACCCCGGGCCGAATGGCGCCGGCGTCTTCTCGGGCAACGTCTAAGAGCGTACCCCCCAGGGCTTCCAGATGATCCTCGGCAACATTGGTCAGCACAGAGACCCGCACCTCGGGTAACACATTGGTCGCATCCAGCGCCCCTCCCACCCCGACCTCGACCGCGGCAATGCGGACACCCACCCTGGTGAAATGCTGAAAAGCCAGCGCAGTGGTAAGGTCGAAGAAAGCCACGGGCTTTAGGAAATTCTGCCTCTGAGCCCACTCCACAAAACGTGCCACCTCGTCCTCGGAGATCAGGCCCAGGTGGGTGCGGATACGCTCGCGGAAGTCCACCAGATGCGGGCTGGTAGTGGCGCCATAGCGCTCTCCAGCGGCTTTGAATGCTGCTTCCAGATAAGCCACCACGCTACCTTTGCCGTTGGTTCCAAGCACATGAACGGCCGGCAAGCAGGCTTGTGGGTGGCCCAAGAGTCGCATTAGCTCCTGCATCCGCGACAGGCCCCTGGGTGCTCCGGCTCGAGTCTGGGCAAACAGCCACTGGGTGGCCTGGGTATAGGTCACAAGCCTCAGTCTAGCGCGGTCTGTGCCCTTTGGCTGCCGGAGGCGGAGGATTTCATGGCCTGCGCCGGTGTGTTTTTGGGCGCAACCAGTCGCATTCTCCGACACAGCCGCTATTGTGCTGAGCGCTGCTGCATCACGCTTCTTTAGGGTGTGCTGGATAATGGGGGTATGGGTTTGCTAAAGGTCCGGATTGAACTCGAGCTCAGCCAGGCCCTCTTGCACGGCTTGATTAGCAGCCAGCTTGGCCGGGTAGACCTGCCGGTCAGGCTGCTGCGCTTTTCTCTGGGCCGTCTACAACACGGGGAGCTACGGCAGTTTGAACTTAGCCAGAATCGGTGCACCGCAGAGGTCCGGTTTGCCAGTGGTCCGGCCCTGAGAGTCCAGGTACAAACCATGGGCTACTCGCGTGACAACCATGCGGACGATCCCCTCTCGGGACAGGCAAAGCCTGTACACCAGGCGGTCGATCCCCTATCGGGACAGGCAAAGCCTGTACACCGGGCTCTGCGACTCCGGGTGGAACACCTGCACTTTTCGGGGTTTCGCGGGGGGCCCCTGCTCAACCTGATGCCGGGTAAAGTGTTGGAAATACTGGCCGCCCAGGCCAACCGGCAGCTGCCAGGGCTGGTGCGAGTACGCAGGGGGATGGAACTCGAGCTTCACCCGCAACCACTCTTGCAAAGAGCGCTGCAAGAAGCGCCTTTTCGCCAAACTATGCAGGCCATGGGGCTAGAAATCAGCCCCCAGGTCCAGCTTGAACACCTGGAGTTGCGCGAGCACCTCTTGCGGCTAACCCTGAGCGCAGCGGGCTAGTCACCAGAGTGGTCAGTGCGCGGCAGATCACCTGAAACACCAACTGGATTCACACTGCTGGGCCGTGCAAGGGAACCAGTGGTATGTTGTAAAAGAAGTCATGACTATCATTGCAGCTGACCTCGAGGGTACCCTTACCACTGGCGAAACCTGGAAGGGCATGGCAGCCTGGATGCAGGCCCATGGGCGGGCTGGGCAGTACCAGGCTTTTTTCTACCGGAACCTGCCAGGGGCTATTCTGACCCAGCTGGGCCTGGGCGACAAACGGGCTTTTCAGGACCGCTTTATGGCGGGGGCAGCAGGTCTACTAGCGGGGCTGGGACAGGCCGAGCTCGAGGCGGTAGGAGTCTGGGTGGTCACCAACGAGCTCTGGCCCAAACGCCGCCCAGAGGTATTAAAAGAGATAGTATCGGCGCTGCGCCAGGGCCAGCGGGTGGTGCTGTGCTCGGCAACCTTCCAGCCCATTCTGGAGGCTTTCGCCAAACGGTTGGCAGCAGCAGACGATCCCTTATCGGGACAGCCTGGGCCCGCAAACCAGGTGGTCGCCCTGGGAACACCACTGGAGATGGCGAACGGTGTTTTTACCGGGCGCACTCTGGGGCCAATTCGCTCGGGCCAGTTCAAAGCCGATCAGCTCAAGCAGTTTTTAGGAGGAAACACGTTACACGCGGCCTATGGTGATACCCTGCCCGACCAGCCCATGCTCGAGTTGGCCCAGAGCCCGGTGGCGGTTTACCCTGAGGCCAGTCTGCGCCAGCTAGCTGTTGCTAGAAACTGGAGGGTTATTGGATGAGCTATTTCCCATTGGGGCGCCCCGCCCGAATTGCGGTCATGGCCTCGGGCCGGGGGAGCAATCTGGAAGCCTTGCTGGAGAGTTTTCCGCACGACAACCCGCTGGGGCATATTGCCCTGGTTATCTCCGACAAGCGTGAGGCCCCGGCCCTGGAAAAAGCGGTGCGGGCCGGAGTAGAAGCCAGATACCTGCCCTGGCCCACTGGTGTACAGGCCCTGCCTGTCCCGGTAGGGGATGGTCCACGCGGCAGCGGCAACACCGGGCGGGCGCAGTTCGAGCAGGCCGCCAACCAGCTACTTCTAAACCGCGGTATTGACCTTATTCTGCTGGCGGGTTTTATGCGCCTGCTATCGGCAGATTTTGTACAGGCCTGGCAGGGGCGAATTCTCAACATACACCCCTCGCTGCTGCCGCAGTTTCCGGGTCTGCGGGCCCAGCGCCAGGCCATACAAGCCGGGGTAAGCGAGTCGGGCTGCACGGTACACTTTGTAGACGCAGGAATGGACACCGGCCCGGTAGTTTTACAGCGGCGGGTGCCTGTTTTGCCAGATGATACCGAGGAAACCCTGGCCGCCCGCATCCTAAAGCAAGAACACCTGGCCTATCCAGAGGCAGTGCGAAGGGTGTTGATGGATATGGAGAAAATAGATCGCGTGCAGGTCTAAGCTCGGCCGAGCCTCAGCTTCCAGACCTTTTTTGGCAATTCGCGCAAGACGCCAGCCTCTATTCGGGCATCTTTGCGGCCTGTTATTCTTAGCCCTGTGAAAGTACTGGTGGTAGGTTCGGGTGGACGGGAACACGCTATCTGCTGGAAGGCTGCACAGTCGCCGCTAACCACGCGGCTGTACGCCGCACCGGGCAACCCCGGTATGGCCGAGATTGCCGAATGTATTCCCTGGGACGGCAGTGTGTTGCAGCTAGCCGACTGGGCCAAAAGCGAGGGAATCGAGCTTACCCTGGTCGGGCCAGAGGCCCCGTTGGTAGAGGGTATTGCCGATGCTTTTAAGGCCAGAGGGCTGAAAATTTTTGGGCCGGTGCAAAGAGCCGCCATGATTGAGGGTTCCAAAGCGTTTGCCAAAGGGCTGATGCAGCGCTTTGGTATTCCCACCGCCAGGCACCGCAGCTTTAGCGATGTGCTGGATGCGCTTTCCTATCTGGAGGCCAGCGGGGCGCCAATCGTGGTAAAAGACTCCGGACTGGCGGCGGGCAAAGGGGTTACGGTGGCCACCACCTTGCAGCAAGCCAAGCAGGCCGCCGCAAACATTCTTTCTGGGCCAGAACAGGCCGAGATTGTGATTGAAGAGTTTTTGAGCGGCCCGGAAGTAACGGTTCTGGCTGTTACCGATGGCCAGACCGTGCGGCCCCTGCTGCCCTCACAAGACCATAAGCGTCTGCTGGATGGCGATACCGGCCCCATGACCGGCGGAATGGGTGCGGTCTGCCCCTATCCGCTGGCCCCAGGGGTGCTAAGCGAAATTGTGGAGCGGGTGCTTTATCCGCTGGTGGAGGGACTGCGGGCCGAGGGCATAGTCTATCAAGGAGTGATCTACGCGGGCCTGATGCTAACCGACGAAGGCCCCAAGGTGCTGGAGTTCAACGCCCGCTTTGGCGACCCCGAGTGCCAGGCCATTCTGCCTCTGCTCCAGACCGATCTGATCGAGCTGGCCCTGGCTGTGGTGGAAGGACGCCTGCACCAGCTGGAAATCAGATGGCACCCCCAGGCCTCGGCCTGCGTGGTGATGGCCGCCCCAGGTTATCCCGACGACCCCCACAAGGGACTGCCCCTGTATCTGCCAGCTCAGCCACCCCAGGATGTGCTCTATTTCCAGGCCGGAACTCGCAAGGGGCCCAGTGGACTGGTGACCAGCGGCGGCCGGGTTTTGAGTGTGGTGGGCCTGGGAAACGATCTGCCGACGGCGCTTGAGCGGACTTACGCAGGGGTAGGGGCAGTTGGGTTTGAACACGCCCTGTACCGCCGCGATATCGGCCGGAAGATTGTTTGACCGGTCTGCCCATATCCACTGATTCAGAAACCAGGCTGGCAGACCAGGAATTTGAGCCTGCTCGAGGCGTATCGCAGTCTTGTCTTGTCTCATCTACCGAGAATGGTATCCAGCAGCTGCTGATGAATTAGAGCATTGGAGGCTACCAGGTAGCGGTTGCCCAGCCGGTACTCCTCGCCTTGCAGCCCCGTAACCTTACCTCCGGCCTCGGTTACTATCAGCCAGCCAGCAGCCACATCCCAGGGGTTTAACTTGACCTCCCAGAAGCCATCCAGACGCCCGGCCGCTACATTGGCCAGGTCCAGGGCGGCTGCTCCAGGGCGGCGCACCGTCAAGCCCCGGGCCAAGGCTCGCTGGAAATAGGTCAGGTTTTCTGGGTCCTGGTTGACATCGTAAGGAAAGCCGGTGGCTAGCAGGCTACCGGTAAGCTGCTCACGCCGGGAAACCTGTATAGGACGCCCATTCATATAGGCCCCAGCGCCTTTAGTAGTGGTAAAGAGATCGCCCCTGGCTGTATCGAGAATGACCCCCAAGACCAGTTCCGTATGGATTTCCAGACCGATACTGACCGCATAAAATGGAAAACCATGGGCATAGTTCACGGTTCCGTCGAGGGGGTCTACAATCCAGCGGAAGGTGCCTTGCTGACCCTGGCCCTGCTCCTCGCCCAGCACCACATGATCTGGAAAGCGCGATGCGATCAGTTCGCGGATGGCGGTCTCCGATTCGTGGTCGGCCTGAGTCACCAGATCGGTGGGTGTAGACTTGCTGCTCTGGGTAAACCCTTTTTCCTGGTAGTACTGGTGGATGCCTTTGGCTAAATAGGCCGCGTCGAGAGCGGTTTGCAGGTAAAAGCGCAGGTCCATACTCCAGATTCTAGAGCAGACTTCAAAACCACTGGCTGACGCCGACTGTAAAGCCATCCTTGCAGCATAGACCCTCTCGGTGACCGAAAATCCCCGCAACAGACTCCCTTCAACAGGCTCAGCGCAGGCAGGGCAGACCCGACATTCTTTAGCCCTGGGGCTATTCGACTATTCGCTATAAGGGACTTTTGCCGTGCTCAGGTCTGGAAAAACGAGTAATATTTGCTAATCATGTCGCGACAGTCGTGGAGGATAAAGTGCAGCTATTGATGAGATCCTGGCTTTTTCAAAGCGCTTTATGGTTGGGGCCATACCTTATCTTGATTCTCGTACCGACCGGACTGATGTTGCTAACCACCCCACACCCAGCGCGGGGTTTTTGGATTGAGTTTGGGGTCGGGCTGGGCTTCGCGGGTTTGGTCGGGCTCTGCCTTCAGTTCGTACTCACAGCTCGGTTCTCCCGCGTGGCCGCCATTTATGGTCAGGACGCCATGCTACAGTTCCACCGGCAGATGGGCATCGTGGCCGCAGTCTTTATCCTCGTTCACCATACCCTGCTCATGGTGGTTGAGCCAGCCTTTTTGGCCTTTTTAGACCCCAGGGTCAACCTGCCGCGGGCCCTGGCCCTGACTTTTGTGCTCATCGCACTGGGTTTACTGATCATTCCCTCGCTGTGGCGACAGCGCCTGGGCATATCCTACGAATGGTGGCGGCTAGGGCATGGTCTGCTCTCGTTTATGGTGGTAATGATCGGCATCGTACATACCCTTCAGGTTGGGCACTACACCGCAGTGTGGTGGCAACAGGCCTTCTGGGCTGGTATCGGGGGGCTAACGCTGCTCTTGCTCCTTTACGTTCGGGTCTTCCGCCCGCTGATAATGCTGCGCCACCCTTACCGGGTGGTGGAGGTTCGCCGCGAACCTGGTAAATGCTGGACCCTGGCTTTAGAGCCCGAAGGACACCCAGGCATGAAGTTTCGTGCCGGGCAGTATGCCTGGCTTACCCTGGGAAACTCGCCTTTCTCCTTGCAGCAACACCCTTTCTCGTTTGCTTCCAGCGCGCTACTGCCGCACCGGCTCGAGTTCGCCATCAAGGAATTGGGCGATTTTACCAGCACCATCGGGCAGGTGCCAGTCGGCAGCCGTGCGTACCTCGAGGGCCCGTTTGGCGCATTTGACATTGATCTGAGCCCTTCAGACCAGACTGTGTTTATAGCTGGGGGAATCGGCATCACCCCGATCATGAGTATGCTACGAACCCTGCGCGACCGCGGCGACCAGCGCCCCCTTGTGCTCATCTATGCCGTCAATCGCCTGGGGGAAGCCCTCTTCCGCGAGGAGCTGAAAGACCTTCAGCGACAACTTAATTTGCGCCTGATCTATGTAATCGCCTACCCCGAGGAGGGCTGGGAGGGTGAGAGGGGCTTTATTACCGAGGAGATGCTGAATCGACATCTGCCATCGTCGGAGCTGGGGAGTTGCGAATATTTTATCTGCGGCCCTGAGCCCATGATGAATATCGTGGAACGTGCGTTGCTAAACCGAGGAATTCATCTCCACAAAATCCACGCAGAGCGCTTCGACATCGGCGCGGCAGCCGAGATTGGCCCACGTCAGAAGCGGATTCGCAATCTCGCCATCGGCTTGGGACTGGTCATGGTCGGTGTGGTTGCCATTTTCGCGCTGCTCCGGCACTAACCCATACTAAGCTTCAGCTTGCGAGAAGTCTGCTTGTCCGGCTTGCCGGCAGCGACGCCACGACTGGAGTGTGGGCAGTTAATTGCAGGCGCTCCCCTCGACTGCCCCTTCGATAGACTCAGGGCGAGGCTCGAGGCAGGTTCCTGACCCAACTTTGACACTTTCGGAAACGGGCTGTAAAGCAATCGCGACTGGAAGGGAGTTAGCCTTGCTGAGAGACGTGTGACTAGTGGCAACATGTAGGATGTAATGCGCTCGATAGA
>JBGFRI010000041.1:0-22883 GCA_041695225.1 Deinococcota bacterium
CAAGTGGTATGTCTCATGATTACATGGCAACACTTTGTACAGCGCATCGATGCTCGAACTGCCTGGTAGACAGGCTTTTTCGCGGGTCGCAGCCTCCGTTACGGGGGTAACTTCGGCCTAGCGGTAAACCTTCATCACTTGATCTGCAAGCTCGTACTCTCCCCTGGTCTTAGGGCGGAGTTCTCGGCCGGGTCGGCTAGCAAGGCTACTAAACCCCCAGAGGCCGACTTATGCCATTGGTTTTCATATCCTGAACCGTATCCATAGCTCGGCCAAAGAGCCCGAACGAAGGTAGCTCTGAGATGTATCCTGCCTGTTCAAAAGTTGAAGTTCCGAATCTCCCAGCGCTCGGTTCTCCTGTGCTCTTCTCTGATGTCCATCCTGGAGCTTACGGCGATCATAAAGATAAATCTCTGGCCCGGAGTAATGTCCATGTCAGCCGCATCGCCCGTCTTGAGTTTGCGCGAAAACTCAACGGTCCAGTTCTGGCCATCGTGCGTCCCAGCGGCTTGCAGAATGGAGTTCCTGCCGCCAGCAGCTGTATCAAGTTCGGGCTCACCGGTACGCTTGACCTGAATCATGTCCAAAGCTGTGAATCTGCCACCATCCATGGTGAACATATACTTATCGGTACCTTTCTTCCTATCCTCCCTCTCAGCTAGCAAACCTATGCCCATCCACCCTCGACTGGCCACCTGCAGAGCTATGAAAATGGTATCCCCGACAATGCTCCAGGAAACAGTCATGCCGGATCTCTCGTGTCTGAGGGTTTGGGCATACTCTCCCGTACCTACCCTTCCATCAACGGTAGGAGCTGCTTGGGCCAGAGCCAGGGTTGAACCGACCAGTATCAGCATCATGAAAACGCGCATCAGATTCATATTTATTCTCCCATCTCCTATCTATCAGTTATTGTCAGGCTGACTATGAGGGCAACCGCGCCTATGTGAGCATGGGGCAGTGCCGCCAGTACGGGCCGCGCGCCGGTAAACGCCTCCAAAAAACCGCTTAGGGTCCAGATGCTCACCTCGGCATCCATAGCGTTCCATACCAGATGAAAGTAGGCCCCGATAAAACCGGTAATAAGGGAAACCACCATCCAGACCATGAACGGGTAACGCACCAACCTTCCCCGGTTGAAAAACATCAGCAGGGTCAGGGGAAAGCCCACCAGGGAGACGTAAAAGGGAACTCGAGACTGCCAGGACTCGAGGTAGTGCCTTAGAATCCAGTGTTCCACCGCGTAAAAGGCAAACCCAAACGCTGCCAGCAGCAAAAAGGCTGTGCGCAAAAACTCCAGCAGGCGCTCTTGCTCAGTTTTGGCTTTGATCAATGCCTCAATCACCCTCTACCTCCTTGCCAGTGCGATACACCGCCAACAACCCGGTCACGCCCATATGGGTAAACACCAGGGCAACCAGAACTGGTCTGGCTCCTGCCAGCGCCTCCATAGCAGCGCTAAACTCCCAGTTAACCTCGCCCTCGAAGTTCCACAGCCAGTGGTAGTAGGCCCCGATAATTCCCGTTAGAACAGAGACCCACATGGACAGTATAAAGAACCAGCGTATCCATGGGGTCCTTCGGTCAAATAGAATTAGAACGGTGCTAATCAGGGCAGGAATGGAGATCAAAAAGGGTATTCTTGACTCCCAGCTCTGTAGCCAGTGCTGCAGGATAATTAGCTCTACGGGGTACAGCACCCAGCCCACCAGTATGAGCAGAATCATCAGCAGGCGAATAAATTCGATTGATCGAGCGGTGGGATCTTTTGCGTTACGAAAAGCGGGTATCACCAACCACCTCCAGTATCTCGACTTTCAGGTTCTTTTTGCGAGGCTTTCGACGGTCTCATATCTCCCCCTATAGCACATTGGAAAAACGCTTGCTATAGCCTCTAAAGCATATTGAACTTCAGTTGGACTTTTGTCCCATCCAGGGCTCGCCTTGGCCAATCGCCTTGCGTTGCAGCCAGATCAGAGTTGAGGTTTCACCGTAACTGAAGGTAACAACCACTGTCCATGGGCTGTCGTCACAGTGATTCACTCTCTGGCTGCTTTTAATCCGACCTTTTTGTCTCCGCGGGGTTCTCTGAGTTGGCCTAGATTCTATGGCAACCAAGCTCATAGGCGCCAACCAGGTCGCACAAGGCAGACGCCCAGTCCTCCGAGACAGGTTACTGCCTCGGAGGACGGCGGCAGGTATGGACCTCATCGTGTCCGCAAAGCTGCGATAGTAGTCTGCAAAACTTCTCGGGTCCAGCGGGGGTTATGCGCTCCTAAGCTTCCATCGTGTTCGATCATCAAGTAGTTCCAGGCCGCCCGCACAAGTGGGTCGCTCAGCGAGAATACCTGGCGTCCACCGGGGCTTTCTCTAATCTCCACCAGTTGCGAAGTCACCTCGCGCCCGTCTGCCATGCGGAATCTGAATGCAATCTGGCCGCCAACCGTTAGCACGTCAGCTAAACCGGTAATTTGGTTACCATCCACGGCAAAGTTGTCGGTGAAGGCCCCTCTAGCTGGGTCGAACGCGCGCACAACCCGGATACTGCCGCGCACTTCCAGAATGCGCGAGAACATCACCGCCCGCAGCCGCGACATCAGGTGCCTGGTCGGAGCCTGCACAACCTCCAAATCAATGGCTTCACCGTGGCAGTTAGCGCACGAGTTTTCCACCGCCTTAAAGGTGTGCGACTCGGGGTTCATGGTCATATGGCAGGTCGTGCATGAAGCCCCCATAAAGAAGGCGTGGGATGAATTTCTTACGTCCGAGGTGTCGTCGACAAAATAGAAGTTTTTACCAACCAGGGTGTCGGTTTGGGCCGACCGGTGTGGACCAACGTAGCTGCGAAGTGTCTCGGCATTCCAGATCATTCGCCCGTTGCGGCTGTTGTGGCAGGTCATGCACAGGGCGCCTTCGGCAACGGCGGCTACCGAGAACCCAGAGGGTAGATGGAAGGTGTCATGCACAATGCGCAGATCGCCACGGTCGGTGTGGCAGGTAGTGCAAGTAATCGGTTTCACCTGATCTCTGGTCAGGCCTAGCGCGGTGAGGTGGGCCACGGTGGCGTCTCTTCCGTCGGGCCCCCTAATCGGGCCAGGGTCTCCCCGCATAAGTTGCGGCAACCAGGCTCTAAAGCCCTGATCGCTGTGGCAGCGCGCACAACTTGCAGCCCCAGCGGCTCTGGCTTCAACGGTCGCGTGAACCATGGTGGTGTTTACATTGTTGTGCCGGCTACCCTCCCACTGCTTTCTGATTTCAGGATCCTGGTCTTGAGAAAACACGAACAAACCGCCGATAGCAAGGGCTGCTATCACTGCTGCGCGGCTATTTCTAAAAAGGTTCACATTTCTCACCTGTCCTTTCGGTGCCGATACTACACTTTCTGAGGTGCTTTATCAATGAAAAACGTCTCTATCTTTCTAATGTTGTTTTGTATATAGTTAAGGGTTATCGAGTCCTTATCGGACTATCTCTTTATAGGAGGCTATGTGGTAAGCAACTGCAATTAATAATTATAGGCAAAGTTACCTTGTTATAGGCAAAGTTACCTTGAGCGTCTCCGGGGGCGTTTTTTGCCAACTTTAGGCTTCGAGGCTGGGGTTGTGGGGCTCTGATCATTTTCCTGGCCCCAGGAGCCAAAGTAGACTTTCTGGGCTTTGATCTTTACGGGCTTGCTGAAACCTCGCCGCTCGTCCGGGGGCCCCACCACCCGCCGGGCTTTAGACTTGGCAGGGGGTGCCGGCGTTTTTGGCTCGGTAGACACCACCTTGCGTTGTTTTTCTGGCTTTTTGGTGCGCTGTGGTCGGGAAGATAGGCCTTGCTTTTTGGAGTTTGTGGGTTGATCTTCCTTGGTCATCCGCTGCTCGGCAGCTTTGGGCCTGCGATCGCTGCTTGCAACAGCTTTCCCTCTGGATGCGCTTACGGCCTGCTCATAAAACCGCCTGGTAGGAACAAAGTCAATCTGTCGCGCCGAAGGATTGGCCCCCTGGATTTCAATTTCCATTTCATCGCCCAGACGGATGCGGCGTTTGCTGCGCAGGCCTTCTAAGGCCAGCAGGTCTTCGTGGTAGTGGTAGTGGTCATCTTCCAGCGCCCCCAGCCGGATCATGCCCTCAACCCCATTGGGCAGGCTTACAAACACCCCAAAGTTGGTCACACCCGAAACCGTGCCAGGGTAGGTCTCCCCCTGGTGCCGCTGAGCCCACAGGCACTGGTAATACTTGGTTAGCTCGCGTTCGGCGCTTTCGGCGGCCCGCTCCCGCTCGGAGGTGTGCTCGGCCATTTTGGGAAAGCGTTTTGCCCAGTCGTCTCTTTTGGCCTGGGTGGCCCGGCCCCGAATAAAGGCCCGCACAACCCGGTGCACCACCAGGTCGGGGTAGCGCCGGATGGGGCTGGTAAAGTGCAGATAATGTTCGGCGGCCAGCCCAAAATGCCCCAGGTTTTCGGCGGCATAACGAGCCAGACGCAGGGAACGCAGTAACAGCGTGGATACCACAGGCGCCTCCGGCCGGCCTTCGGCTTTCTTGAGGATGGCCTGCAAGGCTTTGGGCGAGAGCTCACCACCCGGCAGGCTGTAACCCAGCTTGTTTAGTGCATTCAACAGTTTGCCAAAGGCTTCTTCGCTGGGGTCTTCGTGAACGCGGAAGAGTGCGGGAATCTGCCGGTCAGACAGATGCCTGGCAACGGTGCGGTTGGCCAGCAGCATCAGCTCTTCAATCAGATTACGGGCCCTGGGTTCCCGCAGCGGAATCAGATGCAGGCTGCCCTCTGGGTCTACCTCGACTCTGGCCTCGGTAAAGTTGAAATCTAAAGCCCCCTGCTCTATACGGCGTTCTTTGAGGACCTGAGTCACCTTTAGCAAGAGTTTCAGGTCGCTTTTGAGTTCCTGGCTCCATTCGGTTGGAACCAGGCTTTGAATTGTTGCCTTTCGGGTTGCGGCCCTGGAAGCTTTTTGCGACCCCCTGGCTTTGGGTTCTGGGCCTTTAGCAGTCTGGTCTTGAAGCTCGAGCCCCCTGGCAAAGGCCTCAACTTCCTCGTAGGTCAGACGGGCTACGCTACGAATCACCCCCTCTTCAAAGCGATAATCCTTGACTCTACCATCCGGCGTCAGTTCAACCAGAACCGAGAGCACCAGGCGGTCCAGGTTGGGCTTGAGTGAGCAGATGTTGTTGGAAAGCTGCTCGGGTAGCATCGGGAGCACCCTGCCGGGCAGATAAACACTGGTAGCCCGGGCATAGGCCTCCTGGTCCAGCGGGCCAGACTCCTTAACGTAGTGCGAGACATCGGCAATGTGGATACCTATTCGGTAATGGCCACCCGGCAGGGTTTCGATGTGAATGGCGTCGTCGAAATCTTTGGCATCGGCCCCATCTATGGTGAAAACCCGCAGCTGGCGGAAGTCCCGGCGGCGCTGGATTTCTCTGGGGTCCAGGTGCCCCACTCTGGCTGCTTCTGCCACGGCCTCAGGAGGAAACTCACTCCGTAACTCGTACCTGGCGGTCACTGCCTCGGTTTCCACCTCTGGGCTGTCACCATGCCCCAGATAAGACTCTAACTCGCCATGAGGCTCGGAGGACTTGCGCCCCTGAGGAAAAACAACCCGCACAGCTAACCTAGCGCCGCCTTCAAGGCCCTCCAAACCCTCGGGTCGGAGCTTGAGATGGGGTAGCCGGGCATCGTCGGGCTTGAGCCAGGCCAGACCCTGTTTAAAATAGAGCCGCCCGACAACCCGGTGGGTAGCCCGCTCCAAGACCTCGGTCACCACCCCCCAGGGCCTGCCGTCGCGGCCCGGTGGACGTGGTTCTGCCCGCACCAGGTCGCCGTGCCAGGCCCCACCCAGGTGTCCCTTGGGAACATACAGATCGGGCAGGTCGGGGCTGGCAGGAATCACAAAGCCAAACCCTGCGGGGTGCCCTTGCAGTCGGCCTTCAAAGCCCCTGCGGAGCTGGGCTTCGGGAAGCTGGTAAAGCTTGCGACGGGGGTTTTGCAGCTTACCTTCGGCCACCAGCAGGTCCAGGGCTTCGGTGGCTTCTTCTTTGCCCAGTCGCAAACCCCGCACAATCTCGCGCAGGCTGAATCGCTTTTTTGGGTGTTTCTTGAAGTATGCGTAGATCTGCTGGTCAGTCATAGTACTGGGGCGGTCCCCCATCGTAAGGCCACCGCCTCCGGTAGAGGAAGCGTGGTTACCGGGGTAACCCCCAGCATCTACAATACGCCCTCGAAGGCCAGCTGGGTGGCCTTCAAAGCGCCATCCAGGGCCTCGATACACTGGTCAATATGGGTTTTCTCGACAATCAGGGGGGGTTCCAGACGCACCACCTTGGGGTTGTTGAGTCCAAAGGCGGTAAGGACGCCGCGGGTGGCAAGCTCGGCCACCACCACCGCCCCGATGTCGGCGTCGGTGAACTCGAGGCCCACCAGCAAGCCCCGGCCCCGCACCTCCGCTATAAACCCAGGGTAGGCCTGTTGCAGCCGGGCCAGCTGCTCCATCAGATACTGGCCCGACTGCAAAGCCCTGGCCGGAAGGCCCTCCTCCAGCGTGATCTCTATGGCGGCCAGAGCCGCCGCCGCCGCCAGCGGGTTGCCCCCAAAGGTGCTGGAGTGAATCAGGGGCTCACTCTTGTAGATACTCAAAATTTCCGGGCGGCAGATGGTGGCCGATATGGGCATCACCCCGCCCCCCAGGGCCTTGGCGCTCACCAGGATATCGGGCTCGACCTCTTCCCAGTTGACTGCCCACAGCTTCCCGGTGCGGCCCAGCCCGGTCTGTACCTCGTCGGCAATCATCACCACCCCTCTTTCGCGGGTGATGCGACGAACGTCACGCAGGTAGCCCTCGGGTGGCAGCCGGATACCCCCTTCGCCCTGGATCGGCTCGATTATAACTGCGGCGGTATCGGGGCCCATGGCCTCCTCCATGGCTTGTGCGTCGCCATACGGGACCACGCTCACCCCCGGCAGCAGTGGCCGGGCGGGCTGTTGATACTGTTCTTTGGGTGTCACCGACAAAGCTCCCAGGGTCTTGCCGTGGTAGCCGCCCTGGGTGGTGATAAAACCCGGCTTGCGGGTAAAAAAACGGGCAAACTTGAGGGCCGCCTCGACCCCTTCGGCCCCGGAATTGCCAAAGTAGACCATGGAGAGCTGGCCGGGCGTAATCTCGGCCAGCCTGGCGGCCAGCCGGGTGGCGGGCTCAGAAACCAGCACCCGTACCGACATGGGCATCCGGTCGAGCTGGGCCTTGACCGCCTCCACTACTCGAGGGTGCCGGTGCCCCAAAGAAAGGGTTCCATACAATCCCAGAAAGTCCAGGTAGCGCTTCCCCTGGGTATCCCAGACATAAACCCCCTCGGCATGGGACTCGGTCTTGTCGAGGCCAGTAAAACGAAGCAGCCCCGCCAGGCCAGGGTTGATGTGTTTCTCGTACAGTTCGAAGATACTCATGGTTGGCCCTCAGCTTACCACTTACCGGAGGAAACGTTCGGTTAGGCTCATGGTCTACTGCGGCGCCTCTCTCCTGCGCCAAGCAAAATCAACGGGCCACCCGAAGGCGACTTTCCTGTAGGATAGACGTTCATACTGGCCCAGAATGGCTTCGGGCTACCTCGTCAGTCACCAGACATATAGGAAGATACTCCCTGGGGCTGCCAATCGTATCCAGCAGAGCTGCGGTTGTCTTCAAATAGCGCCCCAGACCAGCTGGGTGTAGAGGCAGACAGTAAGACACACCTCCTAGACGCTTAAGGCTAGCCGGACACGAAATTCTGCCGGTGCAGGTAGTGCGCAAGCGGCTGCCCAATGCTGGCTGGAATCCGCACAGCCTTGCCCTGGAAATCCTGACACAGGTGCCGGGTGAAACCCTCCACCAACAGCCTGTCGCCCTTCCAGATGCGGTACTGGTAGCGAATGGTGCGTGAGGTGGCCTCGGTCAGCCAGGCCTCGACCTCTACCACATCACCAAACCGGGCGGGGTTACGATAGGTCAGGCCAATTTCAATCACGGCAAACGCTAGTCCCTGTGCCTCAATCTGGGTATAGGGTAGCCCAATCTGATTGAGCCACTCTACCCGTGCGGCCTCGAGCCAGATCAGGTAGTTGCTATGGTGCACCACCCCCATGGCGTCGGTCTCGGCGTACCGCACAGTCAGGGGCAGACGTATGGTCATGGGTATCCTTCCTCCCAGCATTCCTGCTCAAAGCCAGGTTTCACTTTATTCCCCCGGCCCCGAGCGCTACATCACCCATCCAGCCGCTGTACCACCCCTACTAGCTGGCTGGAGATGGCCTCGATGGCCTCGGCCGGCCCTTCTACCATCACCCGCACCAGCGGCTCGGTGCCCGAGGGGCGCACGTTTACCCGGCCCTGGCCGACAAGCTGCTGCTCGGCCTCGAGGATAGCCTGTTGTAGATCGGCGCTCTGCATCACCTTTTGTTTGTTTTTGACCTGCACATTCTTCAAAAGCTGGGGGTACATCGGTAGGGCATCATACCAGTCAGCCAGATCCCTGCCTGATTCACGCATGGCTCGCAGCGTCAAAATGGCCGTAAGCATTCCATCACCGGTGGGGGCGTGGTCGAGGAACAGGATGTGGCCGCTCTGTTCGCCCCCCAGGGTCAGGGCCGAAGTCTGGAGTTTCTCGTAGACGTAGCGGTCGCCTACCGCAGTCCGGCAGAAGCCAATGCCGGCCTCGCGAAGCTTGGCCTCGAGGCCCATGTTGCTCATCAGGGTACCCACCACGCCCGGTTCTTTGCGTACCATGGCGTTAAGGTAAAGCACATGGTCGCCGTGGAACACCCTCCCCAGGCGGTCTATCAGAATCGCCCGGTCGCCATCACCATCGAAGGCCACCCCCAGATCAAAGTTCATCTCCACTACCTGCTGCCTTAAGAACTCGGGGTGGGTAGAGCCACAGCTTTTGTTGATGTTGCGCCCGTCGGGTGTGTTGAACATCACGAACACTTCGGCGCCCAGGCGCTGAAAAAGCCGGTGAGCCAGGCGGAAGGTGGCGCCGTTGGCAGCATCCAGCACAACCTTGAGCCCTTCCAGACTGGCGCCTTTGGAAGAAAGAAAGTCCAGGTACATCCGCTCGGCCTCGCGGAAATCGGAGACCGTGCCGATGCCATCGGTTTTGAACTCCCGGTCCAAGAGCGCTTCAATCTGGGTTTCTACCTCGTCGGGCAGCTTGTTTCCGGCCGAGCTGAAGAACTTGATGCCGTTGTCCTGGTAGGGGTTGTGGCTGGCCGAGATCATCACCCCGGCAGTAGCCCCCAGCTCACGGGCCAGGTAGGCCACTCCAGGGGTGGGCAGCACCCCCAGATGCTCCACCCGCACGCCCTGGGACATCAGACCCGCCGCCAGTGCGGCCTCGAGCATATCGCAGGACTGCCGGGTATCCTTCCCCAGCAAAATCACCGGCCGTTTGACGGTGCCTTTGAAAAAGAATCCCGCAGCCTGACCCAGCTTGAGGACGAATTGCGGGGTCAGGGGTGGCTCGCCGGCCACTCCCCGCACCCCATCGGTTCCGAAATATCTGCGTTCCATCTTGCATAGTCTATACCCTGCCGATATCCCACCAGAGGTTCACCGTGCCTAGTCCATACGTCCCGATAAACACCTTCTCTCGGCCGAGCAGAAGACCTCCATACCCAGCCGATAGCCGCCAGAGATTCGCTCCAAGACCTTCGGCATCGGCGAGGCCACGGGTCTGATGGCCGGGGTCATCAGGCTGGGAGCCTGACCGGCGCCCCCAGACGCGCGGCCGTGAAGGCTGCTTCCGAACCTGCTAAGCCCCCCCCGATCACGTGAACCGTCTTCATCCCCAGTAGTGGATGCCTGTACTCACCCCGTGTGGGTAGTCCGGTACAGCATCCATCGCAAAACGACAATTGCTGCCCAGATGAGCAGCAATTGTCGAGTACAGGACACTTAAAGTAGAACGCCTTGCCGCGGAGTAGCTGAAAAGATCGCTCTAGCGCCCGGGAATGGGCAGCGGCAGAACCGTAACCAGGTGTAGCATGGCCAGTGCAGCCAGGGGTATGACAAACAAGGCTACCGGCCAGCCCAATGCTTTGCCCTCGAGGCCCGCCAGCCCAAGCTTGCTGAGGGGTGGGGCCTCGCTGTTTTTGTAAATGGCCAGCGCCAGGAGGAACAACAGGGTGCTGGTGCCTGCCGACAGCATACAGAACGGGCAGATGGCCTCGATAACAAACAGCTGAAGGTACACGAAGATAGCAGAAGAAAGCACGCCCAACACCGATAAAGGAAGGAATACTCGCTCAACATGTGGCAGGCGGTGGAACCGCCAGGTGAGTACCAGGGTAAGGACCAGCAAGTAATAGACCGCACCGTAGACCGAGGTGGGAATGCCGAGAATATAGGCCCATTCGCTGGTTAGTACGGCCCACCCCGTGCCTGCGACCCGCGCACCCTCCGGTAGCGGCAGAATGGCATAGTGAATCGCGGTAAGCATGGTGGTGTCGAGCCATCCAATGAAGGCCACCACACCTGCCGCACCAAACAAAAGGCTCAAGAGGCGGTTACGAGTACCAGTGTCTGCTTTGCCGGGGGCCAGGCTGGCCGTTTTGTGTGTTTGCATCCAGGTCACTTCCTTCTGAGATTCTGGTCTATAAACTGTAGAGCCCAGGGGCTTACGATACCCCCCAGAGGTATCTGGAGTCATCCTACAACCAGATAGCGATACAAGTCAACATGGCGGTACCCAGCAGGGGTTCTTACTACCGCCTCGAACAGCCTGCCCACGGCGCTGGCATCTCTTGGGGAGTGTAAGATATCCACATGGACAGAAGAATACGGGTACTAATTGCCAAACCCGGTCTGGATGGCCACGATCGCGGGGCCAAGGTAGTAGCCCGAGCCCTCCGCGACGCCGGGATGGAGGTCATCTACACCGGTCTGCGCCAGACCCCAGAGATGATTGTCTCTGCGGCAGTGCAAGAAGACGTAGATGCCATTGGGCTCTCGGTTTTGTCCGGGGCCCATATGCACTATTTTAGCGAGGTTCACCGCTTGCTTAGCGAGCAGGCTGCCGGCGACATCCTGCTTTTTGGTGGGGGGATCATCCCCGACGAAGACGTACCACATCTCAAAGCGATGGGGGTCTCGGGTATTTTTGGCCCCGGCACCAGCACCCAGGACATAGTGGAATTTTTGCAGAAGGCCGCCCCGCAGCGTTGGGCCACCCAACACTAACTGAAGGATTGACCAAAACCCCAAGAGCGAAGGAGTCCCCCAATGGCAACTGCCCGCAGCAAGACCACCAAGGTTGGGCGCAAAAAGCCCGCCACCACAACACCACCCTCGACTGAGCCCACCGCCTGGGTCCGGGTTCCGCCCGAATCGGACCTACCTGAGGGTGTGCAGACTCTGTTTGAGAAGTTCAAGGAAAAAACCGGCTTCGTTCCCAATGTGGCCCGCAATTTTGCCCTGACCCCGGAACACTTTATGCGCTGGTTCCGGTACTACGACTATCTGATGCGTAACGAGGAGGATAGCCACCTCAGCCGCAAAGAGCGGGAGATGATTGCGGTGGTGGTGTCTTCGGCCAACAATTGCGAGTACTGCCTGGCTTCGCACTCGGCTTATCTACGCGAGATCACCCGCGACCCGGTTCTGCCCGACATTCTGGCGGCCAACTTCCGCCGGGCCCACCTGACCCCCAAAGAACATGCCCTTCTGGAGTTTGCCTACCAGATCACGCTGGACTCGGCGGTGATGAGCTCCGCCGATGTGCAGATGCTGCGTTCCATAGGGTTTTCCGACCAGGCCATTTTCGAAGCAGCCCAGGTCGCCGCCATGTTCAACTTCACCAACCGCCTGGCCAACGCCATGGGCTGGGTGCCCAACGAGGTGTACTACCACCAGCACCGCAGCAAAAAGTAGACTGGGGCATGGAAGGTCTAAAGCAGTTTAGTCTGTGGGCGGTAATCGCAGTCCTGGTGGGTGCGCTGGTGTATCTGGCCCAGTGGCAGGGCTGGATTCCTGACAGCTTCCCGTACTGGGCGCTGGGTATAGTGGTGATTCTTGCGCTGGGGTTTGTCAACCTGCTAACAAGGGGACCAAGGTAGTCCCGGGAGTTTGCACCGTAGGGTCAGGGTTGCTCCCAGACATAGGTTCCGGGGCCTCGAGTGGTCGGCAACACAGCCCTCGAGCGAGATGGTCATGATTGCAACAACCTTTGACATTGCGCGCTCCTTTCGAGGGCTCGAGGCCGTCTGCAGGCAATAGCCCAGTTGTTACGAGAACGTACTACAAACAACGAGACCGCAATAGCAAAGTCGCAAACCGCTCCATCAGCATCATCACCGTCTGGTAGCCAGCAATCGCTATCAGGTACCTTCTACGTACTGTCGGCCCGACTCCGGGCTAGCCTAGCGCCTGCGTTTTGCTGTCCGGTTTATGGGATCCACTACATCCACAGCGCTTCCTGTACAGTGATAAATGGCAGCTATTTCGCGTTTTGTTTTACCGGTGAGGGGGCCGCACCTCAGTTAACTTCTAGCTGCCCCGAGACCTCTGCCCACTGCTCAAAAGCCTGGCTCAGCCGGGCTTCCAGGCTCTGCTGTTCCTCGGCAATCTGGGTGTACTCACTGTGGTGCAGGCCGGGCTCGACGGCGCGGGCGTGCAGGGTCTGAAGCCGCACCTCCAACTCGGCAATGTGAGCTTCAAGGCGCTCTTTCTCGCGCTCGAGGCGCCAGCGGCCTTTAACCTTGGGAGCAGCACTGGAATCAGGGTTCTGGCCCTCGACCCTCGACACTAAACCCTCGACTCTGCTGGACGCCACCCTGGCCTTGCGGCGATCAAGGTACTCGCTGGGCGGGGCCGGGTAGTCGGCAAACTGCCCATCGGCCAGGTGCCAGGTGCGGGTAGCGAGCTGGTCGAGGAAGAAGAGGTCGTGCGAGACCAGCAGCAGCGTACCGGGGTAGGCCAGCAGGGCTTGTTCCAGGGCTTCCACGGTCTCGAGGTCGAGGTGGTTGGTCGGCTCGTCCAGCACCAGCAGGCTGGCCTGCTGCAACGAGAGCGAGAGCAGGGCCAGCCGCGCCCGCTCCCCTCCCGAAAGATTTTTCACCTGTTTGAACTGGGCCTCGTAGGGGAACATCCAGCCCCCCAGCGCCGCATGGGCTTTCTCGCCCAGCAAGCGGTACAGCGTCTCGTAAAGGGTCAGGTCGGGGTCGGCCCCCATCCCCAAGTTCCCGAGTGAATCCATCGGGAGCGAGGGTGCGACCGCATTTGACCCGATGCCTGAGAGTTTCTGGTCGTAGTAGCCCACCCGCACCCCCGGCCCGGTTCTGACCCGCCCGGCCGGGCTATCGGAGGGTAGCAGCCCCAAGAGCACCTTGAGCAAGGTGGTCTTGCCCGCCCCATTGGGGCCGATGATGGCAATGCGTTCACGGTTGCGAACCAGCAGATGGGGAATATTGAACAGTACACGCCCCCCAAGGCTTTTGTGCAGCTCCCAGCCTTCCAGCACTCGCTCGGCGGTGACTGGCCTGGCAACCGGAAAGCGGATGCGCACCGTGGGGTCGTCGGCCTCGGGCGGCTGAACGATCTCTTCTAAAAACTGCTCCATGCGGGCCTTTAGGCTGTGCATCCGCCGGGCGTGCTTGGCGCTGCTGTGCGCCCAGCGCTGGGCTTGGTCCAGAATGCCCTCCCGCCGCTCTTTTTCTTTACGCCAGTTAGCATACTCGCGGGCCTCCTGCTCTTCCTGGATGGCCCGCTCCCGCCGGAAATCCGAGTAGTTGCCCTCATAAAGCCGGAGCCGGCCCCTGCGCAGCCAGGCCACGCGCCCGGTCACCCGGTCGAGGAACTGCCGGTCGTGCGAGACTGTCACGGTAGCTCCGCCATAGGACTGCAAGAAACTCACCAGCCAGTCCGTCATCTCGAGGTCGAGGTGGTTGGTCGGCTCGTCCAGCAAGAGCGCGTCCGAGCCCGAGAGCAGCAGCGCGCCCAGCGCCAGGCGGCGGGTCTCGCCGCCCGATAGCACACTGGTCTTCTCCTGTTCGCGCCCTTCGAGGCAGAGCCCCTTGAGCACGGCCTGGTAGCGAGAGCGCTGCTGATAGCCTCCAATGGCCTCGAAACGCTCGTGCAGCTCTTCCCAGCGTTGGTAGGTACTGGGGTCGGCCAGGTTGACCTCCAGCCTGGCCAGCTCGGCTTCCATGGCCTGCACCCGGGCAAACCCCCGCTTGAGCACCGACTCCACGGTCTCGCCCGGGCTGTACTGGGGGTCCTGGGGCAGAAGTTCCAGATGCACCCCCTCGGGCCGGTGTACGCGGCCCCGCGCTGGCTGTAACTCCCCCATCAGCAGGCGCATCAGGGTGGTCTTTCCCGAGCCATTGGCCCCCACCAGGGCCAGCCGGTCGCCGTGACGAAGCTCGAGGCTCACCCCCTCCAGCAGGTCGCGGGCTCCCAGGGTGTACTCGAGGTTCTCGGCAAAAACAATACGCACAGGCTTTAGTGTAGCAAGCCGGGCCAGACCAATGAACCAGACAACTGGCAACTTTCGCGACCCTCAACATACTAGGCCCAACTAGCCAGGCTTTTATCCTGAGATCAGAAAAGTGTGTCGGTGTCACCCTGAACGAAGTGAAGGGTCTGATGCGCTGTACTGCCTGAATGTGGTGGACTTAAGCGCATTAGATTCTTCGGCCTGGCGGCCTCAGAATGACACCTCGGTAGCTTGGTCTATGCACGAGAGGCCCGTTCCACTTTTGCGATTGGTACCTGGTCAGGTGCTAGACCTCTATCGCGAAATCGGAAAAGTGTGTCGCTGTCACCCTGAACGAAGTGAAGGGTCTGATGCCCTGTACTGCCTGAATTCATTAGAAAGCCACCCACTCGAGTATTTGTGGTAAAGAGCGCGTTTAGCAGTGGGGCTTTGCGCCCAAAAAGCGAATGGCTGGCCCTGGGGTTGGGCCAGCCTGGTCTCTCTATGAGGAATTAATCGTCGTCTTCGTCATCATCGTCATCATCGTCATCATCATCGTCTTTGTCATCATCGTCATCATCGTCATCATCGTCCTGGTCATCATCATCGTCGTAGTCATCGTCACTACGGTCCTTTGCCACCTCGGCTTTCGCCCTGGCCAGGGCATCCGAAACGGGTACACCTTTTTCCTTGAGATCAATAACCCGGTAGGTGATGGTGGTAACCTCACTCAGGCTAGTGTCGGCAGCAACTGCCGCACGCAGAACGTACATGGCGGTCTCCGCGGCAATTCCAACCTTGACCAGATCTATCAGGGCTTCGCCAATGTCGCGGAACTCTTTACGGAAGGTGGCCTTATCCAGGTTGAACTCGGCTTGCAGCCGGATTACCCCTATGGCCGCACCCTCGCCCAAAACCACCACTAACTGCGAGTAGTCGGAGGGTTTCAGCCCCACAGACTGGGCCAGCTCAGTCAAAGTCTTGGTGGGGGCCGCGACGGGCTGGATTTGCACGGAAGCAAACACCGCCCCAAGGGTAAGCACGGTTGCCAGGGTTGCCAGATACTTTTTCATCCCATATCTCCTTTTTGTGCCTAACCGGTTCTTCCGGTTCGCCTGGCAATATAGGCAGACTGCCTTAGCCCAGATATAACCGGGTATTAGCCACTTCTAATCTTGGGCGACCGTACTTTTTGCCACCCAAGATGCCCGTTTTTTGTGCTTCCGCCGGAAAACCTGCCACCTGACGTGTGCAAATATCCCACACTAAGCCGCCGATACTGCTACAATTTCCCTAGTTTCCAAGGAGGCCCGTATGAGAACATTTTTGCCTATAGCACTGGCCATCCTCTTCTCTGCCACTGCCCTGGCCAACCCCTTGCTGACCCCCGAGTTCTGGCGTACCGCAACCCCAGCCAGCCTGGAACAGGCCATTCGTGCTGGTGCCCAGGTGAATGCGCGGGATCAGCGTGGTTGGACGCCCTTTCACCATGCTGCCGCTAGCAGCACCACTCCAGCCATCCTCGAGACCCTGGTCCGGTTAGGGGCAGAGGCGAATGCGCGGACCGAGGTTGGTCTGACACCGCTTCACATTGCTGCGGCCCTAAACACCAGCCCCTCGGTCATCGAGACTCTGGTCCGGCTGGGGGCAGAGGTGAATGCGCGGGATCAGCGCGGTTGGACGCCCTTTCACCATGCTGCCGCTAGCAGCACCACTCCAGCCATCCTCGAGGCTCTGGTCCGGTTGGGGGCAGGGGTGAATGCGCGAGCTCAGGATGGTTCGACACCGCTTCACATTGCTGCTTTCAACAACACCATCTCCGCCATCATCGAGACCCTGGTCCGGTTGGGGGCGGAGGTGAATGCACGCGAACAGCATGGTTCAACACCTCTTCATTCTGCTGCACATAACAACACCAGTCCTACCATAATCGAGACCCTGGTCCAGCTTGGGGCGGAGGTGAATGCGCGGGATCAGTTTGGTTCGACGCCGCTTCACGAAGCTGCCGCCCACAGCTCCACTCCTGCCATTCTCGAGACCCTGATCCGGCTGGGGGCCCAGGTGAATGCGCGAACTCACATTGGTTCGACACCGCTTCACTCTGCTGCACGCGACAGCACCGCTCCCCCAATCATCGAGACCCTGGTCCGGTTGGGGGCAGAGGTGAATGCGCGGGATCAGCGTGGTTGGACGCCCTTTCACCATGCTGCCGCTAGCAGCACCACTCCAGCCATCCTCGAGACCCTGGTTCGGTTGGGGGCGGAGGTGAATGCACGGACTCCAGGGGGTGTTACACCACTTCACATTGCTGCCGCCAACAACACCAGCCCGGCCACCCTTTCGGCCTTGGTCCGGCTGGGGGCAGAGGTGAATGCGCGGACCGAGCTTGGTTGGACACCGCTTCACCACGCTGCTGGTAGCAGCACCACCCCCGCCATCATCGAGGCTCTGGTCCGGCTGGGGGCAGGGGTGAATGCGCGAGCTCAGGATGGTTCGACACCGCTTCACATGGCTGCTTTCAACAACCCCAGCTCCGCCATCATCGAGACCCTGGTCCGGCTGGGGGCAGAGGTGAATGCACGGGATCAGGATGGTCGGACACCGCTTCACGACGCTGCCAGGTTTGGTGAAGACTCCAATGTGCTTTTGAAACTGCTGGAGCTGGGAGCCGACCCCAGGGCACGGGACCGGGCGGGCAGCACCGCCTGGGATCTTATTCAGCGGAATGAGAAACTGAGAAACACCCCGGCCTTCTGGAGGCTAAACGACCTGCGGTTTTAGGGGTGAAACGGTTTAGCCCGCAACTCCTCGTCCCCTTCCGAACTTCAATTTCGATAGCCGCCTGGCCAGATGCACATCCCCCCCAAAAAGCCCGCCGAAACTGCTACAATTTCACCAGTTTCCAAGGAGGCCCGTATGAGAACAATTTTACCTGTAGCCCTGGCCATCCTCTTCTCTGCCACTGCCCTGGCCAACCCATTGCTGACCACCGAGTTCTGGCGAACCGCAACCCCAGCCAGCCTGGAACAGGCCATTAGAGCTGGAGCCCAGGTGAATGCACGGGATCAGGATGGTTTGACGCCGCTTCACTTTGCTGCGGCCACCAGCCCCGCGGTCATCCAGACCCTGGTCCGGCTGGGTGCTCAGGTGAATGCACGAACTCAGCTTGGCTGGACACCGCTTCATCTTACGGCGGGATTCAGCACCAGCCCGGCCATCGTTGAGGCTCTGGTCCGGCTGGGGGCAGAGGTGAATGCGCGGGACCAGAATGGTCAGACACCGCTTCACGCGGCTGCTGGGTCAATCATTGAGTCCAATCCGGCAATCGTCGAAACCCTTGTCCGGCTGGGGGCAGAGGTGAATGCGCGGAACCAGACTGGTAAAACACCGCTTCACTTTGCTGTTGTGTCCAACTTTTCCAGCCCCAACCCCGCCACCGTCGAGACCCTGGTCCGGCTGGGGGCAGAGGTGAATGCGCGGGATCAGGGTGGCTGGACGCCGCTTCACGTCGCTGCCTGGTGGGGAACAAACTCCGATGTGCTTTTGAAACTGCTCGAGCTGGGTGCCGACCCCAGAGCACGCACCTTGGCGGGCGAAACTGCCTGGGATCTCATTCAGGAAAACGAGGCACTGAGGAACACCCCGGCCTTTTGGAGGCTAAACGATCTGCGGTTCTAGCGGTGCAGGCGCTTGCGCTGGGCGATGTTCAGGCCGCGGATGACCACCATCAGGCTGACCAGTAGCAACGCCCAGAAACCGGCCCCGGTGGGCCACAAGACAATTAGTGCATAGAGGTAGCCAAAGGCTGCCCCTACCGGGATGGGATACCAGCTTTTGGGGTGATTTCTCCAGTACACCAGCCAGTAGACCGCCGCCAAACCCAGGCCAATTGCAACTGCCGCCAGCACGCTGCCGGGGTACAGAAAACCAAAAAAGCCTATTGTTGGGGCAATTCCGCCTCCGCCGCGAAAGCCAAAATAAACCGGCCAGTTGTGGCCTGCTACCACCGCTGCGCCCATCAGCGGCATGGCCCAGACGGCCTGGGCAAACAGGCTCAGGTAGGCCACCAGAACACCCTTGAGCACATCGGCCAGCACCACCGCAATGCCCCAGCCGGCCCCCAGTTGGCGGAAGGTTCCACTACCGCCAGGTGTATCCCGGTCGGCCAGGTTGAAGCCTTTGATCCGGCCAGCAATTTGCCCAAAGGTTAGCGAGCCCACAAGGTAAGCAGCCAGTACCAGGAGTATGTCCATAGTCGTTCAGCCCTTATGGTACCGCGATGACATCGGAAAAGTTTGCCGGCTTCACACTGAACCCTTCGGTAACCCTTCGACTACGCTCAGGGCAGGCTCCTTCGACTACGCTCAGGGCAGGCTCAAGACCACACTGAGGGGTTTGATGCGCTGTGCTGTCTGAATGTGGTGGACTTAAGCGCATTAGATTCTTCGGCCTGGCGGCCTCAGAATGACACTTCGATAATTTGGTCTGTGTGCGAGAGGTAATGCCAGGTTTTTGAGATAGGCGCCTGGTAAGGTGTTAACCTTACTATCGTGAAATCAGAAGGGTGTGTATGTGTCACCCTGAACCCTTCGACAAGCTCAGGGCAGGCTCCTTCGACTTCGCTCAGGGCAAGACTCAGGGCAGGCTCCAGGCTGAAAGCTGAGGGCCGAAAGCTGCAAGCTAAAAAGCGGCGGTTGCCCTGGGCTTTGGGCCTTCGACCTTCGGCGGCGCGTCATAGACGCGCAACACGTCGGCCAGACGCCCTTGGTGGGATGTTAGGGGCGGTCCGGGCATGACGGGCTCTGTTTTCACTGCGCCAGGCTCGAGACTGGCCTTTCCTGGCCGGGTCTGTAAAGTGGCCAGGATGGTGTGATAGACTACCCCTGCTTCGCAGAAAACGCGCCTTTCAGGCAAAAAGGAACGTACTGTGTCCAAGCGTAAACCCACCATCCACGAAGTCGCTCACCTGGCCAAGGTTGGCATCGGTACCGTGAGCCGCGTGCTCAACAATCACCCCTCGGTGCGACCAGAGACCCGCAGCCGGGTGCTATCGGCAATGGCTAGCCTTGGCTACAGCCCCAACCCTCATGCCCGCCGGGTGGCCGGCGGCAAGAGTTACACCGTCTCGCTGGTGCTGCCGGTTGCCTCTACGGAGTTCTACAGCCGCCTGCTGGAGGGCATTGAGCATATTCTGGCAGAAGAACATTACGAGATTGCTCTGTTTCCCATTCTTTCTCCGAGCCGTTTGGAGCGCTATCTGGAGAGCCGCTCGCTGGCCTACCAGACCGATGGGATGCTGGTCTCGTCGCAAGGTCTCGCCCTGTTTCTACCCGACCAGAGGTTCCCTACCGAGCGGCCGGTGGTGCTGGTGGATGCCTACAGCCCACACTACGACTCAGCTTTTATGGACAACCGCCTGGGCGGACAGATGGCAGCCCAGCATCTGGCCCCGTTTCCCGGCGCCATGTTTGCCATCCTGGTGCAAGAAGAACTCGATGTGGTATTCAAGAACACCGTGGGGCTCGAGCGCATCGAGGGTTTTCGCGAAGGTCTGCTGATAGCCGGCAGATCTTTGCCCGACTCCCAGATATTCGTTACGCGCTTTTCTGTGGAAGGTGGTCGGCTGGCGCTGCAACACTTCATGCGCCTGGCCAGGCCCCCATACAACATCTTCGCCGGCGCCGACCTGCTGGCTCTGGGGGTACTGGAAGAAGCGGAGCGACAGGGCCTTGCGGTTGGCTCCGAAGTGCGCCTGCTGGGTTTTGACGGACATCCGTGGACAGCGGCCAGGGGCCTGTCTACCCTGGCCCAACCAGTCGAGGAGATGGGCGCCGAGGCTGCCCGGTTACTGATGGATCGCATTCGCGGCTACCGGGGCAGCCCCAGGGCCAGGCGCTTCGAGCCCAGTCTTTTGGTGCGTCAGTCTACCCAGCCTCGCGGCGTATATGCAGACTGACCAGCCCAAGCTGTTAGCCAGGTATCCGCTTACACTGCCGGGCAGTGTTAGGATTATGTGTGATGAATGAAGCAACTTCCCCTGCTGGTGCTTTGCGTTACACTCCCACCGTGCGCGATCCCCGGCTAATTCCCATTGCCCGGAAAATTGAGGCAGGCCAGCGCCTGAGCTTCGAGGAGGGAATGCTGCTCTACCACACCCCCGACTACAACACCCTGATGCGGCTGGCCAACCAGGTGCGCGAGCGCAGGCACGGCAACAAGACCTATTTTGTGCAGTCCATGCGCCTCGAGTTCACCAACATCTGCTATGTGGGCTGCACATTTTGTGCCTTTGCCGCCAGGAAGGGCGAGCAGCGGGCCTGGGACTACGACCTAGAGGAGGTGGTGGCCAGGGTGCACGAGAAGTGGGAGCCGGGCCTGACCGAGCTGCACATGTCCAGCGGCCACCACCCCAACCGCCCCTGGAGCTACTACCCCCAGATGGTGCGGGCGTTAAAGGAGAGTTTTCCCGGCATACAGGTTAAGGCTTTCACGGCCGCTGAGATCGAGCATCTCTCCAAAATTAGCAAGAAACCCACCCTCGAGGTTCTGCTCGAACTAAAAGAGGCCGGGCTAGCAGCGCTGCCCGGCGGCGGGGCGGAGATATTTGCCGAGCGGGTGCGCCGGCAGATCGCCAAAAACAAGGTCAAGGCCGACAAATGGCTGCAAATTCACCTCGAGGCCCACAGCCTGGGCCTGCGCACCAACGCCACCATGCTCTACGGCCATATCGAGACCCTGGAAGAACGC
Organism: Deinococcota bacterium; assembly: GCA_041695225.1. Taxonomy (GTDB): domain Bacteria; phylum Deinococcota; class Deinococci; order Deinococcales; family Thermaceae; genus Meiothermus. The sequence goes on from JBGFRI010000041.1 coordinate 21,186, forward strand.
CTGGATCACATGGACCGGCTGCGCCAGCTACAAGACCAGACCGGGGGGTTTTTTAGCTTCATCCCCCTGGCCTTCCAGCCCGATGCAAATGCGCTGGCCTTTAACCTGGGCAAGACCGAGTTCACCACCGGCCTCGACGACCTGCGCAACCTGGCCGTAGCTCGGCTTTACCTGGACAACTTCGAGCACATCAAGGGCTACTGGGTGATGATTTCTTCCGACCTGGTACAGGTCGCGCTGGACTGGGGAGTCTCCGACATAGATGGTACCATCATCGAAGAGCGCATCGCCCACGCTGCCGGCGCGACCTCGCCACTGGGCCTATCGCGCCAGAAGATGGTGCACCTGATCCAGGCGGCGCAGCGGGTTCCGGTGGAGCGGGACGCACTGTATAACGAGTTGCGCGTCTATGACGCGCCGTCGAGAGCCCAGAGTCCAGGGTCGAGAGCCGAAACAAGGTCTCTTGCAAGCACTTGACTCTTGACCCTCGACCCTTGGCGTTCAACATGTACATACTCGGAGTTCCCCGCTACGCCAACACCGCGCCTCTGTACCATTTTCTGGATGAGGGCGACGGGATATCCTTCCGCTACGGCGTGCCCACTAAACTAAACCAGTGGCTCCTGGATGGCTCGGTAGACCTGAGCCTGGTCTCGTCTTACTTCTACCTTCAGAATGCCGACAAACTCAGGCCCCTGCCCGACTTTAGCGTGGCCGATCTGGGGCCGGTCTACTCGGTCAATCTGTTTCACCGCAAACCCTGGAGCGAGCTTAGGCGCATTGTACTAACCACTGAGAGCGCTACCTCGGTTCGTCTGCTGCAATACCTCCTGGAAGCCGACGGAATCGAGGCCGAGCTGGTTGCCAGACCGGGCGGCCTGGAACTGCTCAACGGCTACGATGCGGTGTTACTGATTGGCGATCGGGCCATCATCTCGTATTTTGGCCTGCTCTCCATTATTCCAGAGTCGGTGCACCAGGTTCCTACCGAGGTGGAGGGCATCCGCATTACCGATCTCTCACTGCGGTGGTTCGAGCGGACCAGGCTGCCTTTTGTGTTTGCCCTCTGGGCTACCCGCAAAACTGCCCCTCCCCCGCCGGAGGTAGTGCGTCGGCTGCGGGTTGCCCGCTCGCTGGGACTGGGTAATCTGGCTGCGGTAGCAGGTACCGAGGCTCAGCGCCTCAACCTGCCCGAACGTCTGATGCAACACTATTTGTGGAATTTTCGCTATCACCTGGAAGCCCCTGACCGGCTGGGCTTGCAGGCGTTTGCCAGGGCCTGTAAGCTGGCATATCCTGACGATTATTGGGACGTATAGGCATCTTTTCGGGGTTCCTGCCAAATGCCGTAAGCCTAAACACACTGCTCGATGTCGCTGCATAGAACAACCTGGGTTCCAAGGCCAGGGCGGTTTGGCGATGGCGCCGGGAGTGCCCAGGGAATCGCCAAATACACCAGTCGAGCTTATTACTACAGGACTGCATCTGCCTTATGACTTGCCAGAATTACTACGAAACCAAGTTGGTCGCTGAACTGCCATCTCGAGTATGTCGAGGGTCGAGGGTCAGAAGTTAGTCCGAAGTTACCCCCGTAACGGAGGCTGCGACCCGCGAAAAAGCCTGTCTACCAGGCAGTTCGAGCATCGATGCGCTGTACAAAGTGTTGCCATGTAATCATGAGACATACCACTTGCAATG
>JBGFRI010000005.1:0-106935 GCA_041695225.1 Deinococcota bacterium
TATCAGGCCTGAGCAGCCTTTGCTTGGTTAGGCCCAAGGCGAGCAGTTCATTGCCAAGCCACAGGGGCAGACGATCGGAGGGCTACGCCTTGAACCTAATACCAGTTTGTCATACAGACGAAAACATTTATTTCTGACGGTATTACGAGGCGACCACAGGCCGACGAGCTAAAGACCGGGTGACAGAGTAGCCGAGGCTTGTCCTGAGCGCAGTCGAAGGGATGGAGGTGACTAATCCATCCAGCGGGCACAAGGGCAACCTCCTAGGCACTCCCCCGGGTTTAGTCGCTATGGGTGGGCACACAGCATGGAAAACTCAACGGTCAAAGCTCTTTTTGGCTTGCGACCTGTGACCTGCGACATCCTTTTAGGGTTAGACCTTTTCTTTTTCTTTCTTATCCTCTTCCAGGCTGAGCTGGCTCAGGAGGTCGCCGAATACGTCGCCCAGCTTGACATTGGTGTTGGAAGCAGCAGCCACGCTGGGATCGTAGTTGGTGTAGGCGGCTGCGCCGCCTGCCGCGCCATAGTCAAAGTCGCGCTCGCGGCCTCGGCCTTCGCGGGAGCCTGGCTTGCCCTTGGAGCGTTTGGAGCGCTCGGCGCCTTTGCCATCACGCCGGCCCTTGCGGTTTTCGCCCGCTTCGTCGCTGGGAACGCTAACCGCCTGGGGCGGTGGGGCCAGCAGGCGCTTGCGCGAGAGGCTGATACGCTGCTCCACCGGGTCGATCTGGAGTATGGCAGCCTCAACCTCGTCGCCCCGTTTGAACATCTCCGAGGGCTTCTCGACGCGCTCGTAGGCCAGCTCTGAGACGTGAATTAGCCCTTCGATGCCCGGCTCGATCTCCACAAACACCCCGAAGTCGGTCAGGCCGGTGACCTTGCCCTTGACCGGCGTTCCGGGGGGGAAGCGGTCGGGCAGGCTCTTCCAGGGGTCGGGCTGGGTCTGTTTCAGGCCCAGCGAGAGACGGCGCTCGGCGGGGTCGATACGCAGTACCTGGGCCTCAATTTCCTGGCCTTCTTTCAGAATTTCGCCGGGGTGCTTGGGGCGCTTGGTCCAGGATAGCTCGGAGATGTGAATTAGGCCTTCCAGACCGGGCTCCACTTCCACAAAGGCGCCAAACTGGGTCAGGCCCACCACCCTGCCATTTAGCCTCGAGCCGATGGGGTACTTTTCCGAAACAGTCAGCCAGGGGTCGGGGTTGAGGGCTTTTATGGACAGATTGACCCGCTCGCGCTCGTGATCTACCGACAGGACCCTGGCCCTGACGGTCTGGCCCTTGTGCAGCACGTCTTTGGGATGATTAAATCGGCCCCAGGTTATCTCGCTACGGTGTACCAGGCCATCCACTCCACCCAGGGCCACAAACACACCAAACTCGGTGACTTCGACCACCTGGCCCTCGACAATATCGCCTTCCTTAAGCGCCGAGAGCACCTGGTGACGGGCGGTCTTCTGCTCGGTCTCGAGCACAGTGCGGCGCGAGAGGATTACCCGGCCTTTTTTGCGGTTAAGCTCAATCACTTTGACCAGAAAACTCTGACCCACGTATCCGTCGAGCTCCGGGGTGCGCTTGAGATCTACCTGGCTGGCAGGAAGGAAGGCGCGAATGCCCTCGACGGTAGCAACCAGACCCCCTTTGACCTTTTCCTTCACCTGAACCATCACCGGCTCGCTCTTGTCGAACAGGGCCTGCACCCGTACCCAGCTCTGATCGGACTCGGCCCGCTTCTTGGAAAGCACCACCTGGCCGTTCTCGAGGTCGGCCCGCACCACATAGGCGCTCACCGTATCGCCCGGTTTGAGCAGGCTCTTTAGTTCCTCTTCACCGAGTGGCTCCTCGGTGAGCTGGTTGAAGGGAATTATGGCTTCAGTGCGCGCGCCGATGTCCACCATCACGCCATCGTTGGTGATCAACACCACCGTACCGGTGACGACCTGGCCGCGCTGGACGGTCTTCTCGAGCCGGGCCTCTGCGTCTTGCAGGGCCTGCTCCATGCTAAAAACTTGGGGCTGGTTTCCAGTTTCCACTGGAGTCTGGGTAGCTTGGTCTTCCATTCGCCTGTTTCCTCTCTGCCTTTGCCTTCTGCCGCGCCAAAATTCCCACCCAGACTGCTCTGGGTTTGGTCTGGGATAGTCTGCGCAACGGGTTGTCTCTACCAAGGATGCTAGACCCCAAGCTGAGACATACCTGTTAGTTATAGCACAGGTTCCGGGGTTTGTCCAACTCGCCACATGCCAATTGAATGCGTATAGATACCCAGTCCAGAGCGGGGTTTCTCTTACTTTGCTACCAGCTTCTAATAGCTAATAGCTGATAGCGAATAGCAAACGATTAGTTGCTATCAGCTATCAGCTATGGGCTATCGGCTTCTAGAGGGCCGGTAGTCGAACGCCCAGCAGCGGTGGAGACTAAAACCAGTACAGGGCTACGTCACTGCTAGCCTTGGGGTGCCTGTGCGGCTCTGAGGAAGTTCTGGGCCTGGGTGAGCAGAGCCCGTACATCGCTTCTGAAGCCGCCGAGGTTGCCCCCGGACAGCTTAGCCATGGCGTCTACAAACCCCCTGGCGCTCAGGCCCTGGGCCCGGGGTGAGTCCTGCACAATCAGATAGAGCGCGTAGGCCCTGGTGGCCTCGAGGAAGGCCCGCACCGCACTGGTCTGGGCCTGGGCTCGCTGTAGGGCATTGACGATGCCCTGGGCATAGGTGCGCTCAAAAAGGCGGCGTAGCCCCTCCAGGTCGTTGGCTGCGGCCAGGGTCTGGGCCTCGGCTTGCAGAGCTCGAGGCAGGCCGGAGGCCGAGAGCAGCCTGGGTAGCATGCGATTGGCATCCTGGATGTTGCCCGCCGAAAGAGCGGCGAAATAACCGTCGTAGAGGGCCTTGCCCAGGATAGCCAGGATGATCTGAATGCGGGCCTCGAGGTCGGCAGTGCTGCGGCGGGCCAGAGCCTGGCGGGCATCGGCCAGCGATTGCAGCACCCCATCGCGCAGTACCGGCGTCAGCTGGCCAGACCCCTGGCGGAAGTCGTTGGTGGCCCTGTCGAGAATTTCCAGAGCTCGGGCCGGGTTGTTGTTTTGCATGGTGCGGACCTGATCCAGCGCGGGCGCCAGCTGGTCGTATAAGGTGATGGCCGGGGCGGCCCAGGCCAGGCCCAGTAGTGCAACTATTGCCAACCAACGCTTCATCGTCATAACCTCCTATCGCTTTGCTGCTACCTGGGTGGCTTCAATCCTGCTCACTCGGTATAGTAACTGCCCCAGATTGGTCTTGTTGCCTGTGAGCACCGCCAGGTAGCCACGGTCTAGCGGGCGCAGAACCAGCTGGGCTTCCCTGAACACAGTGTAAAACACCCGGTAGCTCCCTTTGCGGTCAAGTAACCGATGTGCAGCCGAGAACAAGCCGGCCAGACTGTCGCTATGTGCTCCTAGTCGGCATTCCCGCCCGTGCACCGAATCCAGCACCACTGCCAGCACCCCCGCCCCACGGGCCAGGTCAAGTACCAGAGCCTGGCGGCACTGTTCCTTGTCCAGCTCGACATACTCGACCAGATCGGTGGCCTCGAGGGTAGGCCGGGTGGGGCCAGACCCCATTTCGGGGCTCGAGGCCTGTTGGCGCAACTGCTGCGCTAGCCTTTGTAGATCGGGCATCGGCCCGCTAAAGTGGAGCATACCTCTCAACTCCTGTTGCAAAGGCCCCTCAATCAACTCGACCCAGCTCCCTGGCCTCAGCAAACCCGGCGACTGCCCTCCAAGCGCCCGTTTTAGCAGGTTGCCGGCTGCCTCTACAGAGACTAGACGCGACAGGGCCTCAATTACTTTTCGCTCGGTATCGCTCAACTATATCCCCCGAGAGTAGTTTCTGGGAACATGTGCTGTTGGCCCGCATTGCCAGACCTTTCTGGCCATCACAGGTGCAGCCTTCGGGCAACTGTACCGCACACCAGACCGCCCTCTGGCGACTGCCAAAGTTGAGCGCGGCTGCTCTGGCATGGTCTGGCCCGAGCAGCAGGACAAAGTTCTGGACCGGCTAGCAACTGGGTGTTTTGACATGTTTCCTCTTGGTCGTTGCGATGACCCCCGGAGTTGGGCACAGCTTAGCCTGCCCTGGCTACTCGAGCTAAACCCCCTGGGCCTTGTGGAGGATTATAGACAAGCCCTTGTCAAAACCTGGGTCATCTTGTACCATACCCGTTGCCTGCTTATACGGGTCGCTTCCCTTGGGGCATCGTCTAACGGCAGGACTACGGATTCTGGCTCCGTCAATCGTGGTTCGAATCCACGTGCCCCAGCCAGATTTATCCTGGCAACTGCGTCCCAAAAGGCAGAAGGCAAGATAAACCACAGTCTGGCCCCATCGACTAGCGGTTAGGTCACCGCCCTTTCAAGGCGGCGGCAGGGGTTCGAATCCCCTTGGGGTCACCAGATGGCGCCCGGCGAAAGCCGGGCGTTCTTGTTTTGACCAGGTTAGGTTGCCAGGTTATGTTGATGGATTAATCACCCCCATCTCCAAACCGCTCCATCATCGAGCATCGAGTCTATTGCGGCCGTCCTCGTATAGTCTGGAGGTGGGCTGGAAGCAATGGGTCAAGGCCCTTTAGGAGACAGCATGAACCAGTACGACATAGTAATCATCGGGGGTGGTCCAGCCGGGCTGACCGCAGGCATCTACACCGGACGGGCTAACCTGAAGACGGTGATCCTGGAAAAAGGACTGCCGGGAGGCCAGATTGCCCAGACCGAGGAGGTAGAGAACTACCCCGGCTTCCCCCAGCCCATCGGCGGCCCCGAACTCTCTGAGCGCATGGTGCAGCAGGCCAAGCGCTTCGGAGCAGAGATAATCATGGAGGAGGCCCGGGCCATTGAAAAGACCCCCCAGGGTTTTGTGGTCAGGGGCTATGAAGACGACTACCTGGCCCGCAGTCTCATCCTGGCTACGGGGGCCAACCCCCGGAAGCTGGGCGTGCCAGGGGAAGAAAAGTTCTACGGCAGGGGGGTCTCGACCTGCGCGACCTGCGATGGCTTTTTCTACCGCGGCAAAGAGGTGGTGGTAGTAGGGGGAGGAGACGCGGCGGTGGAGGAAGGCCTCTTCCTTACCCGGTTTGCCTCCAGGGTGACCCTGGTGCACCGCCGCAGCGAGCTGCGGGCCAACAAGACCGCCCAGGCCAGGGCTTTGGCTAACCCCAGCATGCGCTTTATCTGGGAGACGGTAGTACAGGAGGTGCTGGGGGAAGAGGTGGTAACTGGCGTGCGGCTCCAGAACCTCAGAACCAAAGAGGCCTACGACTACCCCGCCGACGGGGTGTTTATCTTCATCGGGCATGAGCCCAATACCGGCTTTCTGGAGGGTCTGGTCAGGCTGCGGCCGGATGGGTATGTGGAGGTGCAGGACGAGATCTTTACCTCGGTGCCGGGCCTGTTTGCCGCGGGGGATGTGGCCGACCCGGTCTACCGGCAGCTGACCACCAGTGTGGGGGCGGGTACGCGGGCGGCCATGATGGCGGAGCGGTATCTGGTCCAGCATGCTACTGAGGAAGTTGGGTAGACGGTTCGGCCCTGGTGGCACGGGATAATTCTTGATAACACAACAGACCATGGACCCGGTCGTTTGTCCATAGACAGTAGTCGATAGTCGATAGTCGATAGTCCATAGACAATGGACCATAGGCCATAAACTCTGCCCGTACACCAGTGGTACGATCACGAAGGTCAAAAGTCTAAGGTCGAAGGCAAGCCGGCACTCTAAAGCGGTCGATAGTCTATAGTCGATAGTCTATAGACCATAGACAGTAGACCATAAACTCTCTACTCAATACACCGCAGTGGCGATTCCCTGCGGGACAGCCCGGCGGCCGCGCACCGCGGGGAAGTTGTATTGTGATCTGGGCGCAACGTCGGTGACGAGGGCGATGGGTGGTATTACCGTGAGGACAGTAGCAGGGTATGTGCAAAATATTGGGTAAACCACCAAAACAACTCGAGGCGGCGCTGAGTTGGGAAAGGCCACGCCCTTGACGGCGTCACCAGATAGTGGCCTGGTGCGATTGCGTCTGACCGCTGGAAGCGCGCTGGGTTTGTTCATGACCGGGGCCATCGGGGCTGCGGTAGGGGCAGTGATTCCACAGTGGCACACAGAGTTTGGGATCAGGGGTGAACTGGCCTGGTACTTCAACCTGTTTTTTGTAGGGGCTCTACTGGGCATTTTTTTTAGCACTCGCATGCGCAACCGCCATCCCTGGCTCTCGCTGGCACTGGCGGTGGAGGGGGTGGGTTTGGGGCTGGTAGCCCTTTCACCCGAGGTGAGCGGAATCTTTCTGGCCGCGCTACTGCTGGGCTTTGGGGTGGCGGTTGCCAACTTTCACTGCAATGCGCTGCCGCTGGATCTCTACCCAAGAGGCCAGATGGTCATGCTAAATCGTATTAACGCGGCCTTCGGGCTGGGAGCAGTTTTGGCGCCATTGTTGATGGTCTGGCTGCCCTGGCGCTGTGGATACGGGCTGCTGGCCGTGGGGGCTTTGCTGGCTGCGGTACTGCTATGGAAAGCGCCTGCACGCAGAGCGCATCTGGCCACGGAGTTCCCAAAACAGCGGCCAGAACTGCTGCCGTATGTCGTGGCGGCAGTGGTGGCTTACGTGGCGCTGGAGGTGGTGGTCTCGAGCTTCTCCGGCCTCTACTTGCGCCACCTGGGCTACGACCCTCGCCTGGTGGGGGTGTTGCTCTCGCTCTACTGGGTGGCGCTCACGCTGGGGCGCCTGTTACTGGCCGATTTTATTGCCAGCCGCCCACTGGCGCGGCTGGCCTGGTTACACCTGGGGGCTTTTCTGATGGTGCTGTGTTATTTCGTGCCGCCGCTGGCCTGGCTGTTTCCACTGGTGGGTTTTTTTGTCGCCCCGACCTTTCCCACCCTCTACGCTATTACCCAGCGGTATATCGGTTTCCCGGCACTGGCCTACCTGTTCTACGCTGGGGCGGCTGGCGGCAGTCTGATTCCTGCGGCCTTTGCCCTGGTTCCTATGGAGAGCCTGGCCCTGGGTATGCTGGGTCTGGTGGGTCTAATGGCGCTGATGACCCAGCTTCTGAGGCAAAAAAGTGAAACCCAAAGCGCTGCTCCCCGACCTTGACGGAACTATTGCCGATGCCGATGGTTTACACCAGCAAGCCTGGCTGGAAGGGTACTTCCTGCACTGGTTTATGCAGTACAGGCAAACAGTGAGGCGGGTAGGCTGTCAGTTGTAACGCTCGAGTCTTGGGGCCGGCCCCAAGAGCGCTGGCCTGTGCAAAGCTGGTCAAAAAGGCGGTCGATAGTCCATAGTCGACAGTCGATAGTCCATAGTCGACAGTCGATAGTCCATAGACCATAGACAATAGACCATAGACCATAGACCATAGACCATAGACCATAGACCATAGACCATAGACCATACACAATAAACGGTCCGCCGTGTACCCAGGTGTAGCTGCATCCTGCCTTGGGGACAAACCTATTACCGGGTACTACAACTGGTAGCGCGTGTAAGGGTTCTGGTGTGGTGGGCCATCGGAAATCCACACCTCCTTGGAGCTCAAATTCATAATTACCGAGGCGATCGTGCGGTAGGGTTCGCCCAGTGCATACTCTTCCTGGCTGGCGGTGCGGCAGACCGCATAGGGCGCACCCTCCCGGTCTGCCAGAGCAGCTTTGAAATCGTCCAGACCAGGCCTTACTGATTGCTCTAGCCGGGCGCCCAGACGCTTAGCCCGGTGGATGGAACGATCGAGCCACTCGAGGGCAGGAACCTCGATGCCAAATTGCTCAGGCGCGATGTAGTGGTTGGCGTGCACCAGTAGACGCTGGTCTTCCCAGACTGCAACTGCAGCAGGCGAGACTTCCAGATCTCGCGCCCGCTCACCCTGGGCGATCAAAAAGTTACCCGAACCAGTGCGGGGGCTCTCGACAATAACCGCCTCGGCCCCTGCCAAAGTTCTTTGCCGGAGGGCCTGGTAGGTACGCAGGTGGAATGGCTTGCCCAGCCCGGCCCAGTTGTCGCCCACCGAGATCAGCCCATTGATACACAAGCCCAGGCCGTGCGAGTTGAGCCCGATTTTGCCGCCGAAAATGCCCGCTTCGGTAAATGCCAGAACGCGGGTTCCGTCGGGCTCGAGGATGTGCTGTACTGCACCCTGCACTCCTTCCATCCAGTCCCAGTTCTGCCCCATCCAGAGACTGCCATCGCTGGTATAAGCAGGCAGAAAGGCAAAGGCAGTGCAGCCGTTGGGAGCTTCGTGGGGCAGGTAAACCGGGGCGGTGTCCTGGGCAAACTGGTAATAAACAATCTCGTAGCGCACGTTGAGGGTGGCAATATCTACCAGTGGCTGGCCCGACCCCAGGGCGATGCCTTCAATGCCCTGGGCATAGGCTGGGCTTTGCTGCTGGATAGCCCGAAAATACCGCTCTCCCCGGCTGCGGGCCTCGGCAGGGGGTAGCTTACACTCCACCTCGAAGCGATGGAAATAGAGCTCGAGGTTGTGGGCAATCCGGTCTGCCAGGGCAGTTCCCTGTACGATACCCTGATCGTAGGAAGAACCGGAAAGCTTCAGGTAGGGCAGCATCTGCTCCAATTATGGAGCATGACCGGTTTGGGTCAAATCTGTTCGCCGCTTTGAAAACCCTAAAGCAGCAGGTCCGATGCGTGATATAGGCTGTCCTGGATACCATCCGCGCAAAGGGTAGGGTATCATCCGAAAGGTGAAAATTCCGCTGAGTAAGCTATTTTTGGCTTTTTTTGGCGTTGGCCTGGTGGCTTTTGGCGGCGGTGGCAACCCCTCTGAGCTTTGGCTACCGGCTATCCGCTATCTGCCTCCGCCTTCAACACCTTTGCCAGATCAATCCAGGCCGGCATCTTCTCGAAGCCCAGGGCCTCGTTGATGGCCAGCATCGAGCGGTTGACCTGGGCGTTATGGGTACGGACCGCCGTCTTACCCAGTTGCCTGGCGTGGGTGAGGGCGGTCACTTTGAGCGCCAGCGCCAGGCCCTTGTGGCGGTGTTTGCGCAGCACGGTAGTAAAGCCAGTGTTGAGGTCGTTGTCGGCGGGGCGCTTGAAGAGCATCGAGACCCCCGCATATTCGCCGTCCTTGACTGCCAGAAACCACAGCGCAGGGTCGAAGTCGGGGTTGGAGCGGGTGTTCTCCCAGTAGCGTTCCTGGGTAGGAAAGGTAAACTGCTCTCCCGGCGGCAGGGGTACATCCTCGCTGCCCGCCAGGTCGAGTTCGTACATTTTGCGCTCGTACTCGGGGTCGTCCAGCAAATCTGCCAGACTTTTGATCTGGTAGCCCAGAGCCAGCACCTTTTGCAGATCACTGGCCCAGCGCTCGGGGTCGAACTGGCTCAAATTCAGCCTGGACTCCCAGGTTCGGAACTCTTCCTGAAAACCGTATTTTTTCGCAAAACGCAGGGCCTCGAGCTTGTCGGCCCGGGTCGAGGCCAGCAGCTTGATGGGGTCGAATGGCTCTAGCTCGGCCATCATCGCATCGTAAAGGGCGGTGCCCACGCCCTGCCGCTGGTGGGCAGGGTCAACGCTCACGCCCACGTAGAACTTCTGCGGGTGATAGAGCCACTCCATCTGATAAAATGACGCGCTGCCCAGCATTATGCCGTTTTTCTCGGCCACCAGGCGACGGAAGACCAGCCCGGGTTTTAGGCGTTTGTCGCTGGATTCAAGCATCTCGGGCAGTACGGGGTTGTCGGGCCAGACGGCAGTGCGAACTCGAGCCAGCTCGGGATAATCGGCAGGGGTAAAGGCTCGAATGGTAAAGCTCATAATTCCTCCCTTGTAAAGATGTCTCAGGTCTCAGGTCTCAGGTCGCAAGCCAAAAAGACCTGAGGCTTGAGACACTCCTAAGTTGCTGCTACTGCGGCTTCCTCCCTGATGGTCAGCACATAGTCGGCCCAGATGGGCTGCTTAACAAAACCCATGGCCTCGTTGATGGAAAGCATGGCCCGGTTGTTAGACTCGTTGCCGGTGCGAATTTCCTTGACCCCATGCTCTTTGGCGAAGAGTATGCCCTTAAGCTTGAGGGCCAGGGCCAGGCCCAGGCGGCGGTAGGCCCGGCGGGTGCCGGTCAGGCCGGTGCCCAGGTAGTCGCCGTCGCTCTTCCAGAGGGTGCTCATGGCCACGTACTGGCCGGTCTTTCTGTCTACCGCCACAAAGTGGGCTTCCGCCAAAAAGTAACTGCTACCAAACACCCATTTGCAGTACTCTTCAAAGCTAACCTCGCTAATGGCGTCGGGGCGGGGCACGTCTAACCGGGCCTCGAGCCAGAGGTCGTAGGCTTTGTGCCGGTACTCGGGGTCAGTTTCCAGCTCCTTCAGGCTTTTAAGGTCGAAACCCAGCGCCTCTACCGCCTCAATTTTTCCGGCATAAGGGGCAAAGTCGAAGGCCTGCACATCCAGGCGCGACTCCCAGTATTTCATCTTCTCCACAAAGCCCAGCTTGTGTAGCCAGGCAATGGCATGGGCCTGGTCTTCTCGCGTGCTGCTCGATACAGAGATGGGGTGGTGGGGTTCAATGGCCGCCATAACCTGCCGGTAGAGCGCGTTGCCAATCCCCTGGCTGCGGAACTCCGGCTTCACCGTCACCCAGAGGGCAAACTTCTGCGGGTGGTACATGCCCTCGAACTGGGTGTACTCGCCCACCCCCACCACCTGGCCATCTACCTCGGCCACAAAGCGCCCCCACTTGATCTTGGGCGGGTGGTCGTCGTCCTCGCGCAAACCGGCTTCGGTGTGTACCTGGTCGGGCCAGGCGGCGTTGAACACCTCGGCAATTGCGGCATAGTCTCGCTCTGCAAAAGGTCGGATAATAGGTTTCAGGATCATCAGGCTCCTCCCGAGCGTCTGAGTGGTAGCGGGTTCTTCAGACCAACTTCTTGCGCAGGAAGACGCTTGCGGCCTCTCTGGCAAAGCCCAGTAATTCGTTGATAGCCAGCATAGGCTGGTTGGCCTGGTGGTTGCTGGTGCGGACATAGCGGGCGCCGTATGCCCTGGCAAACTCCGCTGCTCGCAGCTTGAGCGCCAGCGCAATTCCTTTGCGGCGGTGGCCCGGCAGAACCCCGGTTAGCCCGGTTTGCAGGGTCTGGGGGCGGCTAGATTTGAACAGCATGGTCAGTCCCACCATTTTGCTATCTTCCAGCGCCACAAAGTAACCCTCGGGCAGCAAGCTGGGGTCTTGTACGTGGCGCTGTTGCCAGACCTCAAACTCCCAGGGTACCAGCGGCTCGCTAAAGGGCACATCGCGCAGCAGTTCGAGCTCGAGGTCGTACCAGGCCCGCTGAAATGCTTCCTGGGTATAGGGCAGTTCGCTCAAAGGTTTAAGCTCGATGCCCCTGGCCAGTGGGCGGCTGAGTGGGGCCGGGTCGAAGTCTGCCAGGTCCAGCACCGAGACCCACCTGCGGTCTACCTCGACAAAGCCCTGGCTCAGATAAAAACCATACTCGGCCCGGTTCTCGCGGGCCTGGGCCTGTAGCTCTTTGGGCTGTAACCGGGAGACTTGCTCCATCAAATAGGCCCAGATCGCCGGAATAATGGCCTCGAGTCCGGCTTGCACACCGTAGCGCACTTCGTAGGCATGGGCCTTGGGAGCGTTGCGCGGGCTTTCGTACTCCATCACCCCCACTACCTGCCCCTCCAGTTCAACCATAAACCTTCCCAGCGCTTCGTCCCTGGCCCGGGTCTTGTCCAGGTGCTGCACCCCGCCCACCGACCACAAGGCCTCTAGGTGGGCCTGGTTGAACACCTCTACATACGCCCGGTAGTCGGCCTCGGAAAAGTCGAAGGGGCGGAACCTCATAACAACTCTCCCCTGGGGGTAAATGGGGTAGCGTTCTCGCGGGCAGACTGCCAGACCCTGCGCAGTACCTCCGAGCCTTTGGAGTGCAGGCCCAGGTGACCATTGGCGCGGCCCCCTTCCTGGTACACCTCGAGCCGTTTCTTGACGGACTGGTGTCGCGGGGGCTTGCGGCCCATGCGGTGGGCGAAATACTCGCGAGTATCAGCTTCGTCCCAGAGCCGGCCGGAGCTGGTCGGCTTCGGCTCCGGGACGAACCAGGCTGCGGCCTCGGAATCGGAAGAGGGTGCCTGTAGGGCTTGCAGATGGGGATGGTGGACAGACATTGGAACCTCAGAAATACCCGCAAAGGGGAGCCTGGGATCGGGAACGCGGTTGTACAGGTTTTTGGAAAACTCCCATCGCACATTCCTTGCACAAGCTAACAAAAGAGCTGGGGGCCTTTGGTTCGCCCCCAGCCCGGATATACGTTGGCACTTTATGGCATTAACGTAACGGTATGGCGGCAAACCACCGATGCGACTCCAGGGGCGGGCAGAAAGTGGGAGATCATCATGGGTTCACCTCCTTTACAGCGGACACTTCAACTCGCAAAGTTTAACATATCTGTGGTCGGCCTCGCAAGAAGGGGCCGTTTCTAAGGGCGGATCGCGGCCTAGCCGAACAGAGACCGGGTGTATTCCTGCAAACCGGACGACTAAAAGGGCAAAACCGTACTGGCCTCATTACGCTCCACACGGCTTTTTGCGCTATGATAGGGTTCAATGGTCGAATTTTCACGAGATTTGCTGGGGCTAGAAGAGCGCATCGTCATGGTAACGGGAGCCGGACGGGGCTTTGGGCGCTCGGTGGCTCACTCCTATGCCCGTAATGGGGCCACGGTGATAACCGTTGACCCCGATGTCGAGATGGCTACCGCAGTAGCCTCCGAGGTGGAGCAGCTTGGCGCTACTGCCATTCCTATCCGGGGTGACATGTCGCTAGTGCTGGACGTGGTGAACACTTTCGAGAAGATCGAAGAGCTATTCGGGATGCTCGACGGAATTGTACACGTCACCAGCGCCGAGAGTAAAACCCCCTTTGTTGAGCTTCAGGAGGGAGAGTGGTACGACCTGCTCAACGCCGATGTGAAGTCCAGCCTGTACGTGTTGCAGCAGGGCTTGCGCTACCTGAGCGGGGGAGGCTTTGTGACCCTGGTGCTGCCGCCCTTGCAGCGCGACCAGCCGCATGTGGCCTCGATTCGTGGGGCGGTGGCGGGTCTGATTGAGGGTGCGACCCGCATCTTCCCCACCAATGTGCGGGTCAATGGGGTCATCCCCAGCCGCGATCCGGCGGGCGAGGAGCACGACCGGCCCCTGGTGCGGGTGGTAGTGGCCCTTGGCTCAATGGTCTCGGAGGGGGTGCGGGGGCAGCTACTCGAGGTTCTGCTCCCCGAGCCACCGCACCACCCGGAAATTTACAACATCTTGAGGGAGTTGCCATAAAGGAGGGCTGTCGCAGGTCTCATGTCTCATGTCAAAACCGACCTGTGACCTGCGACCTGTGACTTTTTTATGAAGCGACCTGCGACCTGTGACCTGTGACTTTTTTATGAACTGCCCCTTTTGCACACACCCCGACAGCCGTGTACTGGACTCTCGTCCCTCCGACGAGGGCTCGGTGATTCGCCGCCGCCGGGAGTGCCCCGCCTGCAAGCGTCGCTTTACCACCTACGAGCGTGCCCAGGTAGAGCCCCTGCTGGTAATCAAGCGTTCGGGGCGCAAGGAGACTTTTGACCCCAACAAACTCCTGCGTGGCCTGAGCCTGGCGGCTCAGAAACGCCCGATTGACCCCGAGGTACTGCAAAATTTTGCCTTTGGTTTCGAGGACTCGATCAAGGAAATGGAGATCACCTCCGAGGAAATCGGGCTGCGTTCGCTGGCTTTTTTGAAAGACCTCGACCCGGTGGCCTATATCCGTTTTGCCTCGGTCTACCGAGAGTTTGATAGCCTGGAAAATTTCATTGAAGAGGTACGCAAGCTAGACTACAAGCCTGGTAAAGGCAAAAGGGCTCAAAAGACAGAGGAAGACGGTGAACTCAGCCTGGCCGAAGAGGCCAGGCTGGGCACGGTCTGACCCAAACCCGGCGCATTCGTGGCGCCGGGCTATGGATTAGGTGCGCACCCCTGAAGGGATGGGATATGATTCTGGCAGTCGGTGCGCGGCAGACCCGCGACCATTTCCAACCTGTACAGGCCGGAGGAAAGTTGACAATGGCAAACCAGTTCGACGCAAACCGCCCCCTGAGGGTAGCCGTGATCGGTTCGGGGCCTTCGGGCATCTACGCTGCTGAAGCCCTGATAAAACAGAGCGAGACTGTAGTCCTGGTGGACTTATTTGACCGACTACCCACCCCCTTTGGCCTGGTGCGCTATGGGGTGGCCCCCGACCACCAGACCATCAAGTCGGTTACCAAGGTCATGCAGAAGGTGCTGCAAGACCCACGGGTGCGGTTTTTGGGGAATGTGGAGTATGGCCGCGACCTCACCCACGCCGACCTTCGCCGCTACTACGATGCCGTGGTCTACACCGTGGGAGCCTCGAGCGACCGTAGCCTGGGCATCCCCGGCGAAGACCTGCCCGGCAGCCTCTCGGCCACCGAGTTTGTGGCCTGGTACAACGGCCACCCCGATTACGAAACCCACCAGATGAACCTCGATATGCGCGGGGTAGCGGTGGTGGGGGTGGGCAACGTGGCAGTGGATGTTACCCGGGTCCTGGCAAAATCGGCGGAGGAGCTAAGCCAGACCGACATTGCCGACCATGCCCTGCCGGTATTGGCCAAAAGCCAGGTGACTGATATTTACATGCTGGGCCGCCGCGGCCCGGCCCAGGCCAAGTTCACCACCAAGGAACTGCGCGAGCTGGGCGAGCTGCAAAATGCCGATATTGTAGTCAGGCCCCAGGAGCTAGAGCTCGACCAGCGGAGTGCGGCCTCGATTGCCAACGACCCGGCCATGCTCAAAAACCTGGAAATTCTGCGGGCCTTCGCCGCCAAACCTCTGGAGGGCAAGCCGCGCCGGGTGCATATTCGGTTTCTGGTCTCGCCGGTGGCGATTCTGGGTGAGGGTCGGGTGCAAAAGATCCGCCTCGAGCGTAACCGCCTCGACGAAAACCTGAACGCGGTGGGCACCGGCGAGTTCGAAGAACTGGAGGTGGGCCTGGTACTGCGCTCGGTGGGCTACAAGGGCCTCCCCCTGCCCGAGGTGCCTTTCGACAGCCGTAAAGGGGTGATCCCCAACCAGGCCGGGCGGGTAATTCAGGACGGCCAGGTGGTCTGTGGCCAGTATGCCGCAGGCTGGATCAAACGCGGCCCCAGCGGGGTGATCGGCACCAACAAGGCCGATGCCGTCGAGACCGTAAGGCTGCTGCTCCAGGACGCCCCCAGCCTACCCTTGGCCCCCGAACCCGACCCGCAAGCCGTAACTCGCCTACTGCAGGCGCGGGGGGCGAGGGTGGTTAGCTTTACAGACTGGCTCAGGCTGGACCAGCTCGAGTGCGAGCTGGGCCAGGCCCAGGGGCGACCGCGGGTCAAAGTTACCAGTATAGAGAAGATGCTCGAGTTGGCCAGGGGATAAGAGCCTGCTACAGACTGGGTAACGGACTGGCCGAGGCTTGTCCTGAGCCTTGCCCTGCCTGCCCTGAGCAGGGTCGAAGGGAGCCCGTCGAAGGAGCCTGCCCTGAGCCCGTCGAAGGAGCCTGCCCTGAGCCCGTCGAAGGGGCAGTCGAAGGAATGGGGGTGATTAATCTATCTTCCTCCCGTCGCTTGCAGGAATTATCCCCTTCGACTCTAGCCCCAGCCAGGTTTCGCCTTCGGCTCGCACCCCCACCTAACCTCCCCCACAAAGGGCGAGGAACTACTCAGCCGAGTTTTTTCAGTCACACAGTCTGGTCATGTAAAGAATTCCGGCAACTCCCTCCCAATCTCCGGAAGGCCAGGGGGTTCTGGGCAGTTAGAAAATGAGTCTAAATCGCTTCCCCCTGTAGAGGAGGGGGTCTCGGCGCCAGCCGAGTTCTTAGGGTACTATCGCAACTGTAAGCTAAAGACCGGTACAAGGCTGCGACGAGAGTTATGAGCGATTCGAGCTGGCTGGCGCTGGGACTGGGTGCTCTCAGTCTGCTGGGGTTGCTGTGGGCCGAGTGGCATGGCCGTCGCAGGGCTCGAGCAGTCTTCAAGACCCTCTGCTCGCTGGGATTTTTGCTATTTGCCCTTAGCTTTGGCCTGGACAGCTTTTTTGCACAGCTTATATTCGCCGGGCTCTTGCTTTCGGCTCTGGGCGACGTGCTTCTGCTCTTTCGCTCTAACCGGGCCTTTCTGGCTGGCCTGGTGGCTTTCTTGCTGGCCCACATCATCTATCTACTGGCGTTTTTGCAGGTAGGCACACCAGACCTGTGGGCTCTGGTTCTGGTGCTGGGCGCAGGGTATTTCTGGTTACGCTGGCTGTGGCCCTATCTGGGAGGCTGGAAGGCCCCAGTGCTGTGCTATGGAGGGGTGATTAGCCTGATGCTCTGGGCCGGTCTGGGTGTACAGCGTAGCGAGATCTGGCTGGGGGCGGTGTTGTTTTATCTGTCCGACCTGTTTGTGGCCCGCCAGCGCTTTGTGGTACAGGCCCCACTCAACGCCCTGCTGGGCCTGCCGTTGTACTTCGCCGCCCAGTACCTGCTGGCCTCGTCCCTGCGGTAAGCGCAGACCGTCTTTCTGGCGTAGATTGCAGCGCAAAACCCAGCGATTGTAAGCAGAACCTTTGCCAAACTCATCGCGTCTGCAATCCGATCCGGCAGCGCCACCCCCAGTCAGACACTGGTGCAAGCAATCCTGACCTGTGCTTTACGGCGCCAGTGTATTTGTGCCGCTTCTATCGGGAAACCCCGTGCTGACCGTCAAGCTTTCTGCAAAACTTCGCGAATGCGCCAGAAGGCCAGGTAAAGTAGGTTACTCGCACAGCGAGTATGCGCTACGCGCACCCCCTAGTGGTGGGCCTCGTGGACCAAGAAGAGCTCGAGCCAGTCCCGCAGGGGCATGGGTCCGGCTGCGCTGTGGATGCCAACCCGGTCTAACTGGGCCTCGCTCAGAGCCGCGACCTGCTGGTTGAGCTGGGCGCGCAGACGTTTAAGTTCGCCTAACACCGACTCGGGCGGTTGCTCTACCAGCATCAGAAAGGCCGGTTCGGTATCGGGCCGGAGGCGCTGGATCTGGGGGGAGTCTTCGCTCAGGATGCGGCGCATGCGCTCCTGGGTGACCGTGGTGAAATGGGCCAGGTGAGCAAAGTTCTCGTGGGCCGACCATTTTTCTGGCAGGCTGCGGCGGCGAAGCTGCGCGGGAGTGGCCCGGCCCAGTACCTGTGGAAGCCCCGCTAGCGAGAGCTTTAGCCGGGTTTGGAGCAGGTTTGACATACCTCCAGTCTACAACCGGGTATGCACCCACTTTCTACGGGGTAGTTATGGCTATCCTGGACAGTGTGGAAGTTCTGGCGCTGGTCTATCGCAACCTGCGGGCACGGCCTGTCCGCAGTATCCTGACGCTGCTCGGCATTGTGGTCTCAACCGCTGCAATGGTGCTGTTTATGTCGTTTGGAGAAGGGCTGCGCAAAGCCCTGGGGGCCGAGCTGGCAAAGGTCGGGCCTGCCATTCTGGTGGTCACTGAGGGGGCCGAGGCCTTTAGCGCAGGCTTTCCCGAGCTGCGCCCCGAGGTAGTGCGCCAGATTGAGTCAGTAGCGCCAGAGCTGGGGATCGCCAGGGTCATTCCCACCGCGGTTTTTGTGCGCGGAGGCTTTGACCCTGCCAGCAGCTTCTTTTTCCAGGGGCTGCCCCAGGGTGTGACTGCCAGGGACCTCTACCCCAGCCTGAGCCTGGCCTCGGGGGTCCTGGACCCAGGGCAGCGCGGGGCGGTGGTGGGGGGTAGTATTGCCGAACGCAACAACCTGGGTCTGGGCAAGAGCCTGCGGCTTTCGCCCCAGGTCTCGCTGGAGGTGGTGGGGGTGCTAGAGCGCACCGGCGGCATGGCCGATAGCTTCATTTTCGTGCCGCTGGAGGCCATCCATACCGTGCTGGGCACGCAGAACTATAGCTCGATAATGCTCTCCATTGACCCGGATCGCAAAGCCGAGGAGGTGGCCCAGGCCCTCCAAGCCCGCATTGCCGGCATTGATGCCCAGACCGCCGGCGATGTGATGCGTTTTGCCGAGCGGGCGGTGCAGATTTCCGACCTGGTGCGGTTCGGCATCAGTCTGGTGGCCCTGATCGTGGGCGGTTTGCTGGTGGCCAACACGGTGATGATGTCGGTCTACGAGCGCATCCGCGAGTTTGGCCTGATGCGGGCCCTGGGGGCCAAGCGCAACTTCATCTTTGGTCTGGTGCTGCTGGAGGCCTTGCTGCTGGGGGTGGCGGGAGGGCTGCTGGGCCTGGCTGTGGGGCAGGCCGCCTCGGGGCTGGTCAACTGGTACACCGTAGATCGGGTGGGGGTAGAGCTCTCGGCGGTAACCTGGCGCCTGGCTGGGTTTGCCTTGCTGGTTGCGGTGGTGCTGGGGCTCCTGGCCGGGTTCTTGCCGGCCCGCACCGCCAGCCGGATCAAGGTAGTCGAGGCCCTGGGGAGAGTCTGAATGCTAGAAGCCATCAACCTGCAAAAGCGCTATCACCAGGGCGAAATTGACCTGGTAGCGGTGGATAATTTTACTTACCGTTTTCCCACGGGACTGACCGCGGTGGTGGGGCCGTCCGGCTCGGGCAAGACCACCCTGTTGAACCTGCTTGCGGGCTTCGACCTGCCCAGCCAGGGAGAGGTGCGCCTGAACGAGACCACCCTCTCGAGCCTGTCCGAAGACGCTCGTTCGGAGGTGCGCCTGAAGTACATGGGGTTTGTATTTCAGCAGTGGAACCTGATACCCACCCTCACCGCGCTGGAAAACGTGGCCTTTCCCCTGATGCTGGCGGGCCATAGCTTCAAGGCGCGCACGGCCCGGGCGGCCGAACTGCTGGAAGCAGTGGGGCTGGCTCAACGCAGCAGCCACCTGCCCAGCAAACTTTCGGGTGGCGAGCAGCAGCGCGCAGCCCTGGCTCGAGCCCTGGCCCTGAACCCACCCATCCTGTTCGCCGACGAGCCCACCGGCAACCTGGACACCGCCTCGGGAGCCAGGGTGATAGAACTGCTCTTGCGCCAGGCCAAAGAAGGCCGCACGGTTATCCTGGTCACCCACAATCTGGAGCTGGCCCGCCAGGCCCAGCGCATCCTGCACCTGCGGGATGGGCGGCTGCTGGAGGTGGAGGTGATGCCCCAATTGGCCCCTGCTGCCCAGGCTTTTTGACCAGTCGAGACCTCTTTTATGAAGCGTCTCAAGTCTCAGGTCTCAAGTCTCGGGTCTTTTTGGCTTGTGACCTGCGACCTGCGTCATTCAATGAGTCGATAGTCAATAGTCCATAGCCGATAGCCCATAGCTAATAGGTTTTGACCTGCTAGCCGAGACCATAGCCGATAGCTAATAGCTGATAGCCGGTAGCTTTTGACCTTCGACCTTCGACCTGCGACATTTTTGCATGAAGCGTCAGCCCCCGCTTCATGCTCCGGGGTCCTTCGGGACGGATGGGCAACTCTTTATAGTGGCTCTGAACATGGCGGAGGGTACCTTTGGCGGGCTAACCATCGAAATTTTCCGTTGGTATTGATGTAAATCAGCTAATTGCACAGTTCCGACAAATACCCCCGGCGTCTGCCGCAGGGAGTGCCAAACTGAAGACATAAACCCCCAGGCGTAGCCCATCGCGCGGAAGTAGCGCTCAGCATCATTCCCCTACAGGCTCGAATGTGTGACTTTAGCGAAGCAGTAGAATCGGCCTGAATGAGAGATTCCCGGGGGCGTTCAAGATGACCACAAAACAAGCGGAAGAACTGATCAGGGTGTTGAAAACCCGCTTTGAACAGAACAAGCATCGGCACAGAGGGCTAAACTGGGCTGAAGTACAGCAAAAGCTGGAAGCCCAGCCCGGCAAACTGGCCTCGCTTTATCAGATGGAAAACACCGGCGGCGAGCCAGATGTGGTGGGCCACGACTCCCGGACCGGCGAATACCTGTTCTTTGACTGCTCGCCCGAAAGCCCCAAGGGCCGGCGCAGCCTCTGCTACGACCACGTAGCCCTCGAGTCCCGAAAGCAAAATAAGCCGAGCAACTCTGCGCTGGATATGGCCGCAGAGATGGGTATCGAGATTCTGACCGAAGAACAGTATCGCGAGCTACAGAAACTTGGGAGTTTTGATACCAAGACCTCGAGCTGGCTCAAAACCCCCCAGGAAATAAGAAAACTCGGGGGGGCCATCTTTGGCGACCGCCGCTACGACCACATCTTCATCTACCACAACGGGGCAGACTCGTACTTTGCCGCTCGAGGGTTTCGCGGCTCGCTGAGGGTCTAGGCCGCCCGCAGACCGGTCTGCGTCCACAGCGTCGGCGCGTGCAAATGGGCCGGGCTCGAGGCCTGGTAGGCTGGCAGTGCCCCTCAGGACGGGATGTAAGGAATTTCCCCGGTTTGTGTTGTGCTGGCCCTCAGGCTGGGGTGTAGACTTATAGGCGGCTTGTTAGGGAATAGAAGCGTTTCCAGCAAGGAGGCATTTTCCATGACGACGATTGTTGAAGTAAAAGGACGCGAAGTACTCGACTCACGCGGCAACCCCACCGTCGAGGCCGAGGTAGTGCTCGAGTCGGGCGCACGCGGACGGGCCCTGGTGCCCTCCGGCGCCTCCACCGGAGCCCACGAAGCAGTAGAGCTGCGTGATGGTGGCCCCCGCTTCGGCGGCAGAGGGGTGTTGCGGGCGGTAGCGGCGGTCAATGAGCACATTGCCGACGAAGTAATCGGGCTGGATGCGCTCAACCAGGAGGCCCTGGACCAGATCATGCTGGAACTGGATGGCACCTCCAACAAGGGCAGCCTGGGGGCCAACGCCATCCTGGCAGTCTCGCTGGCCACGGCCCACGCTGCTGCCGATGCCCTGGGGCTGCCGCTGTATCGCTACCTGGGTGGGGTGCAGGGCGTGACCCTGCCAGTGCCCTTGATGAACCTGATCAACGGCGGCAAACACGGTGACAACAACGTAGATTTCCAGGAGTTCATGCTGGCGCCGGGCGGTCTGCCCAGTTTTTCCGAGGCCCTGCGGGCTGGGGTCGAAACCTTCCACGCCCTGAAGTCGGTCTTAAAGAGCAAGGGTTACAACACCAATGTCGGCGACGAGGGTGGGTTTGCCCCCGACCTGAAATCGAACCTCGAGGCGGTGGAGCTGCTCCTAACTGCCATCGAAAAGGCCGGGTATAAGGCCGGCCAGGAGATCGCCCTGGCCCTGGACCCCGCCACCACCGAACTCTACCGCGATGGCAGGTACCATCTGGAGGCCGAAAATAAGAGCCTCTCGGGCGAAGAAATGGCGGCCTACTGGGAAGGCTGGATTAGTCAGTACCCTATTGTCTCTATCGAGGACGGCCTGGCCGAAGACGACTGGGATACCTGGAAACACTTCACCCAGAAAGCGGGCCACAGGTGCCAGCTAGTGGGCGATGACCTCTTTGCAACCAACCCGGCACGCCTTAAAAAGGGCATTGACCTGGGGGTGGGCAACTCTATTCTGGTCAAAGTGAACCAGATCGGGACCCTCTCCGAGGCACTGGAGGCCTGCCGCCTGGCCCAGCGCTCTGGCTACACAACCATCATCTCGCACCGCTCCGGCGAGACCGAGGACGCCACCATTGCCGACATTGCGGTGGCGATCAATGCGGGCCAGATCAAGACCGGCTCGGCCAGCCGTTCGGACCGGCTGGCCAAATACAACCAGCTTTTGCGCATCGAGGAAGAGCTGGGTGCCGCTGCCAGATTTTTAGGCTTCGGGGCGTTCAAAAAGTGATGTCGTGCGTTCCAGGTCGAAAGTCTGCTACCAGTGGCCCGAGACCTGAGACTTGCGACCCGAGACAAAACCTATGGGACTTCCAAAACGAACCAAGATTGTAGCCACTCTGGGGCCGGCCTCGCGCTCACCCGAGCTGGTCCGGGCTTTGATCGAAGCCGGGGTAGACGTTTTTCGCCTCAATTTCTCCCACGGAATGCCCGGCGATCATCGTCAGTCGGTACAGCTGATCCGTGAAGCCGCAGGCTCGCTGGAGCGCACGGTGGCAGTCCTGCAAGACCTGCAAGGCCCCAAGATCCGCTGTGGGCGCTTCCGCGAGGGCGGGGTAGAGCTGCTGCCGGGGCAGAAATTTACCATTACCGCAGACCCCATCGAGGGCGACGAGACCCGGGTCTCGACCACCTACCGGGGCCTGCCCCACGATGTGGAGCCAGGGCAGGTGTTGCTCCTGGATGACGGGAATATCCGGCTGCGGGTAGACGAGGTTCAGCTCAACGATATTCACACCACAGTGATTATTGGAGGGCGGCTGTCTAACAACAAAGGCATCAATATTCCCGGGGCCGACCTTTCCATTCCGGCCCTGACCGACAAAGACATTGACGATCTGGCTCTGGGCGCCGAGCTACAGGTGGACTGGGTGGCCATTAGCTTTGTGCGCAGCCGCGACGATCTGCTGCTGGCCCGGCACTACCTGGGGCGGCACAACTCACGGGCGCGGCTGATGGCCAAAATTGAAAAGCCCAGCGCCGTGGCCCGCTTTGACGAGATTCTGGAAGAGGCCGATGGCATCATGGTGGCCCGCGGCGACCTGGGGGTAGAGATGCCGCTGGAGGAGGTGCCCGCCGTGCAAAAGCGCATCATCCTGAAGGCCGTACAGGCGGGCAAGGCGGTTATTACCGCTACCCAGATGCTCGAGTCCATGATCAAAAACCCTACCCCTACCCGGGCCGAAGCCTCGGACGTGGCCAACGCCATCTTCGACGGCACCGATGCCATTATGCTCTCTGGCGAGACCGCCATGGGGCAGTATCCGGTAGAAGCGGTCTCGTTCATGACCCGGGTGGCTAAGACCATCGAGGCTACCCAGGAGTACAAAGACCGTCTTGATGTCTTGCGCCCGCCGGCCAACCGCACCGTACAGGATGCCATCGCCCGCGCAGTAGACGATGTGGTGGAGTCCACCGCGGCCAAGGCAGTGGTGGTGTTTACTGCCACCGGCAGCGCGGCCCGCCGGGTAGCCCGCACCCGCCCGCCGGTGCCCATCCTGGCCCTCACGCCCAACCAGTATGTCTGCAACCAGCTGGCGCTGGTCTCGGATGTTCTTCCGCTGCTGGCCCCGGACCCAAAGGACACCGATGACATGGTGCAGATTGCGGTGGCAAAAGCCAAGGAAACCGGCCTGGCCGGGGTGGGCGAGTACGTAGTAATTACCGCTGGCGTGCCGTTCGGGGTACGCGGCACCACCAACATGATCCGGGTGGAGCGGGTTAGTTGACCCGGCCCCAACGCTTGTTCAGCGCACTTCTCTACGGCGGCCTACCGCAGGTTTTTAACGGCCTATCCCGTAGAGAAGGCGCTCAGGCGAGGGAGGGAGTGGAGCTATACCGTCCATGACGCACAGGCGCCAGGCATCCGAACCGACAAACTCGACAGCTCCCGGTACCCGTGGGTCACGCTACCAGTACCAACCCTGGAACCATTGCGAAGTGTGCGTCTTTGGTATAAATGGGCAGTCCGTGGCGCTGAGCGAGCGCGGCAATCCATAAGTCGTTGGTGGGGATGGGGGTGCCCGCATGCTTGAGGGCTACCACAATGGCGGCGTAAAAATCGGTAGTCGCTTCATCCACAGCAAGCAACCGGACTCTAGGTGAGTCGAGGAAGCGGGCCAGCTCCTCGCGGTTCTGGGTCTCTTTCGTTCCCTGCCGGAAGCCTGCCAGTAGTTCACCCATGCTGATGACCGTGAAACCCATCTCGTCGAGCTGCTGGAGGCGGTCAATGACCTCGGGGTCGCCGCGCATGGCCAGGGAGTAGATGTTGGTGTCTATCAGGGTGCGCCTCATGACCAGAGCTCGGGGTCAATCCGGCGCTGGCCTTCGGTGGCGGCCTGGATGCGAGCGAACTCCTCTTGGTCCCAGCGTCCGAACAGATCGTCGAGATCATGATGACGGCGGCTGTGGTAGGGGGGTTTGCTAAGGCCAAAGTGTTGTTTGAGGGTCTGGAGTACTAGCTGGTTAACGCTGCTGGACTGTTTTTTTGCGGTGGCCTTGAGGGCCTGGTCAAGAGCGGGATCAATACCGCGGATGGTGAGATTTTTCATGTCGCACCTCGAGTGATGTCATATATCGCCGTCATAGTGGTATCATAGCATAGTAGCGTCATTTGTAGTGAGCAGGAGTCAACGAACCAAGAGTCCCAGGGGCTTCGACCCTTGTCGTTAGCCACAGTTCAACCATGCATATTTCTGCACAATAGAACTGTATCTTCGGTCTGAAGAAAAAACGGGTCGTAGTTAATATCTGGCGCGGCATGGTCCAGACCTACCGGCCGATCCGCGAGGGGATGAAGAGCTTTGCGCACAGAGCTCTTTAGCCGAACAGGTCGGCTGCGGTGATGGCCTTGACCTTTTTAGCATAGGCGGTAGGGAGTTTATGGAAGAAGTCGAGGTGCTTACCGGCTAGCAGCTCCTCCTGGAACCAGGGCGTCGCTGCGACGTATGCGGGGTCTACCGTCCACAGAGGCGTCCATCCGATCGTCTGCAGTGAGGCGTTGAAGCGGTGCGGGATATAGGCTTCCATGGAAGAGTCGCGCGGTGAAAACTTAATCCTTGCCATCCCCGTCCCTCGGCCACAGCACTAACCGGCCTATAAGCCCGACTTGTTCAACAAACCACCAGATAATGATTGGGGGTCAGGTGGCAAAGAGGCTGGGGCAGTGCTAGAGGTGACGACGAAAAGTAGTCATCTGGTTACCCCTTACCTGGACAGTTCCTTGGCAAATAAATTGTCGCCAGAAAGGTGCTGGCGACTATCTGGGCAGGGGGTGGTTGGCACCAGGCCAGGCCGCCGATCCTGTGCCCCCTGTGCCTGCTAAAGGCTGTTTCGGTTCAGGAGGGCTTATCTCCGGGCTGGCGCACCACCAGCACTGGCTTGGGGCTCTGCTGCAAGACCTTCTGGGTCACCGAGCCCAGCAATACCAGGTCCAGGCCGCTACGCCCGTGTGTGCCCATCACGACCAGGTCGTGCTGGCTGGCCTGGTCGACAATTACCTCAGGGGCCCGGCCCTTTACAAGCTCACTGCGCGCAGCTACACCCATCTCGGCGGCGAAACCAGCGGCTCGCTCGAGGGCTTGCTTACCAGCGGTCTCGATATCCCGCTCCAGATCTGGAAAATAGGGCACGGTCTCGGGAACTACCCAGGTATGTCTGGTGGCACCCTCGAGCACATAGAGCAGGGTCGCCTCAGCCTTGAGATTGCGGGCCAGCTCGAGGCCCGCCTTGACCGCTACTTCGCTGGGACCACTTCCGTCAGTGGGAATTAAAATTCGACGATACATGCCTCCTCCTCTCATCACTCCCTTGCGGGTAGGCGCATTATACCTGTATTGCCAACCCCTGCCCACCGGAAGCCCTGGAGTAGAGCCCGCCCCGAGACGGTCGGCTCGCGCAGTTCCATAAGATGCTGCAAGCCAGGAACCCAGACCGGACGCTGGGAGAGGTAGCGCAGGCCGTGAGACTATAACGGGCCGAAAGGGAGACAGACTATCAGGCCGGCTCACCCTGTAGAGGGGAGTGGCGAGACGGCAGATCCTGGCCACAGCTATAAGTCTGAGACATAAATCAAGACTTGTAGGTGATGACCAAAGGCATTAGCCGCAGGAGTGTATAAGTGTGATGACGTGATGTCATGGGAATTTGTTGGCGTTTTTCAAAACGGTCTGCCTGTAGACTTTCAACAAAGGGGTGCCTTGAGGCGGGCTTTACTACTGTGTCATAATTGCCGCGATTCAGTCCTACAGTAATCTCCCCCAGGAGGCTGCGGCATGTATTCCAGACGAATAAAAGCCAGACCCCGAGCCAAAACCTCGCCCCGCCCAACGCCAAAGGCCGCGCCCGGGGCCAGGCCCAAGCGTTCAAAACTGGTGCAGCAGCAGATCCAGGCCCTTGCCGCAGAAAATGGCAATGGCGTCCTGGAGCTGATCAGCGACGGGATTGTGGCTTTCGATCAGGAGATGAACTACATCTACGTTAACCAGCGCGGCGGGGAGCTGTTAGGGCGCAAGCCGCAGGAGCTTATAGGCAAGAACTACTGGCAAGAATACCCTGAGGCAAAAGACACCCCTTTCGCAAGGGCCTATCAGCGCGCGCTGACAACCCAGCAGACCATCGTGTTTGAGGATTACTACCCGCCCTGGAACCGCTGGTTCGAGAACCGCATCTACCCATCGCCCCACGGTATAGTGATTTTTTTCAGCGAGATTACCGAGCGCAAGCTGGCAGAGCAGCTACTAAAGAGCGAGCTTCAGGTGCTCGAGCTCATCTCATCCGGGGCGCCATTGGCACAGGTGCTGGAGGCTATCGTGCTCAAGATCGAGGCCCTGGCGCCCAGAACCCGGGCCTCGATTCTTCTACTCGACCCCGACGGAGCCCACCTGCGGCATGGCGCAGCCCCACACCTTCCGCCGGAGTATAGCCGCGCTATTGATGGTATGCCCATTGGCCCCCAGGAGGGTTCGTGCGGGACGGCCATGTACCACGGCAAGCCGGTTGTGGTCAGCGACATCGAGACCGACCCGCTGTGGGACAAGTACCGTGAGCTAGCCCGCCAGCACGGGCTTCGGGCCTGCTGGTCAACCCCGGTGAAAAACTCCGACGGAAGGGTACTGGGCAGTTTTGCCATGTATTACCCGGAGCCGCGCAGCCCAGCTCAATCAGACTTTGTTCTGATTGAAAGGGCAACCCACCTGGCCCAGATCGCCATTGAGCGCAAACAGGCCGAAGAACGCCTGCAACAGCAACTAAAGCGGATATCTGCCCTGCACGCCATTGACCTGGACATTCTTAGCAGCATGGATCTGGCCTCTACGCTCCAGAGCATCCTCGAGCGGGTGACCACCCAACTGGAGGTAGATGCCGCTGCGGTCTGGCTGATCAACCAGGAGTTAGACCGGCTCGACCTGGCCGCAGTGCGCGGCTTTCGCCGAGCCGAGCCACTACCTCAGAGCCGCAGCCTGAGCCAGGATCTCCCTCAGGCCCTGCTCGAACACCATCTGGTGGTTATTCCCGATCTGTCGCAAAGCAAGCGCCCTTTTAGCGAGCTTCCCCATATCGAAGGCGAGGGTTTCGTCTCGTACCACGGGGTCTGCCTCACTGCCAAAGAACGGCCCAAAGGCCTGCTGGAAATTTTCCGCCGCTCCTTGCTCCGCCCTTCTAGCGAGTGGCAGGATTTTCTCAAAACCCTGGCCGGGCAGGTGGCCATTGCCATTGACAACGCGCAATTGCTAGAAGAGTTGCAGCGATCCAATGCCAGCCTGCAGCAGGCCTACGAGACCACCATCGAGGGCTGGTCGCGCGCCCTCGATCTGCGCGACAAGGAGACAGAAGGCCACAGCCTGCGGGTTACCGAGACCACCCTGCGGCTGGCAAGGGCGGCCGGAATGACCGAGGAGGAGCTGGTGCATCTTCGCCACGGCGCACTTTTGCGCGACATCGGCAAGATGGGTGTGCCGGACTACATCCTGCTCAAACCGGGCAAGCTTTCGGAGCAAGAGTGGGCGCTGATGAGCCAGCACCCCATCTTCGCTTACGAGCTGCTATCGCCCATCGAGTTCCTGCGGCCCGCGCTGGCAATCCCCTACTGTCACCACGAAAAGTGGGATGGTACGGGGTATCCACGCGGGCTCAGGGGCGAAGAAATTCCCCTGGCCGCGCGGCTGTTTGCGGTAGTAGACGTGTGGGATGCTCTTATCAGCGAGCGGCCATACCGCGAGGCCTGGCCCAGGGAAAAAGCCCTGGCTTATATGCAGGAGCAGGCCGGGGCTCACTTTGACCCCGAAGTAGTGCGCTTGTTTTTGAAGTTCTTGGCTGAGGACGATCAGCCCGCCGGCTAGAGGGCGTTCGGACAATCTCCTCTCCCCTTGTGGGAGAGGCTGGGTGAGGGGGTGTGAGCGCAGCGAACCACGGAGACACTGGCGTCATTCAACCCTCACCCCAACCCTCTCCCAAGCTTGGGAGAGGGGGCCCCGAGTGGCCGTTGCTTCAGATCCCGTCTTCATCGAAATTCTCCCAAGAATGTGAGTGGCCTAACAATGTCCGAACATCCTCTAGCTTTTGCCTTCTTTGGCCAGTCCTGGCAAATTTCGGTTCTTGTGATATATTACATTTCACTGGAGAAGCCATGCCTGTGCCGGAATCGTTGCAGACCCTAAAGCGCCCCATCTTGCGCGAGTCGGCCTACCAGCAGCTGCGCGACTGGATCGTGCAGGGAGTGCTGGAACCGGGTGAGCAGCTGCGCGACCAGGAGCTGGCCGACCGCCTGGGTGTCAGCCGTACCCCGGTGCGTGAGGCCCTGCGCCGCCTGGAGGACGAAGGGCTGGTCGAGACCGCCAAAAACCGCTGGACGCGGGTCAAGCCGATAAACCTGGCCGAGGCCGAGCAGATTTATCCCATTCGCGCGGTGCTGGATAGCCTGGCGCTAAGGCTGGCGCTGCCACACCTGACCAAAGCCAGCCTGAGCATTATGCGGGAGGCCAACCTCCGCCTCGAGGCTGCGCTCAAAAGCGCCCAGATTCCTGCCGCGGTCGAGGCGGACTCGGCTTTCCACCACGAGTACGTGCGGCGTTGCGGTAACCTCGAGCTGGTCGAGATCATCCGCGGCCTGCGGCTCAAGCACCACCGCCTCGAGCTGGCCTACTTTGGCAGCCCCCAGCTGGGGCTGGTCTCGGTGCGAGAACACGCCAGCATCATCGAAGCGGTCGCCGCGGGCCATGTTCGGCAGGCCGAGCAGCGTCTGTATCAGCACTTTCACCGCGCCCTGGCCCGTCTTAAAGGCCAGTCCAGAACTAACCCATCCCGCTAAAGCAGAATTGCAGCCTTCACTTTGCCGGAGCCCTACCCATGAAAAACCTCAGACACCTGCTCAACCACTCGGCCCAGGTGGTGCGCTGGCCCAGCGAGCCCGCCGATAAATCTGCGGTTATCGAGTATCTGGCGGCCAAGTTCTGTGCAGGTCAGGCCTATAGCCAGACCCAGGTAGATTCGGTACTGAAGTCCTGGCAGACCTTCGGGGGCTGGGCCTTGCTGCGCCGCGAGCTGGTGGACCGGGGTTTCCTGGCCCGCCAGACCAGTGGCTCCGGCTATGTGCGCACCGCGCTTGGCCTAGCGGACATCCCCCATCGGCTGCGGCTGGAAAATATCCAGCATGCCAGCCGCACCATAGACCCTATTTTTCTCGATACCCCCCAGTTCCCCGCCGAAAGCCTGAGCGAGGCCATGGGGCTCGAGCTGGTGGTCAAGGTCGAGACCCTCAACCCCATCCGCTCGTTCAAGGGACGCGGGGCCGACTACTTCTTTGTGCGCAACCCCAGCCTGCCCCAGGTGGTCTCTGCCTCGGCGGGCAACTTTGGTCAGGGCATGGCCTACGCGGCCCGCAAGCGGGGCATTGGGCTAACTGTGTTTGCCTCGGTCAGCGCCAGTCCGCTCAAGATCGCCCGGATGCAGGCCCTGGGCGCGACCGTGCGGCTGGCCGGCCAGGACTTCGATGCCGCCAAGCTGGCCGCCAAAGAATATGCCGAGCAAAATGGGCTGCTCTTTGTCGAGGACGGCCGCAACCTGGAGTTTTCCGAAGGCGCGGCAACCATGGGCTTGGAACTGCTACGCTACCCCAGGCCCTTCGATGCCGTGCTGGTTCCGCTGGGCAATGGCGCCATGCTGGCGGGAGTTGCTCGCTGGGTCAAGGCCCTGGCCCCGGGGGTACAGGTTATCGGGGTGAGTGCTGCCGGCGCCCCGGCCATGGAGCGGTCCTGGCGCAGCGGAACCCTGGTGCTTACCCCTTCCATCGCTACCATTGCCGACGGCATCGGGGTGAGGACCCCGGTACCCGAGGCCCTGGAAGACCTGAAGGGGCTGGTGGACCAGGTGCTGCTGGTCAAAGACCCCATCATTCTGCAGGCCATGCGGCTGGCCCACCGGCACCTGGGGCTGGTGCTCGAGCCCTCCGGCGCAGTCGGTATCGCGGCCCTGCTGGCCCATCCCCAGTTCAAAGAACAGCGGGTGGCTACCATCCTTTGTGGGGGCAACCTGACCGAGGAGCAGATGAGAGCATGGCTGTAAACGCGCTTCCCCCCACGCCCCGGGCGGCTTTCTGGCGGGGTGTGCTGGTATCGCTGCCCATAACCGTGGGTATCGTGCCCTTTGGCATGGTAACGGGAATTGCCGGGGTGAGTGTTGGTCTGGATGCAGTGGAAGTTACCCTGATGTCGGCCCTGGTTTTTGCCGGAGCGGCCCAGCTGGTAGCACTCCAGTTGATGGGGGCGGGGGCCTCGGTCTTGCTGGTCTGGCTGGCAACCCTGGTGGTAAACCTGCGTTATCTGATGTATAGCAGTGCCCTGGCCAGGCCCCTGCAGGCTCTGTCTGCGCGCATGAGACTGCTGGCGGCGTTCTTGATGGTGGACCAGAACTTCGCCCTGGCCCTGACCCAGTATGCGGGGCTGGGCCCCCGCCTTACCCCCTGGTTTTACCTGGGCATCGGAGTCTTGCTCTGGCTGGTCTGGGTGGCCTCGACTTATTTTGGGGCGCTGCTGGGGGCGTGGCTTCCGGCAGACTGGTCGCTGGACTTTGCTGTACCGCTATCCTTTCTGGTCCTGCTGGTTCCCGCCATACAGAGCCGTCCCAGCCTGTTTGCCGCCCTGGTAGGAGGGCTGGTGGCCACTGCCCTGGTTGGCCTGCCGTATCGCACCGGTTTATTCATTGGGGCACTCGCGGGCATACTGGCGGGGGTCTGGCTGGAGAACCGAATAAGAGGAAAAGGTAGCTACGTGCAGCAAGTCGGAGGGCAGGAGGGCAGATCATGAGCGACCTAATGCTCTGGATCACCCTGCTGGGCATGACCCTGATTACCTTTGCCCTGCGCTATTTTCCTCTGGCCATGCTGGAACGCTTCAGCCTGCCGCCCAGCCTGCATCAAGCCCTGCGCTACGTACCCGCGGCTACCCTGGCCGGGCTGGTCTTCCCCGCACTGCTCACTCCCCAGGGGCAGTGGGCCATCGGACTGGACAACGAGCGCCTGGTCGCCGGAAGCATCGCCGCACTGGTAGCCTGGCGGTTTAAAAACATCCTGCTCACCCTGGTGGTGGGAATGGGCCTGCTGTGGCTGCTGCAATGGATGGGGGTCTGAGATGAGCCTGACTGCCCTGGCCCCCATCATTTTTGTGCTGCTGTGGAGCACCGGCTTTGTAGGGGCCAAGTTCGGCCTGCCCTATGCCGAGCCCTTCACCTTTTTGTGGGTGCGGATGATGCTGGTGGTGGGGCTGCTGGGGGGACTGGCCCTTTTACTGCGTACCCCCTGGCCCAGGGGCTGGGCCCTGAACCTGCACATAGCGGTCTCGGGAACCCTGCTACACGCTGGCTACCTGGGTGGGGTGTTCTTCGCTATCTCCCAGGGTATGTCTGCCGGGCTGTCGGCCCTGATTGTGGGATTGCAGCCTGTCCTGACCGCAATTCTGGCGCAGTATCTGCTGCGCGAGCGGGTTAATCTGGTGCAGTGGGCGGGGTTTTTGCTGGGCCTGGTAGGGGTGGCCCTGGTGGTGGGCGAGAATGCCCTGCGGGCCGGCGTCGCAGGCTTACAGCCTTCCGCTTACCTGGCGATCGGGCTGGCCCTGCTCTGTACCACCGCCGGGACGCTGTACCATAAGCGCTTTGCCACCCAGATGCCCCTGGTGGGCGGAACCCTGGTGCAGTTCATCGCGGCCACCATAGCCCTGCTGGGCCTAGCGCTGCTATTTGGCGAGACCATGCAAATTGAGTGGACCCTGCAGTTTACCCTGGCTTTATTGTGGCTGGTGGTGGTGCTTTCCATTGGGGCCATCCTGCTTTTGATGTACCTGATCCGCCAGAACTCGGCCAGCAGCGTGGCCAGCCTGTTTTACCTGGTTCCTCCGGTAACGGCGGTCCAGGCCTACTTTTTCTTTGGCGAGCAGCTCGGGGTGCTGGCCATCCTGGGAATGGCGCTGGCGGCGGTAGGGGTGGCCATGGTGGTGCGGCGCTAGGCCTGATGTGATGGTACCTTAGGCCTCGCGCCGAACCAGGGTCTGCAAAATTTCCAGCACCACCGTGCCCATGGCCCCACTGGGTGCTTTGAGCAAGACCGGCCCCAGCATCGCCAACCCTTCGGTCAGCATCTGTTCGGCCAGGGTCTGGGCATAGTCCACCGCGCCCGACTGTAACAGTTGTTGATGTAACCAGTTCACCTCGAGCCCCGATTTTTGCTCCCGGGGAATTCGCAGTAAATTCTCGGCCCGGGCTCGTTCGTCTGCACCGGCTTTACCCAGAAAGTGCAGCAGAATCAGGGTGCGCTTACCCTCCCACAAATCGCCGCCAATTTCCTTGCCATACTTGGCCGGGTCGCCGCTGAGGTTGAGCACATCGTCCACAATCTGGAAACCGATCCCCAGTTTTATCCCCGCCTCTTCCAGCACCGCAGCGGGCTCCAGGCCCGCCGCCAGAACGCCCAGGCGCAGCGGGGCCACGGCGGTGTAGTAGGCGGCTTTTTGCCCCACCATCTCCAGATAGTCCGACTCCTGCAAGTCCAGGCGCTGGCGCTGCATCCAGGTCATCTCCAGGTGCTGCCCCTGGGCTGTGAGCTCTACCAGCCGGGCAAACTCGAGCAACACCGCCTGCGAGACTCCAGCCTCGACCAGCAGGGCCCACTGCCTAGCGTGTAGCGCGTCGCCCGCGTTGAGCGCCAGGGGCATCCCATAGAGTTTGTGCAGGGCAGGCTTGCCGCGCCGTTCGTCGGAGGCATCCTCGATGTCGTCGTGGATCAGGGCCCAGTTTTGAAAAAGTTCAAGCGCCGCTGCAATGGGCAGGAGCTGCTTGAGTTCGGCCCCATGGGCCAGTCCGGTGTATACCAGCAGCATTCCACGCAGCATCTTGCCGCCACGCTCGGGATACTCGCGCAGCATCCGGGCATACTCGGCCAGCTCCGGGCGGTGGGCAGCCTCGGGTCGGGGCAGGGCAGCCAGCAGATAATGCTGGATAGCCTCGCGTACTAGGGCCGGGGAGAGGGCGGAGGTCATGGTCAGATACTACGGCGTGGAGCAAAAAGCTGGAAGCTTATACACCGGCTTTATGACATCGTTACCACACTAAACCCTATCTCTTCTTAGTAAGCGATAGCAAAGCCCTCCTGGAACATTTTGTGACCCGCTTACCCGCCGGTCTGGACTGCCTCGCTCGCTGTGGTCACTTGCAATAACGGCTCGCCAGGTGCTTAGTCCTGTACATAAGCCGATGGCTTAATTGCAGGCAAGTATTCTCCTCTGCCTCAGGCCCGTACCTTATGGCTGACACTTTACATCATCTGCACCAGCCCTTAACACTCTTGCGGCACTGGCAGTTGGGCCTGTGCCAAGGGTGAGCATAGCCAGGGAAAATTTGGGTCTTTGTCATCGGTCAATGGTTGTGAGCGCTGCCCGCCTGCGCTAGACTAAAGCTCCACAGGAGGCTCAAACATGAGTATTCTTGACCGCCTTTCCCGACTGATTCGCGCCAATCTCAACGACCTCATCAAGCGGGCCGAAGACCCCGAAAAGATTATCGAGCAAGCCGTAGAAGACATGCGGGCTGCGCTGAGGGATGCCCGGATGGAAGTGGCCGCGGCCATGGCCGAGCTGAGAAAGCTCGAGCGCGACCAGCAAAGCTACGCCGAGCAGGTTCGCGCCTGGGAACTCAAGGCTGCCGAAGCCCTCAAGAGCGAGCGCGAAGACCTGGCCCGCGAGGCCCTCAGGCGCAAGCAACAGGCCCAGGCCCTTTCCGATGGCTTTGCCCAGCAGATAGCCCAGCAACAGAACCTGGTCAGCCAGCTGACCACCCAGCTCAAGGCGCTGGAGAGCAAAATCCAGGAGTCCGAGGCCAAGAAAGCCCTGCTCATCGCCCGCAAAAAGGGTGTAAAGGCCGCCGAGACGGTACGCAGGTTCGAGTCCAAGGTAGACACCCACGGCGCGGTGGTGGCCTTTGAAGACATGGAGCGCCGCATCGAGGCCATGGAAGACAAGTATGCCGCCCTTTCGGAGATGGACAAAAACGACATCGAGAAGGAGCTTCAGAGCCTGCGCAGCAGTAGAGAAGTAGAAGATGACCTGGCCCGCCTCAAGCGAGACCTGGGGATGGCATAAGATGTCTCAAGTCGCGAGTCGCAGGTCGAAGCGCTTGCGCGCTTGGTCGAAGGTCGAAAGACGAAGGTCGTAGACCAAAGCACGATAAGGTCGTAGACCTTTGACCTTAGACCTTAGACCTGCGACCTGCGACATTTTTACGTGGCCGAGGATGGAGATGATTTATCCATAGACGTGCGTTTTATCCCCGAGTGTTGGCGCCGGCGCACATCCTGCCCGACTGCCGTCGCAATCGTTTCGACGGCAGTCGCTAGCAGTCCGAGAGCAGTCGCCGAGTTCAAAACGGCTCTCGCAACGCTTCTAAAGAGTTGCCCATCCGTCCCGAAGGACCCCGGAGCATGAAGCGGGGAGCTGACGCTTCATAAAAGGAGACGGAGAGGCTCCGAGGTCTAGAGCATTGCTGGTGGCCTTCGACTTTCGACCTTTGACATTTCACACGCGCTACGCGCTGTCGAAAGCCGAAGGTCAAAGGTCTAGAGCATTGCTGTGGGACTGGCTGCTCATAGCCCGTCCCACCGCTTCGCTCCGCTGCGGTGCCTTACATACGTCTTGCCGGTGGCGTTCAAGGATGGTTGAGAAATACCTCGCCCAACTGGGCCAGGCTGCCCACCGCCCGCCCAGTTGGCAGGTGGCGTACCACCACCTCGGCTGGGCCTTTGCTTACCTCTGCTACCGAGAAAAGCTCCCCGTCCACCTCTACCATGACCTCGCGGGCGCCGCAGATCTCCACCAGGCGGTACCGCCCCACACTTAGCCACTCCTCACCAAAGATGCGGCGCAGTTCCTCGTACGCCACGGTTTTATACCAGGCCTCCCCAGCCTGCATGGCCTCGGCCCGGTAGGCCGCAATAGCCGCATCCCGCAGACGGCCATCTTTGGGAAAGCCCGATTGCATGGCCGCATATTAGTAGTGCCATGTAGCCGCTGTGTAAGCAACATGACAAAAGAGGCCTGAATGCCCAGCAAGCAAAGATGCTTTTACTTTCAGCCTTCCCACACGTAGCCGGAAGCAAAGCCCCATAAACCTAACTGGTTGCTCTGAGAATTGGGAGCTTGAGCGCTCGGAGCGAAGCCAGCGACATACGGCTCTTATGCCTAACTAATTGAGTTACAAAAGCCGGGTTACCCAACAGCCTGATCTTGTTTGGCGCAGAATTCTGCCCACAAGCTGCTGGTACTGGTTTTTGAAGGTCCAGGAGTCTCTGGCCGCAGCCGGACTGCCCAGGTCTTAATCAATTTGCTCGCGGTTTACATCCGCCGGCCCCCATCAAGGGTAAACTTGGAACAATGCTACGAGTCTTTGTACCAGTTTTGTTGTTGCTGGCAGCTTGTGCTCCTCGCACTGCTGAGCCCCAGGCTAGCGTCGCGGTCATTCAGGGTCCGGTAAGTTTCTATCCCGCGCAGCCGGGACTGGAATGGGTATACCTGCCCCAGGGTGCATCGGTGGCCGATCCTCCGTACCGCCTTGCAATTCTGGGCCCCACAACATTTGCCGGTCAGCCGGTCATACGGTTCAGGTTCAGCGGACGGGGTCAGGAGCGCAACTACTTCCGCCAGGTAGGTCCGACAGGGGTACGGCTACTGGGTTTCGAAGAGGTAATTACCAACTCAATTGTCCGCTTCCACCCGCCCATGCAGGAGTACCCCGCCGAAAACACCCTGGCCGTAGGAGCCCGATGGGGTGGCGTAAGCCGCTGGGAAAAGCATATTCTGGTCAACAATCGGCTCACTCCCACAGGCGCGGGCAGCTTTGAGTACACCTACCAGGTGGTGGGTCGTATCAGGGTAACGGTAGGGGCCGGGGCCTTTGAAGCCTGGCGCATCACCCTGCGAATCAAACCTGCCCAAGGAGATGTCGAGAATCACGAGATCTGGTTTGTGCCGGGGGTGGGGGAGGTACGCACCAACGAGGGCCTTCTTCTGGTCGATCGCAACTTCCACTAAAAGGTGGTCAGCCGTAGAATGGGCCTGACCTTTGTTCTCTGGGGCACAGCGCAAAACCATCAGTCCCCTAGAGTTGAGAGAAATGTTTATATCCAGTCCCCCTTGGAGGCGTGTGTGATTCTGGACAAGGTCAACCAACCCCAAGACCTTAAGCCCCTCTCGCAAGCAGAGTTGCTACAACTAGCGGAAGAATTGCGCAGCGAGATTATCCGGGTTTGCGCCCAAAACGGCGGCCACCTGGCCTCCTCGCTGGGGGCTGTAGAGCTAATTGTGGCCTTACACAAAGTATTTGATTCACCGCGTGACCGCCTGCTTTTCGACGTGGGCCACCAGGCCTACGCCCACAAGATCCTCACTGGGCGCAAGGATGTGTTACATACCGTTCGCCAGGAAGGGGGCATCAGTGGATTTACCAAAGTCTCGGAGAGTGAACACGATGCCATCACGGTGGGCCATGCTTCTACTTCACTGGCCAACGCGCTGGGCATGGTTATCGCCCGCGATACCCTGGGTGAGGATTACCACGTCGTGGGCATCATCGGCGACGGGGCGCTCACCGGTGGGATGGCCCTGGCGGCCTTAAATGTGATTGGCGAGCGCAAACCAAAACTGCTGATAATCCTGAACGACAACGAGATGTCCATCTCGGAAAACGTGGGAGCCCTGAACCATTATTTCAAGGAGTATCAGACCAAAAAGTGGGTGCAGGACACCCAGAAGTGGGGCAAGCAGGTCTTGGAGGGCATCTCGCCCAAGCTTTTTAATCTGGTAGACCGGGCCAAGGAAGCCGCCAAACTAATGCTGCACCAGGAGAACCCTTTTTATGCCTGGGGCATTCGTTATGTGGGGCCAGTAGACGGACACGACTTGCCGGGTTTGATCCATGTTCTGGAGCAGATAAAAGAGCTGGATGGCCCCACCATGCTTCACATAGTTACTCAGAAAGGCAAGGGTTATGGGGTGGCAGAGGCCGATCCTATCTACTGGCACGGGCCGCCCGGCTTCAATGTTGACAACCCCGAGAAGGTTAGCAAGGGCTACTCCTGGTCGGCGGCTTTCGGTGATGCCGTGACCGAGCTGGCACATCAAGAGCCCCGGCTCTTCGTGATTACTCCGGCCATGCGCGAAGGTTCTGGGCTGGTGAAGTATTCCCAGACACACCCCGAGCGCTACCTGGATACTGGCATCTGCGAGGATGTGGCAGCCACAGCAGCGGCAGGCATGGCTTTGCGTGGACTCAAGCCGGTGCTGGCCATCTACTCTACGTTTATGCAACGGGCCTTCGATCAGATCGTCCACGATATCGCTATCGAAAACATACCTGTGGTCTTCGCGGTGGATCGGGCGGGCATCGTGGGAGGAGATGGTGCAACTCATAACGGGGTTTTTGACATCGCCTATCTGCGTACCATTCCTAACCTGCAGATTGCCGCCCCGAAAGACGCCCTGGAACTGCGGGCCATGCTGAAGTATGCGATTAACGCCGGTGCGCCCATTGCCATTCGCTATGCCCGCGACAACGTGGAAAAGGCTCCTCAAGGGGCCTGGCCCCAGATTGAGTGGGGCCGCTGGGAGGTGCTAAAAGAAGGCCGCAAAGCTTATATCCTGACTTTCGGCAAGACCCTCAGGTATGCGCTCGAGGCCGCTACAGACCACCTCGAGGTGGGAGTCATCAACGCTCGGTTTATCAAGCCCGTTGACAAGGAAATGTTGGAGATGCTGGCGCTGGGTGGCTACAAGCTGGTTACTACCGAAGACCACCAAAAAGCGGGGGGCTTTGGCAGTGCTGTGCTAGAGACTCTGAACGATCTTGGGTTAAAGCCCGATATCCGGGTGCTGGGACTGCCTGACCTGTTCTACGACCATGGTTCTATTGCCCGTATGCACCGCGAGGCCGGGATTGATTCAGAAGCTATTCGGCGTGCTTTAGCAGAGATGGGAGTAGCAGCAACTACCCGGCCACACCGGGTGTGAACCTCCTCATGAACGGTGGTGCAAGTCTTGCTATCCTACCTCTGGTTGGGGAGTAGCCGCCCGCGTTTGCGGGTGTCTGGGTCGTCAATACGGGGCATAAACCCTCGGTCTGGACAGGTTCACCAGAACCTTCGGCAAGACCACCACGGCAGTTTTCCGTGGTGTTTTTTTACTTTTTGGAGAACAGGAGACCATGCCCGATGAAACGAATACTCTTCAAGCTACTGGCATTGTTGGTTGGGAAGTTTCTGGCAAGGCGTTTTGGTCGTGGTCGGCACCAGGGTTATGACGCTCGGCACTACGACCACGACTCATATTCCCGGGGCCACCTCCCTTACCAGGGTGGGTTTTTCAAGCCCTACAAGTACAGGCGGAAGAAAAGTAAGTTCAGGAGGTTAATGGACTGGCTGGATTAGAGTGGTATTTGGAAGGATTTGGGATTTCCACCAGCCCGCCGTTGCAAAATGTTTAAAGCTCCCTCATCTGTCCGGTTCTCACCTGTGTAGGGATGAGACCAGAGATGCGATTCCAACCAGGATGCAAACACTTCCGGCCGGCTGCATACCCAGCCCTCCAAAGTATTGCCCTCAGGTATGAGCCCGGAGCGCTAGGGTTTAGAGTGTCTGTACTGGAAGCCTTCGCGGCTAGCCTTCCAGTGGCCAGTGATAATCACTAGGCCCTATGCGTTGTGAAGGGAGGAGAAATGAACGCGCTACTGCTATGGGCTCTGGGCATTCTGGGTGTGCTGGTGTTGGTTTGGGGTCTGGCCCGCCTTCAGC
Organism: Deinococcota bacterium; assembly: GCA_041695225.1. Taxonomy (GTDB): domain Bacteria; phylum Deinococcota; class Deinococci; order Deinococcales; family Thermaceae; genus Meiothermus. The sequence continues at coordinate 38,820 of JBGFRI010000005.1, forward strand.
GCGGCGGGCTAGGCTGGGCGGTTTTTGGCGCGCTGATGGGCGTATTTGGACTGGGTGGGGTCTGGCTCCATCAGCAGTATGGCGCCACAGTCTTCTGGGGCCTGGGGGTTCTGGGGGTGTTGTTGCTGGTCTGGGCCATTCTAAACCTGCGCCGGTATCGCTCAGCAGGCTGGTCGGCAGCACTGGCTGTTTTGCTGGGTCTTACGGGTTTTGGTAGCATCACCCTGCTGGCTAGTCCCACCCAGAACCTGCTTACCCCTGGTGCATTTCCCGACACCGCTGTAGTGACCCCCGCTGAGCCGATGGAACCACCCCCAGCTCCAACTGCTCCCGAAGCTGGCCTTCCCGAGGCTGTCCCTGAACCCGCACCACCAGCCCCTACCACACCCGAAGCTGCCCCGCTACCTCCTGCCACACCTGCCCTGCCGGTTGCTACGGGCATTGTGCGCGAAGTAGAACCAGCCTGTCCCTGCCTTCTGAATGTGATGGTCCGTGCATCCAACCCTACCATTCGCATTCTGCAAGGAACCACCGAGATTGCCAGGAGCAGCCTGGGGCGCTCGATCTTTCTGCTCGAGGCCGGCGACTACACCCTACTGGTCGAGGCCCCTGGCTACCGCAGTTTTAGCGGACTAATTAGTGTGCCCAGGAACAGAAATCTGGAAGTGGAGCTGGCGCGCTGAGCTGATTAGCTCCATTAGCCCTCTGTTATCCGCCCCCCTTCTGCGTTTTACTGCACAGTCAGCAGTGCCCGATTTTGGTCGGCCTAGATCTCCATCAGCGGCTCGCTCCGCCCATCAGGCTACCGACCATCATCAGCATCAGGATCAACCAGACCTTCAGCACCTCGCACACCACAGGGGTTTTGCTGCGCCGGAAGTTGGAACAGCCCACCAGACGCGCAATAATTACTGCTGCAACCGTAGCAAACAGAGGCCACAGGAGACTCAACACCTTGGCTCCAAGGTAAAAGCTCCCTGCACCAGACCTTGTGCGAAAATACCAGAGCGTAAGGTCTGGTCCCATGTCCGAGCTAGCCCTGCCTATCTACTCAGTCCTGCCCGAGCTACGAAAAGCGCTCGGCCAGCACCAGACGGTGATTCTGCAAGCGCCTCCCGGCGCGGGCAAAAGCACCGTCTTGCCCCTGGAGCTGCTAACAGAACCCTGGCTCAGGGGGCAAAAAATCTGGATGCTCGAGCCCCGCCGCCTGGCGGCCCGCAATGTGGCGGCCCGTATGGCGGCTTTGCTGGGCGAGGAAGTGGGGCAGACCGTGGGCTACCGGGTGCGCTTCGAAAGCCGGGTAGGGCCAAGTACGCGAATTGAAGTGCTTACTGAGGGCATCCTGACCCGCCGCCTGCAAAAAGACCCCAGCCTGGAAGGGGTGGGGCTGGTCATCTTCGACGAGTTCCACGAGCGCAGCCTGCAAGCCGATCTGGCCCTGGTGCTCTGCCGCGAGGTGCAGCAAGCCCTGCGCGACGATCTGCGGCTTTTGCTGATGTCGGCTACGCTGGACGGAGAGAACCTGAGTCGGTTGTTGGGGGCTCCCGTCCTCAGGGCCGAGGGACGGCAGTACCCGGTAGAGATCCATCACCTGCCCCGCGACCCGGCAGGCCCGCTTTCGGGTGCTGTGGCCGGTGCGGTCTTCAGGGCTTTGAGCGAGCAGAGCGGTGACATCCTGGTCTTCTTGCCGGGCGTGGGTGAGATTCGACGTGTAGAGCGGCTGGTGGCCGAGCGCCACCCCGAGGTCAAGCTTACCCCGCTTTACGGCGACCTGCCGCTTTCAGCCCATCAGGAGGCCATCCTGCCCGACCCCACCCGGCGCAAGGTGGTGCTGGCGACCTCCATTGCCGAAACCAGCCTGACCATCGAGGGCATCCGGGTAGTGGTGGACTCGGGCTACTCGAGGGCTCCCTCCTTCGATGCGAAGACTGGCCTCACCCGTCTAAAGACGGTCCGGGTCACCCGCGATGCCGCCGAACAACGCACTGGGCGGGCCGGGCGCCTGGGGCCGGGGGTCTGCTACCGGCTGTGGAGCCGTGCCACCCATCAGCAGCTCCAGGCTCGGCGCAAACCAGAGATTCTGGAGGCCGACCTGGCTCCGCTGGTGCTCGAGCTGGCCCAGTGGGGCGTACAAGACCCCTACGCACTGGACTGGATCACACCCCCACCGGCGGGGGCCATCCGGCAGGCTTTAGAGCTGCTGGAAGCCCTGGGTGCGCTGGAAGGCTCAGCTCTGACCGCACGGGGAAAGCAGATGGCAGACTGGCCCACCCACCCCCGGCTGGCCCACCTGTTGCTGGAAGGCCAGGCTCTGGGACAGAGCGCACTTGCCGCCGACCTGGCGGCCCTGCTGGAGGAGCGCGACCCCTTGCCAAAAGAAGCCGGGGCCGACCTTGGCCTGCGCCTGGGGGCCCTGCGTGGCTGGCGCAGAAGCGGGCAGACCCTGCCCGGGGCCGAGACCGGCGTGCTGTCCAGGGTAGAGCGGCTGAGTGCGCAGTGGCGCAGGCGACTGGGTGTTAGCGCCGACAACCGCCCTCCCGACCCGGGCGCGGTGGGCCTGCTAACTGCCCTGGCCTACCCCGACCGCCTGGCCCGCCTGCGCGACGGTGAGCTCCTGCGCTACCGCCTGTCGGGTGGGCCTGGGGTGCGGCTGGGGGAGGATGATCCCCTGGCAGGCTCCCCCTGGCTGGCTGTAGCCCATCTGGACGCAGGCGAGAACGAAGGGCGAATCTTTCTGGCCTCGATGGTTAGGCTTGAAGACTTGCAGCCATTCGCCCGGCAGGTAAAGACCATCGCCTGGGACGCCCGGAACGGGGTATTGCTGGCCCAGCGGGAAACCAGAATTGGCGAACTGGTGCTGTCCAGCCAACCCTTACGAGTGATTGACCCCCAGCAGCGCAGCAAAATTCTCTGCCAGGTAGTGCGCTCGGAGGGCCTGGGTTTGCTTTCCTGGACTGAAGAACTGCGCCAGTGGCAGGCCCGGGTGTTAAGTTTGCGAAGCTGGCGGCCCGATGAAAACTGGCCCGATCTCTCCGACGCGCATCTGCTAAAGACCCTGGAAGACTGGCTGGCCCCCTGGCTCGAGCTGGTCTGGCGGCGGGAGGATTTTGCCCGGCTCGAGCTGGCCAGCATCCTGGGAGGGCTGCTGCCCTGGCCGCTTCCGGCCCGGTTGGACGCACTGGCCCCCACCCGGATCACTGTGCCCAGCGGCTCGCACATCAAGCTGACCTACCCATCCGATGGCGGCCCGCCGGTGCTGGCAGTAAAGCTACAGGAGCTGTTTGGCCTGGCCGATACCCCTACCGTCAACGAAGGCCGCACACCGGTCTTGCTACACCTGCTCTCCCCGGCCAGACGGCCCATCCAGGTCACACAAGACTTGCGTAGCTTCTGGAACAACACCTATCCCGAAGTTCGCAAGGAGCTGCGGGGACGGTACAGCAGACACCCCTGGCCCGAAGACCCCTGGAAAGCAGAGCCCACGCGCAAAGCCAGGCCCCGATAGAACCCCGCTACGCTTCAAGCGAATTCCGGATTTACCCCAGACACGGTAGCCTATCTTGCTGTGTCACCCTTTAAAAGAAGGTCGCATGACAAAAAGCTGTTGACCCGAGACTTGAGACATCCTTAGGCTCCTCGCCGATACCGAGTCAGCGTTTCTGGACCTGGACGGAGTCTTCGGGGATGGGTACGGCATCGGTTAATCATCCCAAATCCCCGGCCACCCCATGATCCACTCCATGGACCGTCTGGCGAGAGGCGAGAGACCACGGACTTCAGTCTGAAGAGCCGTTGCTTATTGAGCCTAGGGCCTGAGCAGCCTGGCAAGCTGCTCATACAGCTTTTCCTCTTCCGGGCTCGGGCTGGTGGGTATGGTAATGCGAATCTCGGCGTACAGGTCTCCACGGCTTTTGTCCTTGCGGGGCCAGCCCTTGCCGCCCAGCCGCAGCTTTCGTCCGGCCTGGGTGCGCCTGGGAATGGTTATGTCAAACGGGCCGTCCAGGGTCTCTACCCGCACCTTGCCACCCAGCACCGCTACCGGCGCTGGTACATCTATCACGGTATACAGGTCATCGCCCTCCAGTCGCATATCGGGCCTGGGTTGTAGCTTGATCTGGAGATACAGATCACCCCCAGCCCGGCCCTTTCCCGCAAGGCGAATTTTCTGGCCCTCCCGCACGCCGGGCGGAATTCTTACGGTTATCCGCTCGGAGCCGATGGAGATGGTCTTCTCACCCCCGCGATAGGCCTCCTCGAGGGCCAGGGTTAGCTCGGCTTCCAGGTCACCCCCCACCCGTCGCTGCCGCTGACGGGTGGTTTCTTCGAACAAGTCGCCCAGTCCCCCCCCTCCGCGCCCGGCGAAGTTGCCAAATAGCTGCTGAAAGAATTCGGAAAAATCACCCGGGTTGCCAGTAAAACCCCCAAAACCGCCCTGTCCGGGAGGGGGGCCCTGCCACTGCCCACTGCCTGGCGTACTGCCGTAGGTGTCGTAAAACTTGCGCTTTTCACTGTCGGACAAAACGGTATAGGCTTCGTTGATTTCTTTAAACCTGTCCTCGGCCCCAGGATCTTTGTTGACATCGGGGTGGTATTTGCGGGCAAGTCTCTTGAAGGCCTTCTTAATTTCGTCTTCGGAGGCGTTCTTGGATACCCCGAGAATTTTGTAGTAGTCCTTGTAGGCCATAGAAGTGTCCCGAGTCTAGAGTCTGAAGTCTAGAGCCATTAGTTTTCTTGAGCGCTCGACTCTTGACCCTCGACCTTCGGGGCCTCGCCGTTTCCCACCACTACCCGCGCAGGCCTCACCAGCAGGTCGCCATACTTGAAACCCTGCTGGTAGACGTGCATCACCTTGCCGTCCTCGCCTAGGGCCGCACCGATGGCCTCGTGGTGGCGCGGGTCGAACTCTGCCCCTACCCCCGGCACCGCTTCTACACCCAGGCTCCGCAGGTTGCGGGAAAAGTTTTCCAGCACCGTCCGAACGCCTGGAATCAGGTCTTCGGGTTTCACGCTGGCAAAGCCTAAAGCCCGCTCGAGGTCGTCCTGGGTACTTAGCAGGGCCCGCACTGCCTCGAACTTACCGTTGCGCTGCGCAGCTTCCAGCTCGCTAATCATGCGCTTTTTGTAGTTCTCGAACTCGGCGTACAGGCGCAAGAACTTGTTTTTGGAGGCCTCGAGCTCGCCTTTCAAAAACTCCACCTCTCCTCTGAGTTTATCTATCTCAGCCTCCTGGGTTCGGCCCTGATCCGACGCAGACTGGTGCTGCACTTCTCTTTCGTTGCTCATTTTCAAACCTCGGCTAACTCGGGGGAAGCCCAGGGCAGGAAATGTCGCCATTTCCCACCCTTCCCCTGCTCCTTAGTCGGCTGGCTTATAATCTGCGTCAATTACATCGTCGGTTTTTTGGGCAGCGGCGCCCTGGGATGCGCCAGAGGGCGCAGCTGCACCTTGCTCGTAGGCTTGCAGGGCCGCCAGCAGTTCCTCGGTTGCGGCGCGTAAATCGGCGTCGGAACCATCGTTATCCACCAGGGCCTTGGCCTTGCTTACCGCGGCCTCGAGCCTGCTCCTGGCCTCGGGAGTGCTTTGTTTTTCGCTCATCACCCGCTCGGCCTGGATGCGGGCGCTGTCCAGGCTGTTCTTCAGGTCAACATGTTCTTTGCGCTTGCGGTCGGCCTCGGCGTTGGCCTCGGCTTCCTTGATCATGCGGTCAATTTCCTGCTCGGAAAGGGTGGTGGTGTTCTGGATGGTGATCGAGGCTTCCTTGCCGGTAGACTTCTCCCTGGCCTTAACGCTCAAGATGCCGTTGCGGTCTATGTCGAAACTCACTTCAATCTGGGGCATACCTGCCGGCATGGGCGGGATGCCGTCCAGCCGGAAGCGGCCCAGGCTCTTGTTGTCAGCAGCCATGGGGCGCTCGCCCTGTACCACGTGAATCTCAACCGAAGGCTGGTTATGCTCGGCGGTGGTAAAAGTCTCCGAACGAGTGACCGGCACAGTGGTGTTGCGATTCACCAATACGGTTGCCACACCGCCTTTGGTCTCTACCCCCAGCGAGAGTGGGGTCACGTCCAGGAGCACCATATCCTCTACCGAACCGGTCAGGATACCAGCCTGTACCGCGGCCCCCAGCGCCACTACTTCGTCGGGGTTGACCGTGCGGTTGGGCTCCTTGCCCAGCATCTCCCGCACGATCTGCTGCACTGCCGGTACCCGGGTAGCGCCACCGACCAGCAGGATCTCGTGAATGGCACTGGCGCTCAGGTTGGCGTCGCGCAGGGCCTGTTCCACCGGGCCGCGGATCTTTTTGAGCAGGGGCTGGATCAGTTCCTCAAACTTGGCGCGGGTTAGCTTGCGCTCGAGGTGCAGCGGGGTTTTGGAAACCGGATCAAGCCCAATGAAGGGCAGGCTGATGGTGGTCTCGGTAACTGCAGAAAGCTCGATCTTGGCCTTCTCCGAAGACTCAATCAGGCGCTGAAGGGCCTGGCGGTCGGCCTTGAGGTTAACCCCTCCCGACTCCTTCTTGAACTCCTCAATCAGCCAGTTGACGATGGCATGGTCCATGTCCGAGCCGCCCAGATGGGTATCCCCAGCAGTAGCCAGCACCTTGAAGACCCCGCCCCCAATTTCCAGCACGGTCACATCAAAGGTGCCGCCCCCCAGGTCGAAGACCAGCACGGTCTCGTCACCCTTCTTGTCCAGCCCATAGGCCAGGGCCGCCGCGGTAGGCTCGTTAACGATGCGCAAGACCTCCAGACCAGCAATCTTGCCAGCATTGGTGGTAGCCTCGCGCTGCGAGTTATTAAAGTAGGCCGGTACAGTAATCACCGCCCTGGTAATCTTCTCGCCAAGTTTTTTAGAAGCGTCATCCACCAGCTTTCGCAGAATCATGGCCGAGATTTCCTCGGGGGTGTAGAGCTTACCCGCAATGTCTACCCGCACGCCCCCGTCGGGGCCCTGTACTACCTTGTAGGGGGCGCGCTTGACCTCGTCCTGTACCTCGTCCCAGCTGCGCCCTATAAAGCGCTTGATCTCGAAGACGGTGCCCTCGGCGTTGAGCACGGCCTGACGGCGGGCCACCCGGCCCACCAGCTGGTCCTTACCTTTAAAAGCAACCACACTGGGGGTGGTACGCTCACCCTCGGCGTTCTCGAGCACTACGGGCGAACCACCTTCCATGATGGCGATCACGCTATTGGTTGTTCCCAGATCAATTCCTACGGCTCTTGCCATATACCCTCCGGCAGCCGTGCTAAGCACGGCTCACTAGTCCATAGAATAGCTTTTGTTAATCATATAGTCAATAGAGTTGAGTGTAGTGTTGTCAAGTTGGACTGCTCAGTCGGCGTCTCTTGGTGCCGTAATAAGTTTTCCATGAGCTGCGCGCACCCGTGGAGACAAAACAGAAGGGAGTTTCTTGGCAGGTTTTAGCGAGCCGGGGATGCCTCCCTTAACAAGGGGGGTGGTGAGCGTCGGCGAGCCGGGGGGATTGTTCCAGGGAACACTCGCAGCGATTTCGCAGACTCTATAAATCACCGTACCCACCCTCCCGATCCCCCCAACCCCCCTTAGTAATGGGGTTTGAAAGAGCCCTGCAGCAAGGGAGTTTTCCATGAGCTGCATGCACCCGTGGCGAAGAAACGGAAGGGAGTTTATTTGGTAGGTTAGCGGTACCCAGAGGTGGTCCAAGGTTTGCAGGGCAGGGTCATCCGTTAGCGTGGTGGAGCCTGTAGTTCCGCCACAGAATGGGGTTTGACCCTTCTAGAATGCCCGCTGTCGGTACCCCCAGGAGCGTTTGCAAGCTACCCTGAGACCGCAGCGGCGCAGATGCGTTTGACATGGCTTGCACGATTGACAATCTATTGCCATCCGCTTTTGCACCGGAAGCCGCTATCGGCGCTTACGACCGCCCTTTCCGCCGCCAGGTTTTTTTCCGCCACCACTGCCGCTACCAAAACCACCGGAGCCGCGCAAAAAGCTTTTCAGCTTGTTCTCAAACTCGGGGGCCTGACGGGGCAGGCGCTTGGGCCGGGGGGGTTCAATGGGCGCCGGGGTAAGTTCTTTGATGGAAAGGTCTAGCCGGCCCTTATCGTCGCGGCCAAGCACCAGCACCGAGATCACATCCCCTTCATTCAGGTGATCGCGGATGTTTTTGACAAACTCGTGGGCTACCTGCGAGATGTGTACCAGCCCCGACTCTCCAGTGGGAAACTCAACAAAAGCCCCAAACTCCATGATTCGCGTGACGCGACCTTCTACGATTGCACCGGCTTCAAGCTCCATTCAGGCCTTCCTCCAAAACGACGCGAAATCCCACAACCCTAGTGTACTAAAGCCGACGGGGTTCACGGTACGCCACTATATCATCTGCTGCTCATGGCACTGTAAAGGGCTCGAGAGTCTTGTTACTAGAACCGACTCCTCGAGTGCTGTGACGTATTTCCAACACTAGCTGTCCAAAGTGATATATTGAAACGACGGAGGAATTCCAGATGATCGCCGACCGCCCATGGGATTTGTGGTTTGAGCTGGATAGTGAGGAGCGCCAGATTATCGGCGCTCTGCGGGATTTCTTGCAGTCCGAGGTGGCCCCTACTGCCTCTGAGCGCGACCAGACCGGCGAGTTTCCCTTTGAACTGGTGAAAAAGCTCGGCCAGATGGGCGTGATGGGGGCCCAGGTGCCCGAGCAGTATGGCGGAGCGGGGCTTTCTACCCGTGTTTTTGCGCGTATTATTGAAGAAATTGCAGCAGTAGACGGTTCGCTGGCCCTGACCGTGGCCTCGCATAACAGCCTTTGCACCGGCCACATTTTGCTGGCCGCTACCGAGCAACAGAAGCGGGAGTTCCTGCCCCGGCTGGCCTCGACCGAGGCGCTGGGGGCCTGGGGACTGACCGAACCAGGCAGCGGCTCAGATGCCGCCGCCATGCGCACCAGGGCCGACGAGACCCCCTCGGGCTGGGTGGTGAATGGCAGCAAGCAGTTTATCACCCAGGGCTCGGTGGCTGGAGTCTATGTGGTCAGCGCCCGTACCGACCCGGCCCCCAGTGAGGATAAAAAACACCTGGGGATTTCGACCTTGGTCTTCTTGGCGCCAATTCAAGGGCTAAGAGTTGGGCGCAAGGAGAAGAAGCTGGGACTGAACGCCTCCGATACCGCCCAGATCTTCTTCGAGGACCTTGCCCTGCCTAAAGAAGCCCTGTTGGGCGAACGAGGCAGGGGCTTCTACGATGTGATGAAGGTGCTGGAAGGTGGCCGCATCGGCATTGCCGCCATGGCGGTTGGGCTGGGACGGGCGGCGATGGAGTTTGCCGCCGCATATGCCCTGGGGCGCGAACAATTTGGCCGGCCCATTGCCGAGTTTCAGGCCGTCTCGCACAAGCTGGCCGAGATGTCTACAGAGCTGGAAGCCGCTCGCTTGCTCTATCTCAAAGCCGCCGACCTGCGCGATGCTGGCCGGCCTTTTGGCAATGCTGCCGCCCAGGCTAAGCTCTTTGCCTCGGAGGTGGGTGTCCAGGCTTGTGACCAGGCCATTCAGATTCTGGGCGGCTACGGCTACATCAAGGAATACCCCGTGGAGCGCTACTGGCGCGACGCCCGCCTGACCCGTATCGGGGAGGGGGCCAGCGAAGTTTTGAAGGTCATTATCGCCAAGAACCTGCTCGCGCAGTACCGGTGAGAGAAACAACATCCACCCAGCAGCAAAAGCAAAGCTAAAACGGGGTTTTCTACCAGACCGGCTATAATCCTCAGCCACCCTCTCGCCGGTGGCTTTATAGCCCCTGCTCCCCCAACCCCCTCTGCCCTGCTATCCTTTCTTCGTGTACGAGCTAATCAGACCCTGGCTGTTTCGCCAGGACCCCGAGTCTATCCACGAGCAGGTTATGCATGGTCTGGCCTGGCTGGGGCAGCGGGGGCCAGGCCTGGAGCTGGTGCGACGTCTCTGCACGGTGGCAGACAAGCGGCTTGAGGTCAGGGCCTTTGGCCTCGAGTTCCCCAATCCCATCGGGCTGGCGGCTGGCTTCGACAAAAACGCGATAGCGGTGCGGGCCTGGCCTGCCCTGGGCTTTGGACATGTAGAGATCGGCTCGGTAACGGCGCTGGCCCAGCCGGGAAACGAGCGGCCCCGGTTGTTTCGGCTGCCCAAAGACCAGGCGCTGATTAACCGCATGGGCTTCAATAACGACGGGGCCGATGCCGTGGCAGCAAGGCTCGAGCGCTTGCAGCAGACCTTTGGCAGACCCTCGGTTCCGCTGGGCATCAACTTGGGAAAGTCGAAGGTAACGCCTTTAGAACAAGCCCCCCAGGACTACCTGCAAAGCCTGTCCAGGCTCTGGCCCTATGGCGACTATTTCGCTATCAACGTAAGCTCGCCCAACACGCCGGGGTTGCGAGCCTTGCAGGATAAGGACAGGCTGGAAGAGTTACTCTCGGCCCTGACTAGTTTTGTGCAAAACCGCAAACCACTGCTGCTCAAAATCGCACCGGATTTGACCTGGGAGCAGATTGACGAGATTCTGGCCCTGGTGGAGCAGTACCGGCTTTCGGGGCTGATCGCTACCAACACCAGTATCAGCCGCGCCGGTCTGAAAACCATAATTAGCGAGACCGGCGGACTCTCGGGGAGGCCGCTGCAACAGCGCTCGCTGGAGGTGCTCCGGTATCTGCATAAACAGCTTAGGGGCCGCCTGCCGATTGTCTCGGTGGGGGGTATCTTCAGCCCAGAGGAGGTGTGGGAGCGGCTGGCCTGCGGGGCCACGCTGGTGCAGGTGTACACCGGTTTTGTCTACGAAGGGCCGTGCCTGCCAAAAAAGCTGTGCAGGGGACTGCTGAACCGAATGACTAAAGCAGGCATCGGTAGCCTGGAGCAGCTCAGTCCTGGGTAGCCAGCAGCTCCCGAATTTCCTGAAGCCTCGCCTCGGCGGCCAGCTCACCGTCGCGGATGGCCTGGCCCTGCTGCTGAAAACTAAACAACCCGATGCCCTCGAGGCTGGGTCTGAGTATCAGATCGGGCCGAGACACCGCCAGCTTGACTTCGGCCAGCCGGATCTGCATGATCTCGATGGACCGGTAGACATTCTGGATGGGGTTTACATCGGTTCCCCGCCGAAAAATCTTGTCCCACCAGTTTTTCTGTTGCGGTTTGTCGCGCAACACCTGCAGGGGGGTAACGTCCACCGCTATTACCCGCTCAGACCCCAAAAAGCGCGCCAGATCCACCGGAATCTGGTTCAGGATGCCCCCATCCGCCAGCAGTTGATGGCCTACCCAGATCGGGTTGATGGCCCCCGGATAGGCAATGGAGGCGCGTATAGCCTGAAACACGTCGCCCTGGCGAAAGTAGACCTCGGTTCCGGTGATCAGGTCGGTAGCGGTGATGCCGAAGGGAACTGGAAAATCTTCAATCTGTCGTGGAATATGCGGCTCCAAGAGCCGCACTACCTCAGCAAAATTGAGCACGCCGCCCAGAGGGTTCAGATCCAGAAACCGCCAGATGGGCGTTTGCGACAAGACTTCCTGCACCTCGTCTGCGTTGTGGCCGGCGGCAAAAACCGCCCCTATCATGCTGCCCATGCTGGTTCCGGCAATAGCGCTGGGCCTGAAACCTTCGCGCTCCAGTACCCGCATTACCCCTACGTGGGCGTAGCCCCTGGCGCCTCCGCCCCCCAGGGCCAGCCCAAAGCGCTTGAACTCAATCATACCCTAGACTAAAGCAAAACCGCCGCGGCTGCCTTAATCCTTGGAAAAACTGGCATCCGGACAGCCCCCAGGTACTGCCTCATGCGGCGTCAAGGAAACGCTTTTTGAGCTCCGGGGTAGGAACCATGCAGCGCTCGAGCCGACCAAAAATGCGGTAGCGGTTTTTGGCAATTAGCCGGTAGGCCCAGTCCCGCAAAGGCTTGGGAAAAAACCGCAGCGCTGCCGGAATACTCCAGACGCCGCCCAGCCGATACAGGATGCGAAAAATAGCATCCGAATCGAGCCAGACCCGCTCCCCCTCGATCACCACCACACCACCAGCAAGTCCCGCACTGGTGGGGATGCCATGCTGACGCAAAAGCCTGCGCCCGGCAGCAGACTGCTGCGAGGCAAACTGAAACCTGGCCCGGGAGTCGTGGCGGATGATGAATCGCACGGTCCGGTTACAGAGGTTACAGACCCCATCAAACAGCACGATCATCCTCATGGCTTTAGCTTAGTACAAACCCGGGCTCGCTTTTGTAGGTTCGATTGCCAGGCAGGATGGGTTGGGTGGCGGCTAATCGGACGTAGGGCCTACGGATTTGTCCTCTGCTTTGCCTGTCCTGCCCTGCAATACTTGGCCAACCGGGATATTTGTAACCTGCTTGGCATCTTAGGCTGGTCGTATTGCTAGAATGTGCAACACGGGGTCGTCATAGTGAAACTCTTAGATAAATACGGGCGAATCATCAAAGACTTGCGGCTTTCGGTCACGCCGCGCTGCAACCTGCACTGCCTCTACTGTCATCCCCAGGGCTTTGAACAGCCCGAACCCCCTGGCGTCATATCGGTCGAAGAGACCCGCCAGTTTATAAGCGCCATGCAACTCTTGGGCCTGGAATCGGTGCGTTTTACTGGGGGCGAGCCGTTAATTCGTAAAGAACTACCCGAGATGATTGCTGTGGCACAGGAGCTGGGTATTCCCGATATCGCCATCACCACCAACGGCCTGCTGTTCAAGCGCAAGGCCAGGGAGCTGCTAGCCGCCGGTCTCAAGCGCATCAATCTCTCCATGGACTCCGTTACCCCTGAGGTGTTCAGGACCATGACCCGTGGCGGCGAGGTAAAAAGAGTCTGGGAGGCTATCGAAACCGCCTGGGAACTGGGTCTGGTGCCAGTAAAAATCAACGCGGTGATGATTCGTGGCATGAACGATAAAGAGGTTATTCCGTTGGCCTCGCTCTCGCTAGACAGGCCTTTAGAGGTGCGCTTTCTGGAGTACATGCACCTTGATAACTCTAACCCCCAGCTCTACCAGCAACGCTTCATTGCCGGGGCCGAGACCAAAGCCAAAATAGAGGCCCACTTTGGCCCGCTGGACAAGGTCGAAAACGATCCCACCGCCCCTGCACGGCTCTATAAGATTCCTGGCGCAGTAGGCAGCATTGGCTTTATCAACCCTGTCGCCGAACCATTCTGTTCTAAGTGCTCCCGCCTGCGCCTGACCTCCGACAAAAAGATCCGCCCTTGTCTCTTAACCGACCTCGAGCTGGATATCGCCTGGGCCTTCAAAGCCCCTAACCCAGTTGAGGCTCTGGTAGACGCTATTCTGCTGGCCACCGACCGGAAGCCCGCCTTCGGCAACACCCTCCCCACCCTGCGCGAGCGGGTGATGGTCGGAATCGGAGGGTAGCCTCGCATAATCTTTCGGCACAGTGGCGGTCGGAAGCTTTGCCGCTTTTTACATGAGTCACACAACCTGGTCAGGTAAAGCATCCGGGTGGTTCCCTGCCCATGCAGAGAAGGTCAGGTTGCTTTAGCAGGTAGAACGTAACTCTAGATCACCTCCCCCCATTGCGGGGGAGGGCAGGGAGTGGGGTCTCGGCGCCAGCCGGGGTTTTCTCTTCGTGTCTTAACGTTTCGCCTTCGGCTCACACCCCCACCTAGCCTCCCCCCGTCGAGGGGGAGGAGCTACGGAGGAGTAGTAGCTCGCATCTTTCAGTAGAGAGTTTGTCTGAATCGCAGGTCATGATGACCACTTCTACCAGCACTGAGGGCAAGGGCCGGACGGATAGCACCCCATATCCCGGTCGCGTAGCAGCAGTGCGGGATTGCTTATGATTTATTTATGGACTACGACATAATTGTGGTGGGTGCGGGGTTTGCTGGCTCCGAGGGGGCCTACGCGCTGGCCAATAGGGGGCTGCGGGTGGGGCTGGTCACCACCAGTCTGGACTCGGTCTTCCTCCCTTTCACACCCATTCGTGCCCCCTTTCCTGCGGGCTCTTTGCTGGCCGAGGTGGGGGAAGACAACCTCGGCGGCTGGGAACTGCACTGTCGAGCCAAGTATAAGCTGGAAAACCACCCTCGGATTCACCTCTTACAGCTCTCGGTTACCCAGTTGTTGCTGAAAGGGCCGGCGGTGGTGGGCATCAAGAGTTGGGAAGGGCCACAAAAGACTGCCCCTAAGGTGGTACTGGCGCTGGGTAGTTTCATGGGGCCCAGGCTTTATATCGGCAGCATGACCGAGCAGGCCGGGCGGCTTTCGGAGGTAGCCTATCCCGACCTGTACCAGCATCTAGAGCAGCTCGGCTTTGCCTTCAATGTAGCCCAGGCCGAGGTTACTGAGCAGGGTGGAACCCCTGGTTATCGTGTGGAGTACAAGGTTTTTGCTAAGAGTGAGTGGGATCAGCCTTCCTTCCGGCTGCACCGCTTGGCCGGTCTGTACGGACTGGGCCTGTGTGTACTGGGCCAGGGAACCTATTCTGGCATGGCCGAAGAAGGGTTGCGCCTGGCAGTAGCCCTGAGCCAACCACCGCATTCCCGTGGCTAGCCAACCCTATTTCAATGGGAACTGGCGCTGTTCGAGCAGTTTGTGCGACTTGCCATCCAGCCGCAGTAACGGACAGTCCTCGTAGTTTTCGCCGGCCAAAAGCCCCTTGGTAGATCAGATTGTCGGTTTGTGGTGGGTAAAGTCGCGACTCAGCGCCCAGACGGGCTCGGCGGGATTCAGTCCAAACCAGGCCACCAGCCGCTATAGCCCACCCTCGTGCGCCAGAGCACCAGCAAAGGCAAGTCGGCTGTATTTGGTTGTTATGTGACGGGTGTTCTAGATGGCAGCGACGAATTCATTGACCGTGAGATTAGCCGAGCGGATCAGGCTACGGAGTGTGCCCTTGGCAACCTCTTTGTCGTCGGGGACACAGAGCGTCACTAGCTCGCCCTCTTTAGTCATGATAATGTGGCTGCCGCGTTGGCGGGCGACCGCCCATCCGAAGGACTCGAAGACCCGGACCACCTCGCGCCCGCTTAAGGCTGGCAGCGAGGCCATTACGCTGCAACCTCTACCTGGCGTGTCTCGATAGTCAGTGGCATCCCTTTCTCGGCACGCACTTCTAGACATAGCGCAATGGCTTCTTTAATGTTTTCCAGCGCTTCGTCCTTCGTCGCCCCTTGGCTTACGCAGCCGGGGATCGCCGGGCACTCGACTACCCAGACCCCATCTTCGTCCCGATCAAGCGTTACGCTGAATTTCATATCCACCTCCGTCACATAATCATGTCAAAACACCATAAATGCAGCAAGACTTCTAACGGCACGCGCTTCAGCCGCCGGGCGAAGCGAGGTCGGCTGCAAGCACATGTTAGCCGCCGTTTCCATCAAACTTCCACATCAGAACGTTATCTGTGCCGTGCGGTGACTCCGCCAACAGTTCGCCGTCGGCATTGACAACCATTGCGCCACCAAAAGATGGGGCGTCGGTGTTTATCTCAAGCGCATTTACAATCAGCGTGGTTACACTTACTGCTTTGACGGCTTCAATGTACAGTTGTCGCTCTTCGGAAGTCCATCGGTCAATATCGGGCGAGCATTTATCGAAACTGCGCGCCATCGGCACAACTAGCATGTTCAACGAAGGATCCAATCTTTGTACTATCTCTTTGTTGAACAAGTCGCCGCAAATTAGTAGCCCCAGCCGCCCCAAGTCGGTATCAACGCTGTCTACAGTATCGCCATTTACAAAGGGCGGTTTTTCTTCAACCTTCCGATGTCTGAGGATGACCTTGCCTGTTCTATCCAGTAATACCGCCGTATTGTACACGCCCGACTCTGCACGTTCTAACACTCCGAAGCAAAAGTATGTTGCATACGTTCTCGCAAATTGCTCGATTTGTTCGGTGCTAGGCCCAGGTATGGACTCCGCAAACTGCCTAAAATCATTTTCGTCGTATAAGTAGCCCGTCAAAGTACATTCGGGCAAGCAAACCAGATCGGGCTGATGGTGTGCTATCTCTGCAAGACGCTGCGCTAGGCGGTCCAAGTTTGCAGACGGGTTACGGGGTTCGGTTTTGAGCGGAATAAGGCAAACAAGCATACTTGCAGACCCTTGATTACGTATGAACGTAGGCGGCTAACTAGCAGTTATACCGCACCTGCGGCATAACACACCAGAAATGTTATCAGTTTCCATCGGAAAAAGCACCCACACCGCTTTTCCCTGTAATCCATAGCGATTGGTAATACCTGGGGCGAACACCGCCTAAGTTAAGCCGCGCCCGGCCACAGATGCACGGAAGAACACCCCCGATCCCGGGCGTCGGCTTGAGCGCAATGTTATGCCACACCTATCGGCGATCAAGGCCAAACCTTGGATGACGACGGTGATGGCGGATGACCAATATGCGGATCGCTTCTTCGCTAATGAGGCGAAATAAGACAGAGTATGGGAAACGGTGCACGAAACAGCGGCGAATACCATGCTCGACCATGGCGTACTGGGAGGGATTTGCGCGAATGCGCGCAATGGCGGCATAGACCTCGGAGCGAAACTCGTCACCGAGGCCAGCGCGCTGTTGGTTGTAGTACACGACGGCATTATTGAGATCGGATACGGTGAGAGGGTGATACTCAACCTTCATTCCGAGACGCCACCGGTGCGCCGTAAGAACTCGGCGTGACCAATGGGTTGGACTGCGCCAGACTCAATCTCGGCATCTCGTTGCGCCGCAACCTCGATGCCCTCTAGGTCGATGTTACGATTACCAGCCACACTGGGATCATCAACTAAACTCTCCCATGCCACCATCGCGAGCTGCTCCCGCTCAGCAGCGGGGAGGGCCAATATCTGTTTCTCAAGTTCAATAATCGTGCTCATAATATCAAGTATAACGCGTCAGGGCGGCGGGGCATAACTAGCAGTTATACTGCACCTGCGGGATAAGACACCAGAAATGTTATCAGTTTCCATCGGAAAAGGAACCCACACCGCTTTTCCCTGTAATCAATAGCAATTTGGAAATACCTGGGGCCAACACCGCTTGAGGCAAGTAGCAACCCTCACGCCTGGGATAGTAGGCTGTACAAAAGCTTCCTTGTAGGAGCAAAACTTTACCCCCGGCGCCGCTACCGTGCGGGCCGCGACCAGGAAATCGTACGGCCACTCAGGGCCCGGCCCTTTGTCGCAGTAGATCGGCAATAGCGGCATGTCCGGCCTCGAGCGCCACCTGCAAGGGCGTCTTACCCTGAAAGTTCTGCCAGTTCACGTCGGGGCCGGCTACTTCCAGCAGCCAGCGCACTACCTCGGTATGGCCGCGCCCGGCGGCCAGGCTAAGGGCCATGCTGCTGCCTTCCGTGGCCCCATACTCCCACACCAGTTCCACCATCTCCACCTGACCAGACAGGGCTGCATGGGGCAGCAGGGGAATGCCATGAGCACTCTTGTGTCCTGCCAGTGCGGGGTTTTCCCCAAGCATCCGGCGCACAATGGCGATCTCCCCCAGCATGGCAGCCGTGGGAATTTCCAGGGGTGCGCCCTGGGTCAACAGGTACTCAGCGATGGCCCGGCTGCCCACATGGGCCGCACCCTGAATGGCGGTTTCGGTGTCGCCAGGGCGCCACTCATGCGCCAGGTTCAGCAGCCCGGGTGTTTCGGCCAGCATAGTCCGTACTTTTTCCAGGTCACCATGCCCAGCAATCACAAACTCACGGATGCGCTCAGAGGAGAGGCTCATGTAAACAGCTTACGCCAGGTTTGACAGGAAAAGCCGGGAAATGGCGACAATGTAAGGCAAAAGAAATTGCTATCACCCTGATCGGTGGAATTAGGACAACTGGGCAAGCAAGTTCTGTGCAGATCAGACCGAGGGCGTATCTTCCGCGGTGGTCGGTAGAATGGACGCATGGATATACTCCCAGTCCTTGAAGAATTGTCGCAAAAAACCCCTTCTAAAATTCTTCTAGTCGTGCTGGACGGCGTGGGAGGGCTACCCCAGGAGTATGGCGGCCAGACCGAGCTGGCTACCGCCCGTACCCCCAACCTAGACGCGCTGGCCCAAAAGAGTGCTCTGGGGCTGCTGACACTGGTCTACCCGGGCCTCGCCCCGGGCTCGGGCCCAGGTCACCTTTCACTATTTGGCTACGACCCTTTCAAATACCTGGTGGGGCGTGGGGCCCTCTCGGCCATCGGCATCGGGGCCGATTTCTACGATGACGACGTGGGGGTTCGGGGCAATTTTGCTACTTTAGACGCCTCTGGACTGGTCCAGGACCGCCGCGCAGGCCGGCCCAGCGATGCGGAAAACATTCGCATAGTCAGCAAGCTCAAAAAAGCCATCGGCGAGATTGAAGGTGTGAGGGTAAGCTTCTATACCGAGTCGGAGCACCGCTTTGTGGTAATTCTGCGCGGGCCTGGTCTGGGCGACAAAGTTAGCGATACCGACCCCCAGAAGACCGGGGTCGCCCCGCTCAGATCGCATCCCTACGAGGCTGGTGACGCTGCTAGCGCCAAGACTGCCCGGGTGCTCAATGCCCTTACGGCCCGTATTCAAGAAGTGTTGAGGGATGAGCCCCAGATCAATGGAGTCAATGGAGCGCTGTTCCGGGGAACTTCGCAGAAGCCAAAATTTCCCAGCATGTCCCAGGTCTACAAGCTGAGCGCTGCTTGCGCAGCCAGCTACCCCATGTACAAGGGGATAGCAAGCCTGCTGGGTATGGATGTGCTGCCGGTGGAGGGTGCGGAGGACGCCCCCGCGGGCAAGGTGAGGGCACTGCAACAGAACTGGGATAAGTACGACTTCTTCTATCTCCACTTCAAGAAAACCGACTCCTCCGCCGAGGATGGCAATTTCGCCGAGAAGGCACGCCAGGTCGACATTTTCGACCAGCTATTGCCCGAGCTGCTGGCCCTAAAGCCCGAGGTGCTGGCCATTACCAGCGATCACTCCACCCCCAGCATCATGAGAGCCCACTCCTGGCACCCAGTACCGCTGCTGCTGCACGCGCCTTTTCTACGCAATGACCCTGCCCAGCGCTTTACCGAGGACGAAGCCGCTTTAGGTATTCTGGGCCACCTGCGCGGAGTGGAACTAATGCCACTGCTGCTGGCCCACGCGGGCAAGCTGCAGAAGTATGGGGCCTAGCCGTACCAAGTAGAAAAGGAGCCTCTTTGATTTTCTCCCCCATCGACAGGCCTTGGGAGTCTTCAATGGGCGTTTATAACTCCTGGGGTGTGACCAGAGGAAGCCATAGTAGAGGTGGCAAAGGCTGGCATCACAATTCCTCTACAAGGCCCAATAGCCTGCATATCGGAACAATTTTAGCCACCCCCTCGAGCGTGCCGGGTCACCCAGCGCTCCAGCGCCTCGGCATACTGCTCAGGGGACAGGCGAGGCCGGTCGTACAACCCTGCCGCCAAGCGCTGCCGCTGGGCCTCGAACAAGATCACGGCCGCTGCTACCGAGACATTCAGGCTCTGAACCATGCCCATCATGGGAATCAGGATGTGCCCGTCCGATAGCTCGGCTGCCTCTGGCGAAATGCCCCACTTCTCGGTTCCCAGCAAAATGCAGGTAGGCCGGGTATAGTCCACCTGACGGTAGTCCACCGCCCGCGCGGAAAGGTGCGCCGCCCAGACCCCAAACCCCTGGGCTTTCAAGTGGGCCAGGGCCGAGGTGGTCTCGTGGTGGATGCAGAGCCCCACCCACTTGGCCGCCGAGCCCGAAGTCTCGTTAAAAGTTTTGCCACTCAGGCTTGTTTTGCCCGGCCTTGGCTCGGTGCTTTCCAAATCGGGGAGATGGGGTATTCCGTGCCTGGACGGGATAGCGTGTACCTGCAGCACACCCACTGCATCGCAGGAGCGCAGGATGGCCGAAAAATTGTGTGGCTTGTGTACCCTCTCCATCAGTACCGTCAGGTCGGGCTGGCGCTTGTCCAGCACCGAGCGAATCTTGGCGAGGCGTTCTGGGGTCACGAAAAACCATTTTACCCAGCCAGGTGAATATCTGCCGATGGTACCAAAGACGCCATCGCAAATGCCGCTGCGCCAGTACGAAACGGTTAGCCCAGACTTATACCAAGAGGTTTCCCAACCCCAGCCCCTAAGTGGTCGCTTTCATAAATGCGATGGCGAGTAGTCCTTGCCTTTCCGGCTCCAGGCCATCATAAATTACCTCACCAAACTTTCGACTCAGACCAATAAGCGGCTGTAAAAGCATCGGGTGGACCCGTAAACGAACTGGTGGCAGGCGCACGCTACAAGCCCCTGGCAATCAGCAGACTACCCTGGCAGAACCCAGGGTAACTGCCTGACCTCCCACCTTCGATCAGGTTGTGGCTGGCTGGTTTTGCGCATTAGCTCGTAAGCGCTCGATCAGGGGGCGCAGGAGAGCGCGTTTGAGCTTGAGCGACTGGCGGTTGACGATAAAGCGGGCGGTGGAGTGGGCCAGCACCTCGGTCTCAACCAGCCCAGCAGCCCGAAGAGTGGCTCCGGTCTGCACCACGTCCACCACTGCGTCGGCCAGCCCGGTAATGACTGCTAGCTCGACATTGCCCGCCAGTTCAATGATATCGGCCGTCACCCCGCGTTCGCGCAGCACTTTAGCGGTAAAGCTGGGGTACTTGGTGGCGACGCGGCGGATGGGGCCGGTGGACTCGGGGTGGCGAATCAGCGAGAGACGGCACGCACCCGTGCCCAGGTCTACCGGCTCGTACACGTCGCGACCAGACTCCAAAAGCACATCGTTGCCCACCACGCCCACATCGGCAATGCCCAGGTCTACGTAGATGGGCACGTCGTGGTTGCGCAGCTCCAAAATGGCAGTTCCGCCCGCCTTGCCGTGCAGCAGGGCCCGTTCGTTTTCAATGGGAGGAAGTTCCAGCCCGGCCCTCGCAAGTGCCTGGTAGCCATCGGTAAAGTTGCGCCCTTTGGGCAGAGCCACCACCAGGGCGAAGCGTCCTCGAGTCATCCGAGCTTTCTTATATCACAAACTACCCAGGTATGCTTGTAAAGCACCGGCCAGAAGGCGACTTCGCTGTATTGCCTTGACGCATAGTGAATAAGACGATATGCTACTACTGTTGCCCCGGAGAGCGGGGGCTTTTTATTTAACATGGCCAAAGAACGCTTGGACAAAGTGCTGGGGCATCTGGGTATCGGCACCCGCAAGGAGATATACCGGCTGGCTCGAGCGGGCCTGATTGCCATTGATGGCCAGGTAGTCACCGACTCGGCTTTCAAGTTTGACCCTGCCCAGTCACGCATCGAGGTAGCGGGTGAGGCCCTGGTGTATCGAGCATTTTATTACGTAATGCTCAACAAACCTGCCGGATATATCACTTCTACCAGAGATCGCGATGGCATCCCAATCACGGCTCTGCTGCCCGAGAGATTGCAGCGCGACGACTGGATGCCGGTAGGCCGCCTGGACAAAGATACCGAGGGGCTTCTGCTTCTGACCACCGATGGCGAACTGCTCCACCGCCTGACCCATCCCCGCTGGAAGGTGGGCAAGCGCTACTACGCTGAACTGGCCTCACCAGTCACGCCCGAAGACGTAAAGGCCTTTGCCTCAGGGGCAATTGAGCTCGAGGGCCAGAAGCTAAAGCCTGCCGAACTGTATATTGGCCCCGACCCCCAAAAGGTCGAGCTGATAATTCGCGAGGGCAGGTTTCATCAGGTCAAGCGAATGTTTGCCGCCAGGGGCAACCAGGTTCTATTTCTCCGGCGGGTGGCTTTCGGGCCGGTGCTGCTACCGCCAGACCTAAAGCCCGGCGCCTGCCGCGAGCTAGATGCCGGGGAAGTAGCTGCACTGTATAAGGCGGTGGGCTTGCCGTTAGAGCAATAAAGAAACCAGCCTGGTGCAGCCACTAACATAAACACCCCGCAAGCAACCTTGCGGGGTGTTAGTGCGTGGCCGGTTATCTCGAGACCACACCGGCTGGGAGCATCTGCCCAAACAGGGTCGCATACATCAGCCGGTACATATCGGTGTTGTCAACCAGGGGGGGTAGAAGCCGTGCATTGAGGCCATGGGCCCGGGCCAGAATACCACCCGAGCCATCGGAGAACGAAGCCCAGGCAATGGCAAAGGGTAAGCGGCGGCCCGCAGCGTCAGGCGCAGAGACAAAGGGTCTGCCGCCCGTACCTTCGACACCATCCAGCGGAGCGCCGTTACGACCAGTAGCTGGTACCGACGGTCTGGCTCTACTTCGAGCACGGTCATACCTCCGGCCTCGCTATCGGCGGCGGTAAGAAGCAGGGTATTGGGGTTGCGGCGGATGAAGTCTTTGGCCACCCCAATAGCATCGTCGGCGCGCTTGAGGGCCTCCAGACAGCCATTGGCATTGTTGGCATTGCACAGGTTGTCGGTACCCTCTTCTTCGGCCACAATAAAGAACTGGCGGCGGGGCTGGGCGGCAAAAATCTCCAGGGTCTTTTGCAGCATCTCGGCAATGGTGGGTGCACCTTCAACGTAGTTCCGCAGTCCGCGTTCGCGTAAGACTTCCTCGCTCAAGGTAAAGTAGGTGTCTTCGGCGGCAAAGATACCCAGCACCCGGCGGGTAGTGTTGGGCAGGGCCAGCAGCTCGGCGCGGTTATAGACGATGGTAAAACCCAGGGCTTTAGCCCGCTCAATCAGGTTTAGACCATCCTCACGCCGCCCTTCCGCACCGTGACGGCCGCGCACTCCACGGGGCAGATACCAGACCTCGCCCGCGCCCAGGATGATCTCCACACCAGACTCCACCACCTGACGGGCAATTTCAGCATGGTAACCACGTCTGGCAACACGGGCCACAAAAGCGCCGGTGCCTGGCTCAGTGATGCTGCCGGTGTTAATCAGCGCGGTAGCCAGACCAGCCCGGACCGCTGCCTGCATGATGGTCTCGGCCCGGCCGTTACGTGATAAAACCGGGGTAGTGCCGTCTTCCAGCATACCAAAGGAGTCCTGGTGAACCTTGACACCCGTAGCATGTACCACCGCCCCGCCGTGTGAGGTTCCAACCAGCGAGTCCTTCATATGGCCACGGTATTTGGCCATGTGCGACATGCGGTCCCAGTTCAGCAGGCCATCCGGCCCAGCGTGAAGGATCCGCGCCGCGCCCCAGCTATTCAGGCCGGCGCCATCGGGGTGAAAAAAGATTACGTTGCCGCTTGGTGTGGCGGTCTGGGCCAGACCTGCGCCCAGTAGTGCTATGACTGCTGTTGCCAGAATTCGTCTCATTTAAGCTACCTCCCGTTCCCGCCCATTGGGCGGGTCAGGGGCAGCATAGGAGGGTTATGTCATGCTATTGTCACAAACCTTGCAGATTCGGGTCTGGGTGAGCAGTAATCCACCGCTCAGAAACAGCTCTGTCGTAACATTTCTAGAAACAGGCCCATCACACTTCAGAGACGTTACAAGCCACACCAGCGCGTGCCTGGCGGAGCTTTCGACTCACTCACTTTAGGCCCACCAGGTTATTGCGATTGTAGGCGGACTTCACCATGCCAGGCTTCATAAACGCTCGGCTGTGAGGCTATTTTTGTCATGTGCCCTTGACTGCAATCGGGAGGAATTATCTTGTGTTTATCAAGTTTTTGCCGCAAAATAGGGGCGTTACATAACTGTTCTGGGACAAAGGCGATTTAGACTAGGTGAACCAGGAGGGCGCAATGTACAAAAAAATTCTGATGCCCACCGATGGCAGTGCTTGTAGCCAGAAAGCCATATCCACAGGTCTGGACCTCGCAAGGACCACGGGCGCAGGTGTGACGTTCTTGTATGCCGTTGAGGGTATCAGCTCGACCCTGTGGGTCAGCCCTGAAAGTGTGCCCTATGGCCTCGAGCTGGTCGAAGACCTTAAGCGGGTGGGCAAAGAAGTCCTCGGCAAAGCCAGCGAGCTGGCTACGGCGGCAGGTGTCAGCTCCGAGACCCGGCTGGTAGAGGCCAGGCCGGTAGAGGCAATCCTGGCCGAAGCCAAAAACCACGACCTGATCGTGATGGGCACCCACGGGCGCAGCGGGCTCGATCGCTTCATGCTGGGCTCGGTGACCGAGGCGGTCTTGCACCGCTCCGACAAGCCGGTGCTGGTATTACGGTGCAAGTGAAGCAACCCTCTCCCCGAAGGAGAGAGGATCTCATGGCTGGTACAAAAACATACGCTCAGGGAATTTCTGGCACAATCGAGGGGTGAGGCTATCTCGCCGTGCGCTGCTGGGTACGCTGGCGGCCCTTCCCCTGGCAGGGCAAAACGCAAGTACCGCTATCTTCCCCCAGGGGGTGGCCTCGGGCGACCCCAGCGAGTCCGGGATGGTGTTGTGGACACGCATCGCCCCAGAGCACTACCGCGCCCCGGAGCCTTTGTGGCTGGAGTTGTCCGAATCACCCGACTTTGCCCCGGTGCTACACCAGACCCCGGTGAGCGCCGCATTTGGCCCCGAGACCGATTTCACCGTTCAGGTAGATTTTTCTGGCCTGCTGCAACCAGCACAGCACTACTACTACCGTTTCCGCTACCGCCAGGTCTATAGCCCCGCCGGGCGCAGCAAAACCCTCCCGGCCCCCGGCATGAAGCAGCCCATCCGGCTGGGACTGGTCTCGTGCCAGGAGTATACCAGCGGCTACTACGGGGCCTACGCCCACCTGGCCCTGGAAAACCTGGATGCAGTGCTACACCTGGGCGACTTTATCTACGAGTATTCCGCCGACCCCCGCTTCAGGCGCGAGCGCTTTCCGGGCCGCACCTTCCGCCTGCCCTCGGGCAGTTATCTGGCGGTGAACCTGGCCGACTTTCGGCAGCTTTACCGGGCCTACCGCGACCCCCACATGCAGGCCGCAATGGCCGCGCACCCCTTCATCGTGATGTGGGACGACCACGAGTTTGCCAACGACACCTACTGGGACCCCAGCCGCAACGCGCCCGGGGCGCCCGACCACCCCTTCCGGCATGCACCCGACCGCCTGAGGAGGCTGCGGCTGGAAGCCAATCAGGCCTGGCGTGAGTATGTGCCCAGCCACGCCTACTTCGACCCCAGCGCCCAAGACCCCCGCGAACAGCTTTTCACCTACCGCAGCCTGCGCTTTGGCGATATGCTGGAGCTCTCTCTAACCGATACCCGTAGTTTTCGCTCGCCCCACCCCTGTGGCCCTGAACAGCGCACCTTCACCAGTTGTCCGGCCTCGAGCGACCCTGGGCGCACCATGCTGGGGCCGATACAGCTCGAGTGGCTCTTGGTGGGTTTACAGACCAGCACAGCCCGCTGGCGGGGCCTGGGCAGCGCGGTGATGTTTTCGCCCCTTACCGCGCTGGGAACCACCGTCAACCTCGATAGCTGGGACGGCTTTGCCCACGAGCGCGACCAGATTATTGCCGCCCTCGCCGACCAGCAAAACCTGATTGTACTCTCGGGCGACCTGCACAGCGCCCTGGCCGGCCGCATCTCTCCGGGCTTTGCGGGGCAGGCGATAATCGGGATGGAGTTTATGGCCCCCAGCCTCACCAGTCCCAACCCCCGGGACACTTTTGGCACCCGCCTGCCCTGGCTGGGCAACCGGGTGGTGGAGCTGTTGAACCCGTGGCTCGAGTTCTTCGATGGCGAGGCGAACGGCTATGCGATTTTAGAATTGTCGGAAGAGCAGGCCAGTTATGAAGTGTATGCGGTAGACAAGAGCGTAAATGGAATTGCAGCAGAGAAGCGACTGGTGCGACAGGTTGTTACACAGTAAAAGTCAGCAAGGCACTTGCCGTTTCCGGCGGGTAAACTGAGCCTCAAAAAGCGCTCCCGGCGTATGCGCAGATCCTGCCCTTAGCGACTCTGGCTTTGCTTGAAGCGCTCAATGCAGGCTCTGACCTCGGCCAACGCGCTGGCCCGGTCTTTCCAGCCGGAAACCTTCACCCACTTGCCCTTGTGGGCCTCGAGGGCCTTGTAGGTCTCGAAGAAATTCTGGATCTCCTGTTTGTGGGCAAGTGGCAGATCGGCCAGGTCCCGAATGTGATCCCAGCGGGGGTCTTCGGCTACCACGCCGATAATTTTGGCATCGCCGCCTTTTTCATCTATCATGTCCACCATACCCAGAATTCGCACATCTACCAGCACCCCCGGCAGAACCGGGTAGGTCGAGAGGACTATGCCATCCAGCGGGTCGCCATCGTCGGCCAGGGTAGAGGGAATGAAGCCATAGTCTCCAGGGTAAAACTGCGCGGTGGGTAGCACCCGGTCTAGTTTTACTACCTCCAGGTCGGGGTCGTATTCGTATTTGTTGGCAGAGCCGCGGGGAACTTCAATGACCATCGAGACCACATCGGGAGCCTTTTTGCCAACCGGAAGGTTTTTAAGGTTTGCCATAGCGCACCCATTTTGACATCTGGACCACAAAAGCGATAGTTGCAGGGCAAAAGCAGCTCGAATTAGGAGTGTCTCAAGTCTCAAGTCTCAGGTCTTTCTAGCTTCCGACCTGCGACCTGCGACATCTTTATATTCATCTGGCTGCGCTAATCAACTTCAGCCTGGTCGTGATAGGCTTGACAGGCCTGAGTTCTGGCCCAGCCGCATATGCTAAGGGTAACACGAATCTTGCACACCGTATTATGTGCTATTCAATTGCAGATTGCAGGTCTAAGGTTGCCGATCGGGCAGAGGCAGAAAACCACATCACCAGGTGACCCGGCGGAAAGGAGCAGGTGTTTAGGGTAGAACGGGTAAAACACCGATACCAGCGCTCGCTGCGCCTGGTAATGGTCATTCTTGGCCTTCAGCTTTCGGCTTTTGGCCTGGGCCAGTCGCTCAGCTTTGGCCTGTATGGTCGTTTGTCGCCGGATCATCTCACACCCACGCTCGAGGCCACCCTCCCGCTGGGCACTTTTGACCTGCATACCCGGTTTCAGCAGGGCGCAATGGGGGTTGGTCTGGGTAGCACCATGGGGTTTGCTGCCCTGGGGCAGGTAAGCTATGGTGTGCTTGCCAGTCTGGGCTTTGCGGGCTGGGGCCTGCAGGGCAGCGCCAGTGGAACCTTTGGGCCGTTAGCAGCCAGTATCGAGGCCCTTTATAGCAACACCCTGCGCTCCAATTTGTGGGTGGGCGACCAGGCCGAGGGCGGATTAAGGCTGGGGCTGGCAGGGCGCTACCGCCTGGCCCCCCGGCAGACCCTGGGCCTGCAACTTGGTTTCAGTCGAGACCTGCTGGGTACGCCTCGAGGTTCCGGCGAGCTAACCTATGCGCTGCGACAGTCCCAGACCTACACCTTTGGGCTGGGGGTAGACGATTCACGCCTCTACGGCCTGCTAGGCTGGCGGGGCGAAATAGATGCTGCCGGAACCATGCTCACTACAACCCTGCGGGCCGGGCAGCTCAACCGGTTGGAAGCCGCCCTTACTGCTCCTTTGGACCCGGAGCAATTCAACAATCTTAAGCTGCACCTAACCCTGGCCTATCCATGGGCTGCTAGCCTGGGGGTGGAGGCCCACGGCTTTCGCGCGGATGCAGCCTACGATGGCGGGTTTTCCCTGTGGCTACGCTACCGGCTAACACCTGGAGGCAATGAATGAATAAACTACTGGCAATAGCTGCTGTACTTTTCCTTGGCCTGGGGGTGGCCCAGACTATTCCCGAGATCACCCGTCAGGTGCAGGCCAACCTGGACCGCTCGCCCTGGGAGGCTACCATCAGCGGCAGGATACAGCTACCCGACGGCAGCAGCCAGGAGGCCGAGTTCAGACTGCAGGTGATTCCGGGCAGGGAGCAGTTGGCTCGAGTAGAGTTCAAAAGACCCGCTGCCCTCGAGGGTAACTTTATGGTGGTCTCGGATCGAGAAGTCTGGAACTACTTGTTCTTGACCAATCAGTTGATCATTCAGCCCAGGGCCAGGGCCCGCGTGGAGGGATTGGGGATCAACCTGGCCGACTTGGGCGATTTTCACCAGCTCTCCGAGCGAGTCGCGCTACGGCTGGCCGGCGAACAAAACAGCCCTGCCGGAGCAGTCTGGCGCATTACCGGCACACCACGGGATGCCACCTTGGGCTTTGCCAGCATGGAACTTCTGGTGCTCAAGTCCGACCCCCGGCCCCTCTCCATCACCCTGCGCGACAGCAGCAATAATGTGGTCAGCGAGCTACGCATGGGCGACTTCCGCCGGGCCAACCTCACCCCTCAGATGCTGCGCAGGCGGCCCGCCGACGCCGAGATACTGCGGCGTAACTGACTGCAAAGTTAGCGCTCTGGACTTGCAAGGGCGCCCGGCGCAGCGCTCGGCCTCGAGCTCATTCGTGCGGCAGGCTTTTTGTCAGGGGTAGTGTTCTCGAGCGGCCCGTCCAGGTCTGCCGCGCTTTCAGCAGGAACTTGTTGCGCCGTGCCCTTTTGCCCGAGTTTGAATTTTTGCGTCCTGAGCGGGGAGGCTAGGTTCCATCCTGTCGGGGTTTCCAGTGCCGGCGGAGGAGTTTTGGCATTAGATGGGCGCGTGTGGCAGTGTTGGGTGGTAAGGGTGGGCAAGTTTTCCACACGCTGGACGAGATCTCAGGTTCGGCCATTCCGACCCTTCAGGCGGGGGGATGCCAGCGCTCCGCAGGCTCGAGCGACTCGACGGACCCAGGTGGCTGCCGCAATCACGCGTATGCAAGCCCAGGGTGGTTGTTCGCTTTATGTAATCAAAGTAGCTCGGCCAGACTAACCCGCACCACATAGCGTTTTTGCGAAGGGGTAGAAGGATATTTTTTCAACAGTTCAACCAGGTCGCGCTGAAGAGATTTGGCGTCATCGAAGCTGAGGCCGATCACAGATACCAGGCTCAGTGATGCAGACTCTTCGGAGGAGAGAAATAGATCGATGTCAATCTTACGGCCTTGGCGATCGGCCAGATAGGAGCTAACCCGGTCACCCTCGAAATAAACCTCGAGCCCTACGCTGGTGAAGCTCCGGGTAGCTCCCCGCAAGGTTTTCAGTATTCCGGCAATAAAGGAGGCATCAAAGTGATTGAATGTTTGCTGAAGCACGCTTTCAAGCCCGGTATCACTAAGAAGTGCGATGGGGACGAAATATCTACTGGCAGTAGCCTGATAAAACTTGATGGGACTACCTTTACGCTGCTCTTCTCGCGCCACCCGAACCAGACCAAGCTGCTTCAGCCGCTTAATCCTGTAAACAGCCTGGTGGAGCCCAAGCTTTAGCCCCTTGCTGTACTGTTTTGCTGTAAGCTGCCGGTTCACCAAGGGCGCCAGATAAATGAGTTCCTTTACGTCGCTAAGAAGCCTGCCAGTGCGTGGGTCTTCTACAACCAGTGGGCTGGTGGAATTGGGGCTTTGCATTTACACCAGATTAGGCCCAACATCCAGTCTCATGGGGACCAAAACCACACTTCGGCTGCCCTGGAAAGGAACAAGATCATGATTGGAACACCTGCGAGTGCTGGTCAGACTGGCTGCTGGAACAATCCCCCAGTTGAAACCGGGGAGAGCAAAAAGGTTTTGCTGTCCGCCCAGGGTCTGGTAAAAACCTACCGTCATGGCCGGGTTGTACAGGCGGTACAGGGGGTCTCCCTTCGCCTGGTTGCAGCAGAGGTACTGGCGTTCTTAGGGCCTAATGGGGCGGGCAAAAGCACCTGTATCAAGATGCTGGCCGGTCTAGTTGAGCCCGATGGTGGGGAAATTGAAGTTCTGGGTCAGAGGCTTGCCCGTAATCCAGGGATCAAGCGGGAAATTGGGGTGGTGCTGGAAGGCAACCGAAACCTGTACTGGCGAATGACTCCACTGGAGAACCTTATATATTTCGGAAGACTGCGTGGTATAGGCTACAAAGAAGCCAGAAGGCGCAGTATCGAGCTCCTCGAGCGGCTGGACCTTTCAGAAAAGAGAAATTCTCTGGTTCAGCAGCTATCGAGGGGAATGCAGCAGAAAGTGGCTATAGCAGCGGCTTTGGTGCATAACCCTCGCATTTTACTGCTCGACGAGCCAGCTTTGGGTCTGGATGTGGTGGGCGCCGAAAGTTTGAAGCGAATTCTGCGCGAACTGACTGCCGAGGGTCGGGCGGTTCTAATCGCTACCCATCAACTAGACATCGCTGAAGCGCTGGCTAACAAAGTAGTTGTTCTTAATAAAGGCTGCCTTGTGGCGGACGCAAAGCTAAACGAGCTAATTGCCCGCTTCTCCAGGGAGGTTTTCGAAATTGAGGTAGGCGAGACGCTGTCACCCGAAGTTACCAGCAAGCTCGAGGCAGCCGGGGCGCTGGTCGAGCAACAAATTATCAGTGCGCCGGGCGAGTTTGCGGATATTTGGCCGGTGCTGGCCCTGGTAAAAGACCTGAGAGTGACAAGGGTAGAAAGGGCTCGAGCCAGCCTAAGCGGGGTGTATCTGAAGTTGCTGGGAGGCGAAGATGTTTCGGCTCGTCCATAACGAATTCTTGCGTACCTCCATTGTCTTCAGACGCTACTTTGGTGAGTCGCTGAGCGGGCTGCTGGTTCTGACTCTTATTTTTTATGGTATTTTTCTGGGTTCAACCTACCTGGCTGGCCCTGTAGCCCAGTTTGGCAATCGGCTGGAGTCGCTGGTGGTTGGGTTTATTGCCTGGACTCTATTCATAATTGCCTTTTCCGGTATCGGCAATGGCATCTCGGAAGAAGCGCAAACAGGCGTACTGGAGCAAGTTTTTATGGCAGCCCACCCGCCTTTGGTTGTTTTCTTAGCCCGTGCTTTGGCTGCGCTTTTATTTGTTCTCATACTCAACTCGCTGGTGCTCGCAATTCTGGTTTTATTAACAGGGGTAAAACTCCAGCTGCCCTGGGAAATTGTTCCAGTGGTAGCGACTGTCCTACTCGCGGCCTATGGTCTGGGTTTCATGCTGGGAGCAGTAGCCCTGGTATGGAAAAGGATTACTCAGCTCATCAGCCTGCTCCAGTTTGCCCTCCTGTTTGTCCTGGTGACTCCATTTGAGCAATTAAATCTCGCCAGTAACTGGGTTTTATACGTGTTACCCGCAGCCCCGGGAGTTAGCCAGATGCGGGAGATCATGGCCCGTGGCGAACCATTGGAAATTGCAGGTTTATTGGTTTCTGCAGTAAACGGAGCGGCCTTCTTCGCTCTTGGTGCACTGCTATTCAACTGGTCGGTGAGGTATGTACGAAAGAAGGGGCTCACGAGCGGCTACTAACCGCAAACCAGTGGATTTGGCTACCTGAAGCCTCTGCTTGAAGCCGGCCTCGCGAATGATCTCGCCCTTGGTTCTACCCTACCAAGAAACTCCCTTCCGTTTTGGCGCCAAGGGTGCATACAGCTCATAGAAAACTCCCTTCCTACGGGGCTCTTTCACCCCCTTACTAAGGGGGGTTGGGGGGATCGGGAGGGTGGGTACGGTGATTTATAGAGCCTGCGATACCGCTGCAAGTTTTCCCTGGAACAATCCCCCGGCTTGCTGACGCTCGCCACCCCCCTTGTTAGGGGGGGCATCCCCAGGTCGCAAAAACCTGCCAAGAAACTCCCTTGGGTTTGGTCGCCACAGGTACGCGGGGCTCATGGAAAACTCACTTGACCATCCAGCACCCCGACGGACACCGCCTGGCCCTGAGAGGTTACGCCTGACAAAACACTTCTGCAAGGCTAAATTTCAATCTGGGCGTAGCGGGCGTTCTCCTCGATGAACTCGCGGCGGGGCTGCACGTCGGCGCCCATCAGGTCGTCGAAGATCTGTGCGGCGTAAGAGGCGTCTTTCATGTCTACTTTTTTCAATACGCGCTTAGCGGGGTCCATGGTGGTCTCCCAGAGCTGGTCGGCGTTCATCTCACCCAGGCCCTTGAAGCGCTGGATCTCGTAGGGCTTGTCGCCAATGCTGACCAGGGCTTTTTTGAGGGCCTCGTCGTTGAAGATGTACTCAACGTGTTTGCTCTTGCCCACCTTGAGGCCATACAGTGGCGGCTGGGCCACATAAAGGTAGCCCTGCTCGATGATGGGTCGCATGTAGCGGTAGAAAAAAGTTAGCAACAGGGTGCGGATGTGCGAGCCGTCCACGTCGGCATCGGTCATGATGATGATCTTGTGGTAGCGCAGGTCTTCGATGTTGAAATGGGCTTCCTCGTTGTCCCTGCCCCTGATGCCCGCGCCAATTGCTGCCACCATGGCCCGCACCTCGGCGTTTTTGAGGGCCTTGTTGAGGCCGGCTTTTTCGACGTTGAGGATCTTGCCGCGCAGCGGTAGGATGGCCTGGAAGCGGCGGTCGCGCCCGCTCTTGGCGCTGCCGCCGGCGGAGTCGCCCTCCACAATAAAAAGCTCGGCCTCGGCGGGGTCTTCGGACTGGCAGTCGGCCAGCTTGCCGGGCAGGTCGTCGGACTCGAGGGGGTTGGCCCGGCGGATCAGGTCGCGGGCCTTGCGGGCGGCCTCGCGCGCCTGGGCAGCCCGCAGGGCTTTCTCGTAGATCAGTTTGGCGATGCGGGGGTTTTCTTCCAGGTACTCGGAAAACTTTTCGTATACAACCTTGCTGACCGCGGTACCGGCCTCGGGGTTCAAGAGCTTGCCCTTGGTCTGGCCCTCGAACTGCGGCTGGGTAATCTTGACCGAGATAACGGCAGAAAGCCCTTCCAGCAGGTCGTCGCCGGTGGGCTCGAGGTCCTTGACCAGCCCGGCTTTCTTGGCATAGGTGTTGATGGCCCTGGTATAGGCCGTTTTGAAACCGGAGATGTGGGTGCCGCCGTCTACGGTAGGAATCATGTTGGCGAAACTGGCCAGGTTGGCGCTGTAGCCCTTGGTGTGTACCAGGCCCACATCCACCCCCACCGCCTCAACCTGACCTTGCAGCAGCACCGGCTTGTCGTAGAGGAGCTCCTCGCCGTCGGCGCGGTATCTGGCAAAAGAGCCCACCCCGCCCTTGTCGAAGAAGACCTCTTCTTTCTGGTGAATTTCGTCCTTGAAAATCAGTTTCAGACCGGCCACCAGAAAAGAGACCTCGCGCAGTCGAGCCCGTAAGCGGCTGGCCTCGAACCTTTGTTCACTGCCGAAAATCTGGGAGTCGGGCCGGAAGGTTACCCGCGTACCCCGCTTACCCTTGGGGGCAGGGCCCAAAAACCGCAGGGGCTGGACCACCTCACCCCGGCTGAACTCGATCAGGTAGTGTTGCCCATCACGAAAGACCTCTACCCGGGTGTACTCGGCCAGGGCATTTACCACGCTGGCCCCCACCCCGTGCAGGCCGCCCGAAACCTTGTAGGCCCCTTCTTCGAACTTACCCCCCGCGTGCAGGACAGTATATATCACCTCGACGGCAGGCTTGTTTTCCTCCGGCATGATGTCTACTGGAACCCCGCGTCCGTTGTCCTCGATGGTGAGGGAGCCATCGGGGTTCAGGGTGGTCACAATTTCGCTGGCAAACCCCGCCAGGGCTTCGTCTACCGCGTTGTCCAGGATCTCTTTGAACAGGTGGTGGTATCCATCGGCCTGGGTGCCGCCGATGTACATGGCCGGGCGGTGGCGAACCCCTTCCAGACCTTTGAGAACCTTAATTGCAGAGGCGTCGTAGTTGACAGTGGCTTCTGTGCTCACCTGGCCATTATAGCATATTTCGCTATTTACATAATGTATTTGGCTCAGATGTAAACTGGTGAAAACAGCCTCCCTGACAGGATTATCCTCCGTCAGTCATAGGTAGCATGACTGATAAAAAAGCCCAGAATAGTCGCCAGAGGGGTTGTTTTATCGGTTTAGCACAGGTTTGTGCAGAAGTGCCTTGAATGGTGGCGTCAGTCCTAATTCCGATGGAAGCAAAATGCCCTAGCGCTTGATCGAACCCACCGCGCTGATGGCCTGCTCGCTCGAGCCGGTATTCAGGCGCAAGCGTTTGCCCAGTTCTCGCCACCAGATATACGCTGGGCTGTCGAGGCGTTTGACCTGCTCCAGGTCGGCATCCCGTCGCCACAGCTTGAGCCGCAACAAAAACAGATTCAAGAAGAGATCGCGGTACTCCGCACTCGCACGCCCCATGTGAAAGTGGAAACGCAGCCCCCGGTGCTGAGAGAAAGAGATGATCATGGGCACCCCCTCGGGGCCTTCGACTGGAATTTCCACACTGCTGTCGGAGAAGGTCGAGGCGGTGAACTCGTACTCCTCCTGGATCATGCCCAGTTCGCGCAGCACCAGGGCAAAGGCCCGCATCTCGAGCCCGTTGATCTCGCGGTAGATACGATCGATCAGGTCGAAGGTTGAGCTGTAATGAAACTGCTCCCCGGACTCTCGGGCCCACCACATAGCGTACTGGCCCTTGGGCGGGCTTAGCGCAGCCTGGATGTAGAGCCGGTCCCGATGGGTAACCGGCTCTATGGCCTCGGGGTAAATGGCCAGCAGATCGTCGGTGCTATAGAAGACCGGGCGGATGCGCCCCCATTTCTGGGCCAGCTCCTGCACGGCCACATAGTGGGCGGCGGCTTTTTCATCGGGGATCGGGTAGAAAAAGAGTTCATATTCGCCGTCCTCGGCCCGCACCCGCAGCGGAATTTCCAGCACCCCTTCTCTGGTCAGGCGCAGCACATCGGCCTCGAGCACCTGGATGCCCGAGTTATGAAAGACCGTCTCCACCGTGGTAGCAAAGATCAGGTGATTGGCCGTCCTGGCCTCGGGCGCCCGGCTGGTAATCAGACCCTCGAGCCTAACCTGGGGCCAGTGATCTGGGGCGTTGGTATATAGCTCTGGCATCTCCCCTCAGGCACCATATTAGCCAGGTTCCTACCGGCTTCCTGTGACATTTGAGAACTGCCGGGTTGGTCTGGGAGTATCCCCCTGTTGGCGGTGGTTGTAGATTATCGCTCAGTAAAGAACCAGCTGGCGTAGTACGCACGCCCCTCGATAAATACACGGTGGGGTACACGGCCCGGCTCATTCGCATGGTCTAAGACTTCCATGGTGTGGAAAGCGATCTATTTGCAGCCGCTGCCGTCAGCCAGGCCCCTAGGCGAGTCGCTTACGCGATTCCGGCAAAGCCGTAACCTAGTGCTACTGGCTGGTCTTCCCATGACATATCAGGAATAGGCTTTCGTGGAGTTAGGCCTCGAGGTTACCCATGAACGAAACCACTGCCAAGCAGTCTGCACCTCTGTTGGGTGCAGCCATGCCCATTCGCTCAATCGCCGCTCACCGCGACTGGCTGCTGGAGGAAGGCGGGCGCGACCTGGAGATACAGGACAGTTTTCATGCACGGGCGCTGGACAGCGACTGGGCGCCACTGGTAGCCCAGGCCAGGACTGCGCTGGACGGTTATGCCGGGAGGCTGGGCATCCACGGCCCCTACGACGGCCTGTCCATTGCCAGCACCGACCCGGCGGTACAGCAGTTTGTGGCGGGGCGCTACCTGAGGGCGCTGGAGTTTGCCGCGGCGCTGGGTGCAACTCACATGGTAATCCACAGCCCCTTCTTGTTTTTTGGTCATCCACAGGTGGCTCACTCACCGGAAAACGGGCTGGCGCAGGAGCTCGAGGCCGCCCATCAGACCCTGGCCAGCGTACTCTCGGTAGCCAGCGGCCTGGGCCTGACCCTGGTGATTGAGAACATCTGCGACACCAACCCCGCCCCCCTGCTGGAGCTGGTGCGCTCCTTTGACTCCCCCTGGGTTCGGCTCGGCCTGGATGTCGGACATGTACATCTGATGCAGCGCATTGGCGGCCCCACCCCCGACGCATGGGTGCGCCAGGCCCGGAGCCTGTTGGGGCACCTGCACCTGCAAGACAACGATGGAACCTACGACTATCACTGGAACCCGGGCCAGGGCGGGGTCAACTGGTGGGCATTGTTCGCTGCACTGGCCGAGACTGCTGGCGCCCCCCGGCTCATCCTGGAAACCAAAGGCTCGGTGCTACCTGCTGCACACTGGCTGGCCAGGCAGGGCTTTGCTCGCTAAGGCATTCAGGACCAAGGCGGGCCGGATGCCAGGACCAGGGGAAAAGTGGTCAGACGGTTGCGATTTCTCTGTCCTGACGCAGCACAGGTCTGGCCTGCGCTGACCGCTGCTTGACACAGGCAAAATATACATTGGTCTGTGCAGATATTAGCCAGCCGGAAGCCCGGCGCTCAGGGCCCGGAGTATACCCAGTATCCCGAACCATTCGCCGGCCAGCAAGACTCAACCAGCCCCTGTGGAGGTTTGCCGTGGCAGAGGCGCTAGACCAGGGCGCTATCCTGAGCCTGCTTTGCCGGGCGCCCGCACCGGCGGTAAAAGCTCTGGCCGATCAGATCCTGCCCACCCTGGCCCAGCAGGGCAGCCTCGAGGTGGTGCATAACCGCACCGGGCTGGTCATGCTGCCCTACCGCGATACCGTTCAGGGGGTCTTGTTTCACCTGGGCGAGGCGCTGATGGCCGAGGGACAGGTGCGGCAGGCCGGGTTTACCGGCTACGGGGCATGTCTGGGACGCGATCTGGAACAGGCCCTGGCGGTGGCACTGCTCGATCTGGCCGTGCAGCAGGGGGTGGGCCTGGACAAAATTCAGCCCTTTCTGGCCGAGGAGTCGCTGCGCCAGCAGGCCGAGCAAGACCAGTTGCTGCGCAAGGTAGAAGCTACCCGGGTGCAGATGGAGACCTTCTGATGGCCCCTGTCCAGACCCCCCTCGAGGCCCGCACCCAGGCCAGCTTCCGCGCCATGACGCAGGCCCTGGCCTACCCCGGCCAGCTTTTTCCGCTGCCCGAAAGCCCCCAGCCACTGTTTTTGCTGGGCGAGGTGCTGGCCGACCAGGAGACCCGCTGCTACACCCCCGATACCGACTTACTGCGGTTGCTGCGGGATACCGGGGCGCGCCTGGCAGAACCGGCGGAGGCCGACTACCTCTTCTTCCCCAGGGTGGAGGAGGCCAGCCTGGCCCAGATTGCCCTGGCCCGGCGTGGCGAGCTGCTCTACCCCGACCGCGCCGCCACCCTGGTGCTGGGCGTGAGCGCCAGCGGCCCGGCCCGTCGCTGGTCTGGTCCTGGCATCAAAGGGGAGCAGCTGGTCAGGCTGGGTGGGCTGCCCGAAGAATTCTGGCGACTGCGCCAGCAGGCCGTGCACTACCCGCTGGGCTGGGATGTGTTTTTTGTGCTGGGAAGCCAGGTGCTGGGGCTGCCCCGCACCACCAGCGTGGAGGTGAGCTAGATGGCCTATGTTGCAGCCAGAGGCGGTGAGCAGGCCATCCAGGAAGCCGAGCGGCTTTTCGCCGAGCTACGGGGCGGGCTGAGCCCGGGGCGGGTTTTGGCCGTGCAAGAAGCCCTGCCTTACCTGCTAGACCGGGTGATGGGCGAGGCCTCGCTTTATGCCCCCGAGCTGGCCGCCCTGGCCCTGGCCCAGACTGGGGGCGAGCTTTACGAAGCGGTGCTGCTGCTGCGGGCCTACCGCACCACCCAGCCCCGCCTGGGCTATGCCCAGCCGGTGGAGCAGGACCAGCTTCTCACCCTGCGCCGCATCTCGGCCGCCTTCAAAGACCTGCCAGGTGGGCAGGTGCTGGGCCCTACCCTGGACTACTCCCACCGGGTCTTGCGGCTGGAGGTGGTCAAAAACGGTGCAACCCTGCTCGAGCAGGCTAGTCTGGCCCAGCAGCCCGCCCCGCCCCATTACCCGGCCCTGGCGGCCTGGCAGCGCCAGGCCGGCCTCTTGCCCGCCCACACGCCCGATCAGACCCCGCTGGACGAGATACCCGACCTGACCCGCGAGCCGCTCTTGTTCCCGGCGCCCAGAGCCCATCAGCTTCAAGGGCTGGCCCGGGGCGATACCGGCGGCATTCTGACCCTGGGCTACGCCGATATGCGCGGCTACGGCATCAGCCACCCCACCATCAACGAGGTAAGGCTGGGCGAAGCCGAGGTGCGGCTCTGCCACCCTGGCACCGGGTCAGTTTTCAGCGCGGGGCGGGTACGGGTCTCGCAGGCCGAGATTGTGAGCAAGTTTGCCGGCTCTGCCGAGAAGCCCGAGCTCGAGCTGGGCTTTGCCGCTACCCTGGGCTGGAACGAGGTCAAGGTAATTGCCGCGGCCATGCTCGAGCTGAACATGCGCTCCCCCGAGCCGCACCCCGCCCATACTGCCGAGTTTGTGCTCTACCACACCGAGCCGGTAGAGGCCTCGGGCTTCTGTATCCACTACAAACTGCCGCACTACGTGACCTTCCAGTCGGCCCTCGAGGCCATGCGCCGGGTGCGCGAGCAGCCCGGGCCACCGCAGCAGGCCCAGGAAGAGCCCCAGGAGGTAGAGCCATGAAACTGGCCGACCTGGTCCAGCCCTGGCAGGACCACAGCTACGCCTTCTTAGACCAGTCGGCGAAGCGCGAACTGCGCCGCAAGATTCTCAAGGCCATCGCCCTGCCCGGCTACCAGGTACCCTACGCCAGCCGCGAGGTGCCCATGGCCCGGGGCTGGGGTACGGGGGGCCTGCAGGTCACCCTGGCCCTGGTGGGCCCTGGCGATGTGCTAAAGGTGATTGACCAGGGGGCCGACGACTCGGTCAATGCCGCCAGCCTGCGCCGCTTTGTGGCCCGCATGACCGGGGTCAAGACCACCACCGATGCCCTGGCTGCCACCATTATCCAAAGCCGCCACCGCATTCCCGAGGAAATTCTGCAAGAAGGGCAGGTGCTGGTCTTGCAGGTGCCCGACCCCGAGCCGCTGCGGTCGGTGGAGCCCAACATCTCCCAGGCCCGCCAGATGCACGCCGATGCGGACTACGGGCTGATCTGGCTCAAGCTCTACGAGCAGCTGGTGCGTTACCGGCGGATCATCCAGGGGGCCAGCTACCCGGCGCTGGTGCATGGGCGCTACGTGATGAGCCCCAGCCCGATCCCCCGCTGGGACCTGCCCAAGCTGCACCAGGCCAAAAGCCTGACCCTGCTCTCGGCCGGGCGCGAGAAGCGGCTCTACGCGGTGCCTCCCTATACCGAGGTGCGGCCCCTGGCCTTTGACGACGTGCCCTTCCAGGTCGAGGATCAGCGGGCTTTTGCCTGTTTTCGCACCGGGGTGCGCCACAAGTTTTTGAACGAGCTGCCGCAGGACGACGGCTCGGCGCTCTACGAGCTTTCCGACTCGGGCTATGGCGAGAAGATTCTGCGCCAGGCCGCAACCGGCCCTACCTACTTCGACCAGCAGGGGAGGTTTTACCATGACGGCTACCTGCGCGACTGAGCCGCTTCTGCCGCCAAAGCTGGTTAGTTTGCAGCCGCTCTTGCGGGCCGAGGGGCTGTACCGCCGTTACGGGGCGGTAAGCGCCCTGGAAAACGTTTCGCTCGAGGTCTACCCCCGCGAGGTACTGGGGGTGGTGGGCGAGAGCGGCTCGGGCAAGAGCACCCTTTTGCGGCTTTTGAACCTGGAAGAGACCCCCGATGCCGGGGTGTATAACCTGGAGCTGGACGGGTATCGGGAGGCCAACCTGTTCGCCCTGGACCGCTACGCCCGCCGCGAGCTGCGGGTGCGGCATATCGGCATCGTCTACCAGAACCCCTACCTGGGCCTGCGTATGCGCAACACCTCCTCGGGCAATGTGGCCGAGCGGCTGGTGTTGGGTGGCGAGCGCAACTTTGCCCGGCTGCGCCAGGTGGCCCAGAGCTCGCTGGCAGCCTCGGAGTTCCCCTTGCAGAGGATGGACGCACCCCCCATTCAGCTTTCGGGGGGAATGCAGCAACGGGTGCAGCTGGCCAAGGCCATCGCCCTGCGGCCGGCCCTGCTGCTACTGGACGAGCCCACCACCGGGCTGGATGTCTCGGTGCAGGCCCTGGTGCTAGACACCCTGCGCCGGCTGCGCCGCGAGCTGGGGGTGGCCATGCTGGTGGTCTCGCACGACCTGGGGGTGATCCGCACCCTTTGTGACCGGGTGCTGGTGATGCGCCACGGGCAGGTGGTGGAGAGCGGCCTGGTAGACCAGGTGCTCGACGACCCCCAGCACCCCTACACCCAGCAGCTGGTGCACGCCAAACTCTAAGGGCCCGCCAT
This sequence comes from Deinococcota bacterium, assembly GCA_041695225.1. Taxonomy (GTDB): domain Bacteria; phylum Deinococcota; class Deinococci; order Deinococcales; family Thermaceae; genus Meiothermus. Next base: position 78,644 of record JBGFRI010000005.1, read on the forward strand.
GAAAAGACTCAGCCCCCATCCCACCATTCACCCTACCGCAGTTATCAAAAGCTCCAGGCTGGGGGCCTGGTGCGAGGTAGCACAAGAGACCAGTATTGTGGAGTCGGAAATTGGCGATTACAGCTATCTGATGCAGGGCTGCCAGTTGATTTACACTCAGGTGGGAAAGTTCTGCTCCATTGCCTCGTATGTGCGGCTCAACCCCGGCAACCACCCCTTAGACCGGCCCACCTCGCACCACCTTACCTACCGCGCCGCCCAGTATGGCCTGGGGCAGGACGAGCAGGCCTTTTTCGAGTGGCGCCGCTCAACCCCCGTGGTCATCGGGCACGATGTCTGGATCGGCCACAACGCCACGGTAATGCCCGGGGTGAGCGTGGGCCACGGGGCGGCCATTGGCGCGGGGGCGGTGGTAACCAAAGATGTGGAGCCTTACACCATCGTGGTGGGGGTTCCGGCCAGGCCGCTGCGCCTGCGCTTTAGTCCCGAGATCATCGAGGGCTTGCAGCGCATCGGCTGGTGGGACTGGCCGCACGAGCTGCTCAAGGAGCGCCTGGCCGACCTGCGAGGGAGCACCCAGGCTTTTGTGGAGAAGTACGCATGAGGCTGGGCCTGATTGCCGACGTTCACGGCAACCTGCCGGCCCTTCGGGCTGTGCTGGATGAGCTAAAAAGACTGAAGGCCGAGCTGGTGCTGTGCGCGGGGGATCTGGTGGCCTACGGGGCCTTTCCCAACCAGGTGATTGCGCTGCTGCGCCAGCAGGCCATCCCCTGTGTGCTGGGCAACTACGACCAGGCCGCCGCCTGGGACCTGAGCACGGCCAGCTCCCGGCCCAGCAGCCCGCGCACCGAGCCGCTCAAACGGGCCGCGCTGGCCTGGGCGCAGCAGCAGCTTGGTGAAGATAATCGGCGGTATTTGCGCGGCCTGCCCTGGCAGATGGAGTACCGGTTCGACCAGCAGACCTACCGCCTGTTACACGCTGGGCCAGAAAAGCTCGATGAGAGCTACAGCCCGCAAGACCAGGCTGGCCTCTGGCGGCTAGCCTCGAGCCTGAGGGCCGACGTGGTAGTGCTGGGCCACACCCACCAGCCCTTTGCCCAGCAGGTGGGAAAGACCCTGTTCATCAACCCCGGGGCAGTCGGGCGCAGCCTGGACGGCGACCCCCGGGCCTCGTTTGCCCTGCTGGAGACCCAGAGTATGAGACTTGAGTTTTTTCGTATTTCCTACGACCTCGAGGCCGCAGTGCAGGCTGTGCTAAACAGCGGGATGCCGCGCGAAATCGCCACCCTGCTGCGCTTTGGCCTGCGCCGCATTGAAGATGCTCCCCAGGGGGTGCGCGTAGCGCATGGAGTGGGTGATGCAGTGGTCGAGGATTTGGAGTGACTAACCGATACTCGCTATGCGAGTAACCTAAGGAGGCTAGCCTGTGAAAGTACTGGAAGTGCGTGACCTTGCTAAGCGCTTTATCCTGCACCAGACCGGCCGGGAGATTCCAGCGTTCAGTAGCCTCAGCTTCGATCTGGCCGCAGGCGAATTCTTGCTGGTGGCCGGGCCTAACGGGGTAGGGAAGTCTACCCTGTTGCGCTCGCTTTTTCGCACCTACCGGCCCAGCGCTGGCTCGGCCTGGTTTTACTCGAATTATGGCCGGGTTGACCTGGCCCGCGCCGCCGACGTGGATATTGCCCTGCTGCGGCGGGAGGAGATCGGGATGGTCAGCCAGTTCCTGCGCCCCCGCCCGCGGGTGACTGCCCTGGAACTGGTGGCCGAACCGCTGCTGGAGGCCGGGCAGCAGGATGCTTTTACTACTGCCGAGCGCTTTTTGCGAGCCTTTGCCCTCAAACCCGAGCTGTGGGCTGCTTATCCCAGCACCTTTTCCGGCGGGGAGCAGCAGAAGGTCAACCTGGCCCGGGCCCTGATCCAGCCCCGTCGCTTGCTGCTGCTAGATGAGCCGACAGCCAGCCTGGACCACCAGACCCGCGAGGCCCTGGTGGCGCGGCTGGCCGAGCTGAAAGCAGAGGGTACCGCCCTGGTAGGAGTCTTTCACCACCCCGAGGAAGTGGAGCACTTGATTGACCGTGAGCTGCGCCTGGAGGTGCTGGAGTATGGAGCTAGGTGATACCACCCTCGACCATGTCACTTCCCGTCCATTGTGGCTGAGTGAGCTGCGACTGGTGCTGCCGGACCGGGTGCTGGAATCGGCCTCGTTGCGCATCGAGGGTGGGCGGGTGGCCGAGGTGCGTGAAGGCCCGGCCCCCCACCCCGACCTGCACTGTGCGGGCCTGACTGCGATACCTGGCCTGGTAGATCTGCATGGCGATATGCTCGAGCGGGAGGTAGAGCCGCGCCCGGGCGCGCAGCTTCCCCTCGAGATGAGCCTGCTGGAGCTCGACAAGCGGCTGGCCGCAGCCGGCGTCACCACCGCCTACGCGGCCATCTCCTTCGCCGAGCATCGCCAGAAAGGCCAGATTCGCACCGAGGAACGGGCCCGCGAGCTGGTGCAGGGGGTTGCGGGCTTAAGAACCGGGCTGCTGGTGGACTTCCGGGTACACGCGCGATTCGACATAACCAACCCCCGCGCCGCCCCTGTGCTCACCGAGCTGCTGGGGGAGGGCCTGGTAGACATGGTCTCGCTCAACGACCACACCCCAGGCCAGGGGCAGTACCGCGACCTGGAGCACTATCTGGGCTTCATCGCTCGGTGGCGCGACCAGAGCCGCGAGGAAGTAGAAGCCCGCCTGCAAGAACGTCTGTTGCAGGCCAGGGACGTGCCGGTAGCCTGGGAGGTGGTAGCCGAGGTAGCCCAGCTTGCCGCCCAGAACGGGTTGAGACTGGCCTCGCACGACGACGACACCCCAGCAAAAGTAGAGCTGGTACATAAGCTAGGGGCCAGCATCAGCGAGTTCCCGGTAACCAGGGAGGCCGCCCAGGAGGCCCGGCAGAGGGGCATGGCGGTGGTGATGGGCGCCCCCAACGCCCTGCGTGGGGGCTCGCTTGCGGGAAACCTGTCGGCCCTCGAGGCCCTGCAGGCGGGGCTGCTGGACATCCTGGCCGCCGACTACTACCCTGCCGCCATGCTCCAGGCCGCCTGGACGATTGCTGCACGCGGCTATCTGTCACTTCCGCAGGCCATCGGCCTGGTTACCCTGAACCCGGCCCGCGCAGTAGGGCTGCACGACCGCGGGAGCCTGGTTCCAGGTCAACAAGCCGACCTGGTCTTGTTGGAGACCAGCCCACGGCTGCGGGTGGTAGGTACTTTGCGCCAGGGGCGTTTTATCTACTGGGCAGGGCACAAAATGCTGCGCTCTGCGGTGGCTGCTTGGTGATGCCAGATCACGGGCAACAATACCGCTTGCGAGGCTGCCAGTACGCAAGGTCGCGAGCAAAAGCCCGCCTCGGTGGGCTGCAATACAAAAATACTTCAGGTTTATGGCCGTCATCGCCAGGGGCCTAAAGCCCTTCAAGGGTGGAAAAAGGCGGCGACGCCCGGCCCAATGGCGGCGGAGGGCTCGCCGGATGGTGTGGCGGCTCGGGGTGAGGCCTGTTGGGACCTGGTGTTAAGAGCACACTGCCCAGGGCTTTTGCCCACTTGCCCCGAGGGAAATTCGACTCCGATGGTCTACGGCAGATCCGACGCTGCGCTTTGACCCGGGTATTTGTCAGGCCGAGGTAATAGGTCTGATGACGCTGGACTCACGGCCTCCCGTTAACTTTCTTGCGGGAGGTAGCCCTTTGATTCACCTCGAGTCTGTCACCCACCGCTTCGCCAACGGTACCCAGGCCCTGGCCGAGATCACCCTGGAGATGCACCCGCATCACTTCACCGTGCTTATTGGGCCATCCGGCGCGGGCAAGTCTACCTTAATGCGCGTGATCAACGGGCTGATTCGCCCCAGTGAAGGGCGGGTCTGGGTTGGAGGCCAGGAGATCACCCGCGCCCCCGCTGCGGCCGCGCGGAAGGCCCGACGCGAGATCGGGATGGTCTTCCAGCAGTTTAACCTGGTGAAGCGCCTCACCGCGCTGGACAACGTCTTGCTGGGCCGCCTGGGCTACCGTGCCATGTGGCGCAGCCTGACCCGGGCCTTCCCCAAAGCAGAAGTGGAGTTCGCCTTTCACCTGCTGGAACGCGTAGGCATGGCCGACTACGCCTGGCAGCGGGCCGATACCCTGTCCGGTGGCCAGCAGCAACGGGTGGGTATTGCCCGGGCCCTTGCCCAAAAGCCCAGGGTAATCCTGGCCGATGAGCCCATATCGGCCCTCGACCCCAAAAGCTCGGAGCAGGTGATGGCAATTTTACGCTCCATCCGCGATCAGGACGGCCTGATGGTCATCGCCAACCTGCACTTTCTGGGCGCCGTTCGCGAGTATGCCGACCGGGTGATCGGGCTGCAAGCGGGCCGGGTGGTCTTCGATGGCAGCAATGGCGACCTTACCGATGGCGCTGCGCGCATGCTCTACTACGGCGAAAACCCATTACCAACTGACTCACCACAACTGGCTATCTCATAGGAGGAAGACATGAAACGTTTGCTCAGCCTGATAGTTCTTTTGTTTGGCCTGGCCCTGGCCCAGCCCAGCCCAGCCCCCGGGGTCTGCCCCGCCGAGATCCGCTTCGGTATCCTGCCAGCCGATGAGGCCGCGGTACGGTTGCGTTTTAATCCTCTGTTCGAGTACCTGCAGCAGCAGACCGGCAGCCGCTTCCGGGTTACGGTGGGGGCAGACTATGCCGCCATCATTGTGGCCATGGCCCATGACCGCCTGGATCTTGCATGGTTTGGGCCAGAAGCCTACGTCCAGGCCGCCAGGCAGACCCGGGTAATACCGCTGGTCATAGCGGACCGGGTAAATGCTGGCCGCTCCTATCACAGCCTGATCCTGGTGCGGGCCGACTCGCCCTTCCGCACCCTCGAGGATCTGCGCGGTAGAAACTTTGCCTTTGTTGACCCCAACAGCACCAGCGGCTATCTGATCCCGCTGGTTCATTTTCTGCGTGAGGCCCGCATACGTCCTGAAGACCACTTCCGCCAGGTGGTGTTCGCAGGTACCCACCCCGCCGCCATTCTGAGCGTTCTCAACGGCAGGGTAGACGCCACCGCTACTGCAGACACGACCCTGAGCCGGATGATTGCAGCGGGCCAGGCCAGACGGGAAGATTTCCGAGTCATCTGGACCTCACCCCCTATTCCTAACAGCCCCGTTACTGCAAGCGCACGGCTTTCTGTACCTTGCCGCGCCCTCATAACACGGGCTTTTCTGAGTCTGCGTGACCCCCGGGTGCTGGAAGGTTTTGGGGCCACGCGCTTTGTAGTGGTAACTGACGCCGAGTATGCCATGGTGCGCGAGGCTGGTCGGTTGCGCGACGAGCTGGCCAGGCAGCGCTAGGACCGCCCATGCTTGAAGCCAGCCCACGCTCGCCCGTGACCAGACCCCCCGCGTCGGTTCAACGCGCCAAGCGTTTCAACCTGGTAGCAGCGGTCCTGGTACTTCTGGCACTGGCGGCAGCATATCCACTCACCGAGATCAGCCCAGGCGGGCTGATCTCGGGCATAGGTGACTCGGTTCGGTTCATTTTCGGCTCTCCTGACCGCCCCGGATCAGGTTTTTTCCCTCCCGATTTCTCTCGCATCGAGACCTACACCGTGCAGATGCTGGTGACCGTGGCCATGGGCCTCTGGGGGACCGTGCTCTCGCTGGTGCTGGCAGTGCCACTGGCATTTATGGGGGCGCAAAACGTGGCCCCTACCTGGTTATATAACCTGACCCGGCCGGTACTGGACTTCATGCGTGCGCTGCCCGACCTGGTGCTGGCGCTGATATTTGTAGCAGCGCTGGGTCTGGGCCCATTCCCCGGCATCATGGCGCTGGCCTTTAGCACCGTGGGCAGTCTGGGCAAGCTCATCTCCGAAGCCATCGAAGATGTGGACCCGGGCCAGGTCGAGGCAGTCAAGGCCACCGGAGCTTCCCCTTTGATGGTACTGCTGTATGGGTACTGGCCGCAGATCCTGCCACTCTTTACCTCTTACACTCTGTACAGGTTCGAGGTTAACGTTCGGGCCGCGACCTTCCTGGGCATTGTTGGGGCAGGTGGCATCGGCTTTTACCTGCAGGAGGCCATGCGCGGCTTCGACTTTCAGGCTACTCTAGCGATCATTATCATCATCCTGATCACCGTGCGGCTGGTTGACTGGAGCTCGGCCAAGCTGCGGGCCCGGATCATCTAGACCGCTCTTCACATACTTAGTATTCATTGCCCTGATGGGACCGAAGCAGTCCCGAGGGGTACCAGAGCACTCTGGCCGCCGGGGTGCTCTGGACTGCTTCACACCCGGAGCCTGGCCCTCTGCGCCATCGAGTTGGGTGGTCGCAATACCCAAAAATACAATCCTGTGGTCATTGCAAGGAGGCCCTTATTTTGTCATTGCGAGGAGGCCCTTGGGCCGACGAAGCAATGGACTGGGTGATGGAGTGGCCGAGGATGGGGATGATTAATCTATCCAGGAGAGGCTCGTAAGCCCATCAGCCGTCGAGGTGATCTGGATTGCTTCGCATCCTTCGGATGCTCGCAATGACGAAAATATACGTTCCCGTCGTCATTGCGAGGAGGCCGCAGGCCGACGAAGCAATCCAGGAGGGCATGCATGCAACTTGACTAGCGGGATGCTCGGGATCTCTCCTAACGGCCTGCAGGGCATCAGACTTTTGCCTCGAAACGCTCCTTACAAGCGCCGAGCCTCTTACAGCGTGCTCTTAGACCAAGCGTTGCCGAGGATTCACGGTAACCCAGTGTTTCAAGTCGAGGCAACCGGCCTGGTGGGTAGTGTGCGCTAAGTCTTTTGGGCTGGATCGGTCTGGGGCAAAAACAGTTAGCGAGACCGGGGGTCTAAGCGCTGGCGCATCCACTCACCAAGCAAATTGATGCTGAAGGCGGCCAGAGCAATGGCCAGCCCGGGGAAGATCACCATCCAGGGGTGGGTGCCCAGGTGAGGCCGCCCCAGAGCCAGCATATTTCCCCAGCTCGGCACGTCGGGAGGTACGCTCAGCCCCAGAAAGCCCAGCCCGGCCTCGTAAAAGATCATGGCCGAGACCTCGAAGGTAGCCAGGGTGGCCAGCGGGCCCAGCAGGTTGGGCAGCAGGTGGCGTAGCATTATGCGGCCATCGCTGCAACCCAGGCTGTACGCGGCCTCGACGTAAGGCAGGGCCTTGAGCCGCAAAACCTCCCCCCGCACCAGGCGGAAAAAGATTGGCGAACAGGTCACCCCGAACAACAGAATCACGTTTTCCAGGCTGCGCCCCAGCACCGAGGCCAGTACCACCACCAGCACCAGGTAGGGTACGGAGAGCAGCAGGTTGGTAACGCCGCTCAAAATGGCATCGAGCCGGCCCCCGTAGTAACCTGCCAGCAGGCCCAGCCCGACCCCCAGCACCAGGGCTACCAACACCCCCAGAAAGCCTACCGTGAGCGATACCCGGGTTCCGTAAATTATGCGTGAGAGCAGATCCTGCCCGAGCTGGTCGGTTCCCAGCAGGTGGGCTGGGCTACCACCGGGATGCCAGGCGGGGGGCAGGTTGGCATTAATGAAATCGCCCGCATACGGGGAGTGAGGAGCAACCAGCGGTGCAAACACTGCCACCAGCACCATCAGCAGCAGAAGTCCAGCCCCCAGAATGCCGCCAAAGTGTCTGCGCGCACGCGGAACAATGCGATGAGATTGAATATTCGCCATACTCGTTTATCCCAGCTTCACCCTGGGGTCTAGCCAGGCATAGAGCAGATCGCCAAGTAGCTGCACGGTAATGGCAAAGAAGGCCAGAAAAAGGGTTATGGCCTGCACCAGGGGAAAGTCGGCGTCCTGGATAGCGGTGTTGAGCAGACTGCCCAGGCCCGGCCAGGCGAAAATGGTCTCGATGTAGATAGAGCCGCCCAGCAGATAGGTAAACTGAATTCCCAGCACGCTAACTAGCGGAATGGTCACGTTTGGCAGCACGTGCTTGGTGGCGACCCAGAACTCATTCAGGCCCTTGCCCTTGGCAGTGCGAACAAAGTCCGAGCCGCGAACCTCGAGCACACTCGCACGCACCAGCCTTACCAGCTGCGAGAAGCCGGCCAGCCCCAGCGCCAGCGCGGGCAGAATTAGGGACGCGGGGTTGTCCCGGCCAAAGGAGGGCAGCCAGCCCAGCTCTACTGCAAACAGCAGGATTAGCAGCATTGCCAGCAGAAAACTTGGCACAACCTGGCCCGAGAAAGCCAGCCACTGTACCAGCCGGTCAGCCAGGGTTGCCGGCCTGAACCCCGCGATAAGTCCCAACGGGACCGCCATGACCAGCACCAGTAACAGAGCTGCCAGGGCCAGCTCGAGGGTGACCGGTAAGCGCTGCCAGATTAGCTCGAGGTTGGGCTGCCGGGTACTAAGCGACAAGCCCAGATCACCCCGGACAAGGCTGGCCAGGTAGTTGTAAAACTGCTCCCACAAGTGCCCGTCCAGGCCCATCTCGGCCCGGAAAGCAGCGCGCTGTTCGGGGCCAGCTTCCTTGGGGAGCATCAGCGCTACCGGGTCGCCGGTGAGCCGCACCATGAAGAAGACCAGAAATAAAGCGCCCAGCATCAGCATTAGCGACTGTGCCAGGCGAAAGACGAGGTAGTGAATCATTGATAGGGTCTTGAGCTTACTCCCGGTTTAGCGCACACTTACTCCCTTGAGGAAAAACTCCTCGGCGGCGCGGGGGCGGTAGTTTTGAACTCGAGCATTAACTGCCTCGAAGACCACCAACTGGTATAGATACGCAAAGGGGGGCTCGTCGAACATGCGCCGCTGAATCTGGCGGTAGACGGCAGCGCGAGCGGTACGGTCAACGGTCGTGCTGGCCTGGGTAATCAGACGGTACAGCTCGGCGTCCTCCCAGGTGTTGAAGAAGGCTCCCGGGGTTAGTGCACCAATCAGGCGGGGCAGGGCTTCGCCCACCGTAGACGACCAGCTGTCTACATACATTGGCCCCACCGCGCCATAGCGCTCCTGGCTCCAGAAGGCGGCGCTGGTTCTGAACTCGAGGGTGAGGTCAATTCCCACCCTGGCCAGGTCGCGCTGAATCGCCAGGCAGACCTCGTTGATGTGCACATAGGCATCGGCCGGGCAGCCCATGCTGATACTGAAGCCACGCTCGAACCCGGCCTGGGCCAGTAGCTGTCTGGCCCGCTCCGGATTAAAGGGGAAAGGCTGTATGCTGGCGTCAAAGCCCAGATTGCCCTCAACCACAAAGCCCGAGATGAGCCTGGCGTGCCCACCGAAGATGGCCTGGATAATTCCCGGGCGGTTGATGGCATAGTTGATGGCCCGCCGCACCTCCACCCTTTCCAGGGGTGTTCCTCTGCCATTGCCCACATTCTTAAAACCGACGTAAAACACCCGGTCGTTGGGGTAGTTGATAACCCGGACCCGGGGGTTGTTCTGCAGAGGGGTTACCAGGCCGGAGGTCAGGCGAAGGGCAATATCTACCTCTCCAGTACGCACTGCGGCCACCCGGGTGGTAGCATCGGGGATTACCCGGAAGACAACCCGCGCCAGCCGGGGCAGGCCCGGTTCGAAGTAGTTAGCATTGGCCTCGAGGACGATCCGGTCTCCGGCCACACGGGAAAGAAAGCGGAAAGGCCCGGTGCCTACTGGGCGGGCGGCAAACCCGTCGAGCCCAACCTGTCTGATGTAAACAGGGGGCACCATGGCCCAGTTGTTGGCAAGTATGTTGAGAAAAAGGGCGTTAGGAGCAGCTAGCACCAGGGTGACGCTGGTAGGAGAGTTGACCCGGACCTCTCTTACCAGGCTGTACATCTCGGCATATTCGTTAGACTCGTCGCGGCCTGTTTCCCAGGTAGCCACTACACTCTGGGCATCAAATAACTCTCCGTTGTGAAATCTGACCCCGGTCCGCAGGGTGAAGGTGAACTCTCTACCGTCTGGCGAAACGCTCCAGCGGGTAGCCAGGTCGGGCGCAATCTCACCCTGGTCGTTGACCCAGACCAGTGAGTTATACATCTGCCAGGCCACATTATGGGCGGTACGGTCGGGAGCACGTGGCACAAACAGGCTTCTGGGGTCGTTGGGCAGGGCTATGGTCAGCTGGCCGCTGGGGCGGGGCGCCGCGGTCTGGGCCATAACTGCCGGTGTCAGCAGCAGAACCATCCAAAGTAGAACCAGGTAAGGCTTGACGAACTGTGACATATTTTCTCCTCTAAAAAAGCAGATTAACGGCTCAACTCAGTAAACCTAGTGGAAGTCTTGCGGGCCAGCGTCAGGAGATTTTCATCTCCTAGCCAATCTTCAAATGACACGAGAAATTTGTCTGTCTGGAAAACGCCTCACACCCGTTTGAGCTGACCCCGGCCTGACAGCAGCTCTCTAATCTACGCTCATGACTCAGCCCTTCATCCGGTTAGAGCAGGTGACTCAGCGCTTTGGCAACGGTACGGTAGCGCTCTCTGATATCAATCTGGACTTCTGCACCGACCGCTTTGCGGTACTGATTGGCCCTTCGGGGGCAGGAAAGTCTACTCTGATGCGCCTGCTTAATGGGCTGCTGCGTCCAACCCAGGGCCGCGTGTTTTTGGGCGATCTGGAGCTTTCCCGGGCTTCCGAGGCCAGGGTGCGTCAGGCCCGGCGTCAGATTGGCATGGTCTTTCAGCAGTTCAATCTGGTCAAGCGCCTCACCGCGCTGGAAAATGTGCTGACGGGCCGGCTGGGGTATATGAACCCACTGGCCTCGAGCCTCAAGCTGTATAGGCGTAGCGACCGCGAGCTGGCCATGTTTCTACTCGAGCGGGTGGGCCTGGCCGACCAGGCCTGGCAGCGGGCCGACACCCTCTCGGGGGGCCAGCAGCAGCGGGTGGGCATCGCCCGGGCCTTAGCCCAGGAGCCGCGCCTGATTCTGGCCGATGAGCCGATCTCGGCCCTGGACCCCAAGAGCGCAGAGCAGGTGATGGAGATCCTGCGCGATATCCAGAGCCAGGACGGCATCGCGGTAATCTGCAACCTGCACCACCTCGAGACCGTGCGCCACTACGCCGACCGGGTAGTAGCGCTCAAACGGGGCCGGGTGGTCTTCGACGGCCCAGCTGCCGGGCTGGACTCCGAGGTCTCCCACTCGCTTTACTACGACGAGACTACCCAAGCAGAGCAAGTACCCGCACTTACGCCGCAGTTCAGCCCAGCGTAAGCCCGGCCAATACTGGGGCCTGACAAATCAGCTTTAGCTTGAGCATTGGGAGGAGATTCTGATGAAAAATATGCTTGTTCTGTTACTGGCTTTGGTACTCTCTTCGATGGCCCTGGCCCAGGCAGTAGACCGCACCGGCTGGCCCCGCGAGATCACTTTTGCCACCGTACCTACCGAGACCGTCCGCGACGCCACCCTGCGCTGGCAGCCCTTCATTGACCATCTGCAGCAGCGGCTGGGTGTCCGGGTGGTCTTCCGTCCCGGCGCCGATTATGCCGCAGTGACCATCGCCATGGCCAACCGCCAGGTAGATGTGGCCTATTTTGGCCCGGCCTCCTACCTCGACGCCGTAACCCAGGCCGGCGCCCAGGCCTTCGCCAAAGAAGACTCGGTCACCGGAGGAGACGGGTACTACAGCCTGATTATTGCCCGGCGCGGCGGCCCCATCCGCACCCTGGCCGACGCCCGGGGCCAGCCTTTCGCCTTTGTGGACGTTGGCTCTACCTCTGGCTTTAGGGTACCCATGCACGACTTCTGCACCCGGCTCAATATCGAGCCCACCCAGTACTTTAGCCGGATCTTTTTTGCCGGTACTCACCAGAACGTGATTCTGGGGGTTGCCAACGGCACCATCCCGGTAGGCGCCACCTTCGACCTAGGGGTCATCGCCGCTACCCGCGAAGGCCGGATCAGGGGGCTGGAGCAAGAGTTTTATGTTCTGCACCGCTCGGCCAGAATTCCTTCCTCACCCCTGGCCTACCGCCGCGACCTGCCCGCAACCCTCAGGCGTGAGATTCAGCGGGCCATCCTGGAGTTCAACAACCCCGAGTGGTTTGCTGGGCTGGGGCTGCGGCGCTTTGTGGCTGCCACCCCAGAAGAGTACGAGTCCTTCCGGCCAGTGGTCGCCTTCCGCACATCCACCTGCCCGCCGCGCAGAGCCCCATGACCCGTACTAGCGCCCCCATCAACCCACCTTCAGCAGTCAGAACCCGGATCCTCTGGAACCGGGTTCTGTGGCTTGGCATCCTGGGCATTCTGGTCTGGGCCAGTTTTGGCACCGAGATCAGCCCCCAGCGTCTTTTGGATGGGCTGGAGCGTAGCTGGCTACTTATTGTGGGAGACCCCGCGCGCCCGGGCAGCGGCTTTTTCCCTCCCGACACCTCGCGCCTGGCCGAGTACGTGAACGAGATGATCATCACCGTCAAGATGGCCATCTGGGGCACCGCCCTGGCGCTGCCGCTGGCCCTGCCGCTGGCCATAATGGGCGCGGTGAACACCAGCCCGCACCCCCTGTTCTACCAGTTCTTCCGCCGGATTTCCGATTTTTTGCGGGGCCTCAACGAGTTTGTGCTGGCCTTGATTTTTGTAGCGGCGGTGGGGCTGGGGCCTTTTCCGGGGATTCTGGCCCTGGCCCTCTATACCGCCGGGGTGCTGGCCAAGCTCTTTTCCGAGGCCATCGAGGTGGTAGACCCCGGCCAGGTCGAAGCAGTGCGGGCCACCGGGGCCAACGGCCTGCAGGTCTTTACCCACGGGGTCTGGCCGCAGGTTGTTCCTACCGTGATCTCCATGACCCTTTACCGTTTTGAGTCCAATGTGCGAGCCGCTACCGTGCTGGGCCTGGTGGGGGCTGGCGGGATTGGGCTCTTTCTGACCGAGGCCATGCGCTCCTTCAATTTCCAGGCCGCCACCACGGTAATCCTGGTAATCCTGGTAGCGGTAATTAGCGTGGACTACCTGAGCGCCAAAATCCGGCAGCGCCTGACCTGATATGTGGCTTACCAATCTGCAAATTGTCCTTCCCGAGGGTGTAATCGAGACCGGCTCGTTACGCCTCGAGGGTGAACTCATCGCCGAAGTCTTGGAGGGGGACGTGTCGGGCGGTCTGGACTGCGGTGGCCTGACCGCCATTCCCGGCATTGTGGATGTGCATGGGGATATGCTCGAGCGCGAGCTGCAGCCCCGCCCCGGCAGCCATTTTCCCTTCGAGCTGGCCCTGCACGAACTCGACAAGCGCCTGGTCTCCAACGGCATCACCACCGCCTACGCGGCCATCTCCTTTATCGAGGGCTGGAAGTACCGTGGCCCCGAGGAGGGCCTGGCCATCATCCACCAGATTCACCGCTACCGCCATACCCTGCTGAGCGAGCTACGGGTACACGCCCGCTTCGAGGTGACCACCCCCAGCGCCGCGCCGATCCTGCGAGAAGCGGTAGGCCAGGGTGAGATACACCTGGTCTCGCTGATGGACCACTCCCCCGGCCAGGGCCAGTTCCGTGACCTCGAGCAGTATGTGGCCTACTACCGCAAATGGATTGGGGCGAGCCCAGAACAAGACGAACAGATCCGGGCCAGGGCCGCCAAACTACGGGATGCCCCTTCGGCCTGGCCCATCGCCCAGGAGGTCTGCGCGGTAGCCCAGGCCTCGGGGGTGCCGCTGGCCTCGCACGACGACGACACCGCCAAAAAGGTGGCTCTAATGTCCGGTCTGGGCGTTAGTATCAGCGAGTTTCCGGTTAGCCTCGAGGCCGCTGCCGAGGCCAAGCAGCGCGGTATGTGGGTGGTGATGGGCGCACCCAACGCCTTCCGGGGCGGCTCGCACTCGGGCAACCTGAGTGCTCTGGAAGGAATCCAGGCCGGTCTGGTAGACGGGCTGGCCGCCGACTACCACCCTTCCTCGCTGCTCCAGAGCGCCTTCAAGCTGGCTGCCGAGGGAGTGCTGCCCCTCGAGCGGGCCGTGGGGCTGGTCTCGCAGAACCCCGCAGCCATGACGGGCCTGCACGACCGGGGGCGGCTAGAAGCAGGGCTGCGAGCCGACCTTGCCCTGGTAGAAGTGGGCAGCTATGCCCGGGTTCGGGCCACCCTGCGGGCTGGCCGCCTGGTCTACAGCGACGGCGCCCTTGGGCTGCCCAGCCGGAATGTTCTGCCCGGTTAGGGGTCTTTTGGGCCGCCCCAAACAATGCTTGCTAGAGGAAAAGTTGATAGTTTTCTGTGGCCTCTCCAAGAAGGGAGTACAGGCGCGTCGTCATTGCAGAAACCATAGATTAATCACCCTCGTCTTCGACCACTCCGTTGATTAATCCATACAGACCACGCCCTCGGTCAAGTTGCGTTTATGCCATCCTGGATTGCTTCGTCGGCTTGCAGCCTCCTCGCAATGCGAGTGGCTTAGAGCCTTTGACGCTATGTCCCTCCTCCTCTTTATTCTCTACCTCTATGCGAGGTTCTTCCTTTATATGACAAAGGAAGCTGATAGCCGATAGCTGAGCGCTCATAGCAAAAACCGCTTTTAGCTATCCGCTATAAGCTATGAACTATTAGCCATCTGAGGGGCCTGCGGTCTCCCAGGGAAGGCCTCGAGCTTGCCAGCCGCTACACCTTGGGTAGACTTTAGCTGGATGGATATTCCCTTTCCGGTCTACCTGATTGGACTGCGCGGCCTGCTAAACCTGGTTGCGCTGATCCTGATTGGGGTATCGCTGTTAGTCAACCTGCGGCTACTGGTGCAGGAGCCCAGACCCCAGCAGTTGCGCTTCTTTGGCTTCGTCACCAACTTGGTCATGATTGCGCTCATTTTCGAGCTGATAATTCGCACCCTATTTATGGGCGGGGTGATCTGGCTCAGCGCCCTTTATGGCCTCATGGTGGCAATGATCTTCTGGGCAGTAGGGGGCTTGAAACCCGAGGGCTGGCTGGTCAAAAGCCTGCGCAGGCCGCCTGAACGGGTCGGGCCTTATTTTTTCTGGGCCAGTTTTGTGAGCTTGCTGCTCTGGTGGCGGTATATCGAGACTGGAATTGTGCGGGCTACTGGCCCGTGAGCCTCGAGTGAATGTCCAAAGCGATGCGCCGAGCAGCCCCTGGCTCGCCCATAGCGGCTTTTCCGGCGGCCCTGGCCTTCTGGCGCAACTCTTCTGAGGAAATAAATTCGCGCACCCCCTTTGCGATAGCCTCGGGGTCTGGCTCGGTGAGCAGCAGGGCATCTCCCAGTAGCTGCTTCTGCCGCTGGGCAAAAGCAAGAGTGTACTGCGGCCCCCCAGTCGGGAAAGCCACCACCGGAACGCCGTAACCAGCGGCCTGCTCGGCTGCGGTTCCGCTGGTGGAGATGGCTGCCCGGGAGCCCAGCAAGACTGTCTTGAAGGCTTTCTGGGCCAGATGCACCACCGTTCCGTCGGGGTGAGTAAAAAGGTGGGTCAGACCCTCCTTGGCACCGGTATCCTCCAGACACCAGCCTTCCACCGCAGCCAGGGGCAGACCGGCCCAGGCCACCACTGGTGTCAGGCCCAGGGATTTTAGCTCTCGGCTGGCCTCGAGCATTATGGGCAGGCTCTGATAGGCGTCGCTGCGCGAACCCGGCAGCAGCAGCAAGTAAGGCGGTTCGACCCCGATGGGCACACCCTCAAGCGCATCCAGCATGGGGTTACCAAGGTACTCCGCGCCCGGCACCCCGTTACGCCGGAGCCAGTCGGCCCCTTCGGCCTCGCGGGGGTAAACCCCCACTGCCCGGCGCATCAGGAAGCGCTCGAGCGCACTGTAGGGCCGGCGAAAACTATCGCACTGCCAGACCCGTACCGAGACCAGGCACTGCATCTGAAACAGCGGAGGTTTGCCAAAGACACTACCCACCAGGATGCCGTAGATGTCGCCCACTACCAGGGTAGCCACGGCCCGGCGGGCGGCCCGCCGCACCGCCTTATACTGTGCCAGACTCATGGAGAGCCAGCCTGCTTTCAAGTCGTGCCAGAAAGCCGCTGGTCGGTCTAACACAAATCCGCCGGAAGGCAATTCCTTGCGCGGGCCCAGGGGCTCAACACCCGTGCTCCGATACGCAGTACCCTTGCCAACCAGCGGTACCGCCTGCACCCCATAGCCCAGCGCCATCAGCTCCCTGGCCATGGCGGCCCCGATGATATCCTCGCCGTGCCCGTTGGATATGATCACAATATTCTTCATGATGCCTGGGTTAGCCTGACCAGTCGCTCTAATAACTCTAGCCCTGCACCCTGGTCCAACAGTTGCTGGGCAAGCTGCACCCCCTCGGCGATGCTCTCGGCCCTGCCCGCCAGGTAGAAAGCCGCGCCTGCGTTCAGCGCTACTGCGTCACGCTTGGCCCCCTGCTGCTGGCCGGCCAGGATGGCCCGGGCCTCGAGTGCGTTCTGGGCAGCGGTGCCCCCGCCGACTGCTTCATAGGGAGCTGGCTGGAGTCCCACCATCTCCGGTGTAAGTGTGTAGGATTTGACCTGGCCACCCCGCAATTCTGCCACCTGGTTCTGGCCAAGGACCAGTTCGTCTATGGCCTCGAGCCGCCCCCCACGCTCCATCTGCCCGTGCACCACCAGGGCCCGTTCAGAGCCCAGGTTGTGCAGCACTCTAGCAAAAGGTTCCACCAGCCCCGGGCTGCTCACCCCCACCAGGTTAAGGGTGGCCAGGGCCGGGTTGGTGAGCGGCCCCAGCAGGTTAAAGACTGTACGCACCCCCAGCTCGGCCCGCACCGGGGCCACGTGGCGCATGGCCGGGTGGTGGTTGCGGGCAAAGAGGAAGCCCAGTCCGAGGGTTTCGATGGCCTCGGTTACTCTGGCAACTGGAAGGTCAATTTTGATGCCCAGAGCCTCGAGCAGATCAAACGAGCCCGACTTAGAAGAAGCCGCCCGGTTGCCGTGCTTGGCAACCGGCACGCCCCCCGCCGCGACCACGAAGCAGGTGGTAGTAGAGATGTTGAAGGCCTCGGGCGCAACCCCGCCGGTGCCTACAATGTCCAGCAGCGGCTGACGGCTGGTCTTGACCCGCACGGCTGCCTCGCGCATCCCAGCGGCAAAACCGGTTATCTCCTCGAGGGTCTCGCCCCTGGTGCGCAGAGTCATCAAAACTCCCGCGGTCTGGATGGGGGTCAGGTCGCCACCCATTATGCGGTTCATCAGCGCCTGGGCCTCGGTTCGAGATAAGGTCTCGCCGGACAGGACCCTCCTCAGATCGTCCATTGTTCCTCCCGAATGGGCCGAATGGGCAGCCGCCAGCCGCTCAGGACCCCCCGCCAAAGCGCACCCACGCTGGCCCAGCGACGGCGCAGGCTGTACTCGAGCGTCCAGAACAGGGTGTAACCCGCCACCGCCAGGTACGAGTTGGGCGCGTGCTTGCGGAACAGGAGGGTGTTGTTAACAGCAAGTTGTTCGTCGGAGTTTAAACTCGACCCTTGCCAGGAAGTGCCCCCCTTGTGTAATACCCTAGACTGTGGCGCCACCACCAGCTTGAACCCGTTTTTCCTGATACGCAACCCCATATCAACGTCCTCACCATACATGAAAAAACCCTCATCAAGCAGCCCAACTCGCCTTAGAGCAGCCCTCCGCAGTAGCAGGCTGGCCCCGCTAATGAAGTTCAGGCGTCGAAATTGGTTTGGACTAGTCAACAGGCGGATCAAGCCCCAGCGCAGTACCGCCTCACCCCCACCCCAGGCCTGCACCTGTCCGGGTCTATCCATCTCGTAGAGCACCGAACCCACCGCCCCAATCTGGCTATCCTGTTTTGCTAAGCCCACCATGTACCTGAGCGCAGCCGGGTCAGGCAGGGTATCGGGGTTGAGCAGCCAGATGTACTCGGCTCCCTCGTCCACAGCACGTCTTATGCCCACGTTGTTCCCGCCAGCAAAACCCAGATTGCGCTCGAGCTTCACCAGCTCCACCGCAGGAAAAGCCGCCCGAATCTGGGCTACCGAATCGTTTTCCGAAGCGTTGTCCAGCACCAGCACCCGGCAGTTGGCATACTCGAGCCTTTTTAGCGCCTCCAGGCAGGCCACGGTATCGCGCCAGGCCCGGTAGTTGAGTATCAGGATATACACCAGGGGTTCACTCAAGGCGCACCTCGCCCTTCCAGCAAACCCTGGGTGTATGCAGCCTCGAGCAGGAAGCGATAATATGCAAACGCCTGCTCTCCTTGCTCCCAACCACGCTCTTGCAGCAGCCGCTCGGCCCTGGGCCAGCGATACGCCCAGCGCTTGAAGGCCAGCGAAACAGGATTCACACCCGTCCATAGGGCCACCAGAAGACTCGGGTGCAAACGATAAAACTTCCAGGCCATGCGCCCCAGGCTGCGGGATTTGCGCATCATCCCTTCGAAATTCACCCGGTCTTCATGCCTAGCCCGCGCCATGGTTGCAAGGCGGGGACGGACTCCCTTCCTCCACAAGCGCAAACCCAACTCGTGGTCTTCCCATCCATACTCTGTAATCTCGGCAAACGGCGGGTCTGGAAGTCGTGAACGCTCTACCGACAGACTGGCAAACCAGAAACCGCCCCAACCAAGGGTCGCGCCATTGCTCTTGCCCCGAACTCCGGCTTCCGCTCGCTCTCGCCAGAACCGGGTAAAAGAGTCCTGGCCCAGCGTGTCTGGAATGTAGGTACGGCTCACCACAGCAGCGCCCGGATAGCGGCGATGCAAAGCGAGGTGGGCCAGCAAGAAACCCTCTTCAGGAATGATGTCATCGTCGTTGAACAGCACATACTGGCCCCTGCAGTAAGCTATCCCGGCGTTCCGGGCTGACGCCGGCCCGGAGTTGTTTTGTCGAACAATCCGTAAGCGCAAATCACCGAACCGGGCTAGTTGCACCTGGGTGTCATCGGTAGAGCCATCGTCCACAACGATAATCTCGAAACTCACCCCGTCTTGCGCCAAAAAGGCCGCCAGCGTCCGGGCCACCAGTTCGGCCCGGTTATGAGTGGGGATGACCACACTGATCTCCATAGGCTACCGTGTGCGCCTTGCCTCATAGGCTTCCCAAGCCCCCCAAGCGTAGGCTAGCTCGTAGTCGCCTCGGCGCCCAATCAATCCTTTCGCCCAGGGCAAAATTGCCAGCTTTAACCCTAGCAATACTGGATGTACACCCAGTTCGAACCCTAAAACCCAGTCGCGATGGTGCCTATACGCCTGCATAGCCTGCTGCCCTGCTGAACGGGCTCTGTTCATGTCAGATATAGGTGGGCTTCCAGCATGAATGGATTTTGCTTCAGGTAAATAGTAAAACTTCACCCCTACCTTGGCCAGGCGATAACCAAGCTCGATATCTTCTACTCCATAACCAGAAAACCCCTCCCAAAACCCTCCCACACAGTTAACAACGTCCAGAGGAACGCTGCTGTTTGCTCCGTTAAGTGCTGTCCAGTGTAAGCCACCAAGCCGGTAACTGAGGGCAGGTTTTTCTCCGTTTTCCCATTGCATAGCCCCAATGTATACCGCTGGTCTCGCTAGCTGGGCTTCCTGGAATAGTTTAAGGGTTTGTGGAGCTAGCCAAACATCATCATCGGAGAGGCAGAGGAATTTCCCTTGGGCCAAATTAATTCCCACATTACGTGCTTTGGCGGGGCCTACACCCGGGGTTGCCGACCATCTTAGCCCAAAAGGAGGCTGGTAGTCCCGTAACCACTCCTGGGTACCGTCGGTACAACCATCTGCGATTACGATAACTTCGAATTGGCTCGGGGGAAGCTGCTGGGCTTCAAGGCTCTGCATTTTGTGCTGCAGCAGACTCAGCCGGTTGTGGGTAGGAATGATCACGCTGATTTCCATGGGGCTACCTTTTGCGGCCTGCCTCATAGGCTTCCCAGGCCCCCCAGCAGAAGGCCAGCTCGTACTCGCCCCTACTACCCAGTAGCCATTTTAGACTGGGGAGTAGGGCCATCTTCACCGCCAGCAGGGTGGGGTTCACACCAAGCGCCCAGGCGATCCGGGGGTCGCCGTGCTTTTTCCAGACCTGCACGTGGGCTGCACCCGCCTGACGCGCTTTTTGCATGGCCCTGTCACGGTGCTCGAGGGCTTCGTGAACGGCCACCGCGTCCGGCACAAAGACCAGCCGCATCCCCGCCTTCATCAATCGGTAGCCCAGGTCGGAGTCCTCTCCGCCGTAGGCGCTAAAGGCCGAGTCATAGCCACCCACTTCGTCGAACAGCTCTCTGGGCATAGAGGTGTTGTTGCCGGTCACGTGCCACCAATAAACTCTTGGCCCCCCCAGCTCGGCGGCCCCGGTTCCTCGCAGTTCGGGAGGGAGTTTCAAGCGCCCAACCGCAACTGACCGGGGCTGGGTATGGGCCTTCTGGTGTGCCTCGATCCAGCCTGGCAGAGGAATGACATCATCGTCGGAAAAGAGCAAAATATCGCCCCTGGCAGCCCTGGCCCCCTGGTTGCGGGCATTCGCCGCCCCGCTGCCCCGGCCATAGCCATCGGAGGTCTCCAGCACCTGCAAGCTGTAGTGTGGGTGGTAGTCATGTAAGAACTGTTGGGTACCGTCGGTGCAGCCATCAGCCACCACGATCACCTCAAACTCGCCCTGCTGGGCCTCTAAAGCGCGCAGCTTTTTCTCGAGCAGTTCGCGGCGGTTGTGGGTAGGAACAATTACCGAAATCATGGCGCCTCCCAGTTGTCCAGGCGCAGACCTGCAATTCGCACGAACTCTCGCTGGTTGCGGGAGACCAGTACCAGGTTACGGCTTTGCCGGAATCGCGTAAGCGACTCGCCTAAGGTCGTGGGCTCTGGCAGTCGCGGCGATCCACAGGTCGTTAGGCCCTATCGGTGTGCCCTGGCGCTCGAGGTCGGCCCGAACCATGCCGTATACCTCGGCTACGGTAGTGTCTACTTCAAAAACCGGTACTTCGCTGCGTAGAACCTCCAGGCGCCCCAGGTTGGCTTCGACCCGCTGGCTCTTTCTGGCGCCGTAGTACAGCTCGCCCAGACTGACGCTGCTAATTCCGATTTGCGGCTCGGATTGAACGCGCAGCACCAGCGCCAGAACGCCCTTCAGGTACCCAATCCAGACGCTGGTATCGAGCAGGTACACTAAAGCCCCTCCCGTTCCTCGAAACTACCCTGCTCAGAACGTGTCAGGTCGCCCTCCCAGCTCCCAGCCAAGGCCATGAAGGCAGCCGAGCGTTCAGGTGTGACCTGGGCCTCGATCATCTCGCGCAGAAGCTCTGAAAGCTTGATACCTCTGGCTCTGGCCTTTTGCTTTAAGGCCCGGTAGGTGGATTCCTTAAGGTAAGTCTGAACCTGTGGCATAACTTATAGTATATATATTTATACTCGTGGTCTGGTAGCAAACTCTTTACCGTGGGCACTCCCCAATGCGCGGGCAGAAGAACAAGAGCCAAGTGTCAAGGGTCTAGGACCAAAGCTCTCGACCCTCGACCCCCGGCATTTTCATTTGACCCTCGACCCGACCGGTGACCCGAGACCCGAGACAGCCTAAAAGGGCAAGCACTGGTAAACATATTAACTTACCTAACCACTACATCCTCTACACATCTCCAGGAAATTCCTCAGCATCAGCCTGCCTCCCTCGGTCAAAACCGACTCGGGGTGGAACTGCACGCCGTGGGTGGGGTAGCGGCGGTGGCGCAGGCCCATCACGGTGTGGCCCTCAGCCTCGTAAAGCCAGGCGTTTACTTCTAGCTCCACGGGCAAGTCTTCCACCACCAACGAATGATAACGGGTGGCAACAAGCGGGTTAGGAAGACCAGCAAACACCCCGCTCTGGTCGTGTGAGATGGGGCTGGTCTTGCCATGCAGGATTACCTTGTGCCGCACCACCCTGGCCCCAAAAGCCGCCCCAATGGCCTGATGGCCCAAGCAGACCCCCAGAATTGGGTACCTGGGCGCATATTTTTGAATGAGTGGGACCGACAAACCCGCCTCGCTGGGGGTGCAGGGGCCAGGACTAATCACAATGCCGTGGGGGTCAAAGGCCGCGATATCCCCTAAGCCAAACTGGTCGTTGCGCCATACCGTGACCTCGGCTCCGAGCTCGCCCAGGTACTGCACCAGGTTGTAGGTGAAGGAGTCGTAGTTGTCAATGACCAAAATACGCCTGCCGGGTGTGTGTTGTGAGGTGTGGGTCTCGGGGAGTACGAGATTCATCGCTTTTGCTCCTGATGTGTAACGAAGCTGAAACGGCGCTTGCAAAGCATGATTAACTGGGTCTGCACGACTTGTATGTTGGTTTCTGGCGAAAGCCCGAGCTCGAGGTTGCTCATGCGACTCCTCCCGGGTAAGTCAAACACATGAGCCGGTGGATGAGGCGCGAGTGAAGCGGGGCGGCTCGAGCCACTGGTTAGTGTGGCCCCCCGTTCGCCTCCAGGCTGTTGAGCAAGCGACGGCATTCGCGGCTCAGTATCGGAACATCGCGAACGGCGATTCCCCACACCAAGTCGTCATTGACCGACGGATACTCATGAGTCAACTGGTTACGGAAGTCCACGATGCGCCGAGCATATGTGATTGAATTGAAGACTGCGGGATCATGGTGCGAGAGTGCCAGAACGGCCTCTCCGATGATGGTGAACTCCCGCTCCACCGCACGCCGGATGATGCGACTCTGCCGGTACCCCTCCGGACCGAGGCCCTCGAGCATCCCGGAGATCGCTCTGCAGCAGTCTAGGATGTCCTTGAGGTAGGCCCGGGAGTCACGCGGCATAGAGAGCCTGCTTGCTGCCCTCGATCTCAGCGACGATGTAGGGGTTCTTGATCGCGTCAGCCATCACCAGGTCAACTGGTACACCCAGAATTTCACGAAGCTCGTCGAGCAGATCGAAGTACGCGTCAACGAGCTCGAATGGCGTCATGGGCGCGAACTCCACCAGAAGGTCGATGTCGCTTTCACCAGGGCGGTAGCCGTCGCGCAGCACCGAGCCGAAGACATACATACGCGCCACGCCGTGGCGACGACATGCGTCTGTGATCGCACCCCGCTTCTCTTCTAGCATACGCACAGTGAATGCGCCTCCGTCCCTATGGTACCTCACGGACCGAGATCGGGCGCCACTCGAGATTGTGCCGCCGGGTTCGCAAGGCTTGAATCTCGGTTTCTGGGGCTAACTCGAGCTCGAGGTTGCTCATACCGCTCCTCCTGAGTAATCCAGATACATCCTTGCCTTTACCCGCCTCAAAGTCGCTTTTGCAACCGCTCGAGCCTTACGTGTGCCCTCCAGCAATAGCTCAAGAACCTCCCTCCGATTGGCCTCGAGTTCGGCGCGGTGCTGGCGGACTGGCTCTAGAAAAGCATTGGCCCCAACGGAAAGCTCGCCTTTACAGGCCACGCAGCCTCGAGCACCAGTACGGCATTCGGCGGCGACGGTCTCACGGCTGGCCCGATTGAACAAATTGTGGTACTCGAACACCGTACACACCTCAGGCCGCCCCGCATCGCGCAGTCGCAGCTTGAGGGGGTCGGTCAGGGCGTTGCTGATTTTCTGTGCAACCATCTCAGCTTCGTCCGACAAGAACAGCGCATTGTTCAGGCTCTTGCTCATCTTAATGTTGCCGTCCAGGCCGCGTATCCGCGCACGCTCAATCACCCTGGCTTGCGGTTCTTTCAGAGTCTGGCCATATATCTGGTTGAACTTTCGAACGATTTCACGGGTTTGCTCGACCTGCGGCAACTGATCGTCGCCCACGGGAACCAGGTCTGCATCGAAGATGGTGATGTCTGCCGCTTGGGAAATGGGGTAGCCCAGAAAGCCCCAGGTCGCCGACTGCCCAAACAAGTCCCGCTTCTGGGCCACCTCGGTCTTGACCGTCGGATTCTGCTGCAAACGCGAAATTGTAACCAAATTGCCAAAATAGACCGTAAGCTCGGCTATCTCCGGGATTAGCGACTGGATAAACAAGGTGGATTTTTGTGGGTCTATGCCCGAAGCAATGGCGTCGTAGGCTACCTCAACCACGCTCTCGCGCACCCTTTGTGGGCGGTGAAAGTTGTCGGTGAGAGCCTGCACGTCGGCGATCATAACGAAAGTATCAAACTCTTTCTGCAATGTGGCCGTTTGCTGGAGCATCCCAAAGTAGTGTCCTATATGCAAACGTCCAGAAGGGCGGATTCCAGTGAGGATAGTCTTCTTCACAACCCCTCCTCCGCCAGCCTCACCGCCTTGAGCATGGCCTGGGCCTTGCTAAGGCACTCCTGGTACTCCGAGGTGGGGTTGGAGTCGTAGACCACGCCCGCCCCGGCCTGAATGTGAATCTGCTCGTGGGCTATCACAATGGTGCGTAGCGTCAGGGCCACGTCCATGTGCCCGTCGTAGGCCAGGTAGCCAAAGCTTCCACCATAAGCTCCCCGGCGGGAGGGCTCGAGTTCTTCTATTATCTCCATGGCCCGAATCTTGGGGGCTCCCGAGACGGTCCCCATTGGAAGCACGGCGGCCAGGGCGTCCAGCGGGGTCTGGTCTTCGCGCAGCTCGCCTTCTAGCGTAGAGACAATGTGCATCACGTGGGAGTAGTTCTCTACCGCCATTAGCTGGCTGGGGCGCACGCTGCCATAGCGGCAGACCCGGCCCAGATCGTTGCGGGAAAGGTCTACCAGCATCACGTGCTCGGCCCGCTCTTTTTCGTCGGAGAGCAGTTCTTCGGCCAGGGCGCGGTCCTCTAGCGCATCCCGCCCGCGCCGGCGGGTTCCGGCGATGGGCCTGGTCACCACCTTGCGTCCGTCTGAGCGCAGCAGGCTTTCGGGGCTGCTCGAGACCAGCCTCACCTCGCCCAGGTCCAGAAAACCCATGTAGGGGCTGGGGTTCACCGAGCGCAGGGCCCGGTAGATGGCAAACGGATGCACGTTGAGCGGTGCCGATATGCGTAAGCTGGGCACCACCTGAAAAATATCGCCCGCGCGAATGTACTCCAAAGCCCGCTCCACCATACCCTCGTACTCGGCCTGGCTGAGGTTCTGGCTAAACTCTACGCGCCGCCCAGCCCTTTCACCGGGCACCCCCGGCAGCGGCCCGTGGAGTTTTCTCTCGGCCCAGGCAATGCGCTCCAAGGCCTCGGCTTTCTCACCCTCCACCGCCGGAGCCACTATGTGCATCTGCTGCTTGAACTGGTCAAAGACCACCACCACCTCGGGCTCGACAAACAGCAGGTCGGGGATCTCGAGCAGGTCAGGCTTAAGGCTGGGGAGTCTCTCGTAGCAGCGGATCAGGTCATAAGCCGCGTACCCTACCGCGCCACCCCAAAAAATGGGCAGATCGGGGTCGGGCTGGATGGGCCGGTGGATGGCCTGGTAGAGCGTGCGCAGGGGATCGGTGGCCGTTAGCACCTGTCCATTTAAGGTAAAAACCCCCTTCTTCATCCGCCATACACTGCGGGCCCCCACCCCCACAAAGCTCCACCTGGCCCAGGCCTTGCCCCCCTCCACCGACTCGAGCAAAAAACTGGGGGTGGTCTTTTCGGAGAGCTTGAGGTAGGCCGAGACGGGGGTCTCGAGGTCGGCCAAAAGGGTTTTTTTGACCGGGATGGTGGGCTTGGTCGTCTTTGAGGTTAACATGGCTACTCCTTCACAATTCCAAAAAACAAACCCCTGAGGAAAACCCCAGGGGTAACGACTGCTACCGTCCCGGGGTTATCCAGGCCACCACCAACCTTGAACGAAAGCGCCGCGTACCATCTGACCCTTAGCTTGCGCTATCTGGCCCCAGAATGCAAGGCCCCCGGTTTTTGTGACCGGCGACCCTTCAGACTAAAGCCCCCTCCAGGTAAAACCCTCAGGGCAAACCTCGGGGTCGCCATGGCGACAATATACGTCCCTGTCGTCATCACGGGGAGGCCATATCTCATGTCTCAGGTCTCATGTCTCAGGTCGCAGGTCGCCCCGCCCCGTCATTGCGAGGAGGCCGCAGGCCGACGAAGCAATCCACGAGAGGGTAATGCGCCCATCACCCGCCGAGGTGATCTGGATTGCTTCCCCTTCGGCTGCGCCTCGGGGTCGCAATGAGGCACCAGTACTCCCGTCATGGCGGGGCCACAGGCCCCATTCCTCGTCATGGCCAGGAGGCCCTTGGGAAGACGAAGCAATAGCCCTGGGTGACTCAGTGCCTGGGAATACGGATGATTAAACCATAGACTGGGTGATGGAGTAGCCGAGTCTTGCCCTGAGCCTGTCGAAGGGGCAGGCCAGGGGATGCTCGCTTGGCTGTTCTAAACACAGCAAATGCCGCTTTCATGGGTGATATCGTCTGCGCTTGAGCAATAAGCTATGGGTGATGCACTGGCTTACCTTTGATCTCGACGGCACTCTGGCCGACTGGCCTTTTCGTCGCCTGATGCGGCCCCATTTGCAACCTTTGCTGGCCCAGCAGGCCATCCGTCAGGCCCTGCGCGCCGAGTACCAGCGCCGCCTGACCCTGAGCGACCCCAGGCTGGTTTTCGACTGGGGCGATATTTACCAAGCAGTGCGGGAACAACTGGGCCTCGAAGACGCTTTTCCCGACATCGCCAAGGTGCTCGCTGAGGCTGCGTTTGAGGACGGCGTGGTCTACCGCGATGTACCCGCAGGGCTGGCATCTTTCCGGGCCCAGGGCTATCGAATTGCAGTAGCAACCAACAGCCTGGCAAAGTATCAGCAAATTCTGGTAGATAAGCTGGAGATCACCTACGATCTGATGCTGGCCCCAGACATTTCGCTGGCGCTCAAACCAGATCCCGCTTTCTGGAATCCAGTGCAAAAAATAGCCATAGGGCCCATCGTACACGTGGGCGATCTGCTCAGCCAGGATGTCTGGGGGGCCAACAGTGCGGGCTTCGTGGCGGTGTGGATGTGGCGCAACATGCCCGAGGATTGGCGGAGCACCCCGCCAGCCCATAGAACCCGGCGTTCGGATCTGGGCTCGGTAATCGAAGCAGTGGTGCACAGCGAGCTAGAAGAGTTCGGCTTTTTAGGCGCCGTTCGCCCCAAAACTCCTCCCCAGCCCGATTACATCGTGGCTGACTTGCAAGAACTACACCAGGCGCTCACCCAGCCTGCCCTTGAGGGCAATTGAACCGCTGTGCTTCTTGCGGTAACCAGACCAGGCCGTGTCTCTTCAAACGCTGGCCGGGCTCGAGTTGAGACACGGCCCACCCGACAAGTACCTGAACCCCGACCCTCGAGGCCCTGCCCTGCACCTACCGTCTGGCATACCAGAGCAGTTCGTGCTGAATGGGTCCCTGGTAGCCGACCAGGTGAAAGGTCTCGCTGGCCAGCCGGCTGCCAAAACGATTCATAAAGTTGAGCACCGAAAGCGCTTGGGAACGGTGCTGGGCCATGGCACGCAGTTTTTGCAGCAACACCTCCATCGGTAGATGCCGCACATGGTTGGGCGGCAGCCATCCTTCGGCATACTCTGGCTCGGGTTTGGGCGCTGCATAGTAGAACAGTTTGATCCTCTGCCCCGACTTTTCGACCGCTCTGGTCACAAACTGATGGGTGGCTACATGGTCGGGATGGCGGTTGGAGCCGTTGGGCGCAAAGGTGATGATGGCTCTGGGACGCAAGACCTCGAGGCGCCACAGCAGTAGATCGACAATTTCAGGATGGTCGGCCACTCCATGGGGGGTAGCAAAACCGTCGCCCCGGCCCTCTGTCTCCACCGGGCCGTTGGGTAGTCCGTTAGGAAACGAGTGCAGTTCAAAGTGGCCCACCTTAAGGATCTCTACCGCACGCCTTAACTCCTGTGCGCGAAATTCGCCCAGCTCCTCGGGCGCACATAGCCCCAGGGTTCGCCCCGCCTCACCCTTGGTAAGGGTAATCAGACCGGTCTCCAGGCCCCAGTCGGCATACTGAACCAGCGTCCCGCCCGCACCAAACACCTCATCATCGGGATGGGGAACCACCACCAGCAAGTCCATGCTGTTAATACTAACCAGAGCTTGTCCCGCCAATACTCCCCTGAACACTTGGAATCATGCGCCAGAATTCGTTTGACTCCTCCCTCCCTGTCGGGCAGTGAAGGGTAGGGGTCGAGGCTACCGCCTCGAGTCTTCTCGTTCCCAAATAGAGGATTGTTCGCCTTCAACTCACACCCCTCCCGGCTACTACCGTCAACGGGAGGGGCCACTCAACCAACATTTTTTCACTTATCAGTAGTTCCCTCCTATTGACAGAGCTGTACCCATTTGATACTCTTTTCTTTGCGTCGCCAAACGGCGAGGCGAGAATCTTGACAGCGCAGGTTAGGAAATAAATACGACCACAACGTGGTTTTTACCACGTCATAACTTATGAGCAATCAGCTTTAGACTCCTGCTCGCAAGAGCAGCTTCGGAGAGTTTGATCCTGGCTCAGGGTGAACGCTGGCGGTATGCCTAAGACATGC
>JBGFRI010000006.1:0-18882 GCA_041695225.1 Deinococcota bacterium
TGGTTCAACCCAGCCGGTCATCCAGAACGTCCAAACCAAGCCTCATGCAATACTAATGGAAGGGAGGGAGTGTCGCTTAGACCAGGCCAGAATTCTGTCTTGACAGAGGGGTCCACCTCATGGAGCAGGCGGGAGCCTAAAACATTATCGGAAAACCTGCTCACAGCATCTGCATGAGCCGCTAGAGAAAGAACCGAATTCTTGTGGAAAGCTCATTAGGGCCTTTCGGCGCCGAGGCTGCTTTGGAAATACGGCAAGGTTTGCCATGGGCTCGGGCAAAAAGGCGCCCTCATCGGCCCGGCCCACACCCTGGTCACGGCTCAGGCCCAGAGCCAGGACGCCAGCCCGGCAACAACCAGTCCACAGGGGTCTGCCAGGGTCGAGGATTTTTACCTGGAAAACTGGACAGCTTGTTACTTGCCACAGCGGCGGGCGAGGGGCGCTAAACGCATCCCTCGTTTGCCGCGCATGCAGGTTCCGGCTATGCCGGAATCGCGTAAGCGACTTTGCCGGTAGGTTCCGGCTATGCCGGAATCGCGTAAGCGACTTTGCCGGTAGGTTCCGGCTATGCCGGAATCGCGTAAGCGACTTTGCCGGTAGGTTCCGGCTATGCCGGAATCGCGTAAGCGACTTTGCCTCGAGCGTTTCCGTTGGATTCCACATTACAGCTTTTGGCGTAGCCTACTGGTACTGTGTCAAGCCAGCAAGTCCATAACATGACTTTTTCCTCTAACGGGCGATGCGAGCACCTTAGTGGTGCGAAGTAATCCAGGAAGGGATCGTAAGCCTATCAGACGATATGATGCCCTGGATTAATCCCCCTCCCCTGCGCCTACGGGCCTTACCTGGGCTTGCCGAAATTGATGCCAAGGGCTATCAAAGAAGCCTTCCCCGCGTCTACTGACGGGTTAAAGGCGGGACAGAATGGCTGGACTGTTCGATATCACCCAAAACACACTTGCATGGGCCGGGGAGCAGGAAAGCCTCTTTATCCTATTGCTTCCAAGGCCATGGCGGTAGAGCCGCCCGTTCCGTGGCAGATGGCGGCCAGGCCGCGCTCCCGGCCGTGGGTGTGCAGGGCATGAATCAGGGTGGTCAGAATGCGGGCGCCGGATGCCCCGATGGGGTGGCCCAGGGCAATGGCGCCGCCGTGCACGTTCAGGCTGTCCATCGGCACCCCCAGCAGGCGGTGGAACAAAATGTTATTTAGGGCAAAGGCTTCGTTGTTTTCAAACAGCTGAAAGTCGGAAAGGCTAAGCCTGTGCTTCTCCAGTAGCCTCTTGACCGCCGGAACCGGCGCTTCGGGAAAGCGCCAGGGCTCACCGGCAGCCCAGCTACTGCCCAGAATCCGCGCGATGGGCTTTAGACCATGCTTCTGAACTGCTTCTGGACTGGCCAGCACCAAAGCCGCCGCACCGTCGGAGATTTGCGAGGAGTTGCCCGCGGTCAGCACCCCGTCTTTCTGGAAAGCCGGGCGCAGGGCAGCCAGCGACTGAAGGGTAGTATCGGGCCGCACCCCTTCGTCCCTTTCAATTTTCTCTGTTCCTTTGCGGGTTTTGACCTCTAGCGGCACCATCTCGCGGTTGAAATGACAGGCTTCCTGGGCCCTGGCGGCCCGCAGGTTGGAGTGCAAGGCCACCTGGTCCAGTTCGGCGCGGGTTACGCCGAAATCGGCGGCCAGCCGCTCGGCCTGGTCGCCCATGGCTTCGCCGGTGAAGGGGTCGGATAGTCCATCGCGCTGCAGAATGTCTTGTAGCTGCTCCGGCGCACCTGCCAGGTACTTGTAGCCCCAGCGGGCCCGGCTCGACAGATAGAACCCAGCCTGGGTCATGGACTCCATACCACCCACCAGCACCACCTCGGCATCGCCATTTTTGATGGTCAGCGCACCATTAGCAGCCGCCTGCATCCCCGAAGCACACACCATGTCCACCGCATAGCCGTCTACAGTGTGGGGAATTCCGGCCTGGAAGGCCGCCTGGCGGGGTGGGAGCTGCCCCTGACCGGCCCGCAGAACCTGTCCAAACACATAAAGATCCAGGTCGGCCCCGCTAAGACCCGCTTTCTCCAGGGCGGCTTTCATTGCCTGCGACCCCAGGTCAACGGGCGAAAAATCCTTCAGCGCTCCACCAAACCGTCCTACTGGGGTACGCACCGCCGAGACCACAAACACCTCGCGCATAACTGCCTCCAGGCCACATATTACGCTATTTCTGACCGCCAGCGTAGAACCGTTATCCAGGGTTCTTCGCACTCGAGCTTTAGCTGTGCGCTCAGTTGCACCAGGGCCGCACCTATGCTGGTCGTTGGTGAAACAGGTTTTGGCGCGGCCTTGACCAGGATAGGCAGCGAAACTCGCTACCAGCCCATGCCAATGGCGCACTGCTGGAAACGGTATGGCAGCTTTGAAAAGCCGGGCTTAGCGGTCGAGCCACAAATTTTCAAACCTTGCGCTACGCGCGGACTGGTCGAAAGTCCAAGGTCAAACGTCGAAGGTCATTTGCTATAATCCATATGACCTTAAGACCGAGTTGTAACCAGAGGCCGTTGGGCCTAAAACCCCTTCGAGTAAAGCCCATCAGAGCTTATCCGAGCCGGCAGCGGGGCCGACGCCTGCGCATTTGTCCCTGGCCAGAGGTATGAAAGTCAAGCTACTGAACCGCTCAGTGGTCCTGGTTTCCCAGCCCCTTATCCTTCACGAAAAAGGTAAACATTATCACCAGCAGGAAAATGACTACTGCAGCAGCGATGGTAATGATCTCGTCCATAAGCAGCGCCCCCTTATTTCGCAGAAAAGTCTAACACTTTCGCCCACAACTCTCACCCCATCTGAATAAACTGTAAGGGTGACGCTGCGCAGGGTTCCGGTGTTTGCCTATGACTGGGCGCTAATCGGCC
Organism: Deinococcota bacterium; assembly: GCA_041695225.1. Classification (GTDB taxonomy): domain Bacteria; phylum Deinococcota; class Deinococci; order Deinococcales; family Thermaceae; genus Meiothermus. The sequence goes on from JBGFRI010000006.1 coordinate 2,899, forward strand.
TGGTTTTGCTAATCAGCGTGATTGGACTGATCACTCTTTATAGCGCGGCCCCAACCCAGGGGGCCTGGTTTCAACAGTTGCTGGCATTTCCCGTCGCGCTGACGCTGGCCCTGCTGGTGCAGTTTTTCTCCCGGCGCCAGCTGGCTTCCTGGGTTTTTCCGCTATATGCCGTCTCGGTTTTTCTGCTGGTACTGGTCTTGTTAGTAGGGCGTGAGGTCAACGGCGCCAGGGCCTGGTTTGACCTGGGACCGGTCAGCTTTCAGCCCAGCGAAATTGCCAAAATTGGTCTCATCCTGATTCTGGCTAAAGTCGTGGCCGCCCGGCCCTTGGAGCGCCCGCTGGACTATGTATTGCCCGCGTTGCTAGCGGCCCCGATTCTGGGTCTGGTGTTTCTTCAGCCCGATCTGGGGGGTGTTCTGGTACTCCTTGCAGGGTTTCTTGGGATTCTGTTTGTGCGGGGGATGCCCAGGCAGCACATCGTTATCGGACTGGTCGCCGTAGCCGTACTGATGCCGACCGTCGTCTGGCCCAATCTCAACCAGTACCAGCGCGACCGGGTAGAGGTTCTGTTCGACCTCTCCCAGGACCCCAGGGGCATGGGTTTCCAGCAGATCCAGTCCACCATTGCCATAGGCTCAGGGGGCTTAACTGGCAAAGGGTTTAACGCAGGCACCCAGACCCAACTGGGGTTCGTCCCCGAGCGTCAGACCGACTTTATCTTCGCGGTGCTGGCCGAGGAATGGGGCTTTGTGGGAGCGGCAACTTTACTAGTGCTCTATGCACTCCTGTTCTTCCGTCTGGGCCGGATGATAACCGAGTGCGTGCGGATGGAGGATCGGTTGATTATTGCCGGCCTGCTCTCCATGCTGGCTTTTCAGGTAGCGGTGAATGTGTCGGTCACACTGGGCCTGGCGCCAGTTATTGGCCTGACGTTGCCGCTGGTTTCAAAAGGCGGAAGTAGTCTGTTGATGGTCTACCTGGGACTGGGCCTGGCCCTGTTGCTGCACCGAGACCGACACCGGGAGGTTTGACCAAACAGTACTCTGGAGGCATTAACGAGTTACCAGGACACCCGCTCGTTTATGAAGCGTCTCAAGTCTCCAGTCTCAGGTCTTTTTGGCTTGCGACCCGCGACTTGCGACATCTTTTATGAAGCGTCAGTCCCTGCTTCATGCTCCGGGGTCCCTCAGGGCGGATGGGCAACTCTTGAGGAGCCTTTAGATGAGTACGGTGGCTGGAAGAGCGGCAGTCTGAACCCCCTCTCGCGCGCTTGGGAGAGGGTTGGGGTGAGGGTTGAGTATTGGGACAGACGCCATTAATGCGCTCTGCTTACCCCCTCACCCAGCCTCTGCCACCGGTGGAGAGGAGATTTGTAAACACCCTCTAGCTGGACCGAGCACACTTATGGCAGTTTTTGCGAAATTGGCTCGTTGGTGCACCGGCCTGAGTCACTGGCGATCTCCCTACGCTTTGCGCATCTTTGCAGCGGCCTTGGAGAAGTACCGCAGGGGACAGCTGCGACCAAAAGCCACACGGGGAGGAAACCCGCAACCCGAGGGATTAGGAATTATTCTGGCTTTCCAGTGCCACAGCTTCACCTTTTTGATACCCCCATCACAACCCAGGTACGCCAAGTGGGCGTATACTGACAGCATGGAGGAGTTTTATGCCCATCGGCCCTACTGAACTAATCATCATCCTGGTGATTGTGGTCTTGTTGTTTGGTGCTCGAAAACTACCGGAGCTGGCTCGAGGTCTGGGTCAGTCGGCTAAGGAGTTTCGCAAAGGCCTGAACGAAGCCGAGCAGGAAAAAAAGGCTGAGGAAGCCAACCCCGAACAGAAGCAGTCGTAAGAGCTACTTTTGGCTAATAGCTCATAGCTTATGGCGAATAGCTAAAAGCGACTGTTGCTATCGGGTATCGGCTTCTACTTTTGGCAATACGCAGCAATCCTAGCCGGCCGCGCCAGGGGATATCCAGGCGCGGCCCCAGTCAAGGTGCAGGATCAGGTACTTTTAGGGCCGTGGGGGATGAGGTGCAGGTAGCGTGGCTCGAGGTAGACCTCGAGCCTTTTTCCTTCACTCAGGTCAAGCTCTTCGCGTTTGTAGCGCGGGAGCAGAAACTCCAGGCTGGCCCCACCCACCTTTAGCTGCCCTCGCAGTCGCAAGCCCTGGGAGCGTAGCTGCGATACCTCGGCCAGCAGCCGGTTGTCCTCACCCTTAGCGGTAAACACTTCTTCCGGGCGAATTCCCAGCCATACCTCGTCTCCTGGGCGGGCGCCGGGGTAGGCTAGGGCCTTTAGCAGCCCAAATACCGAGTCCAGCTGTAGCCACAAGCCATCCACCGCCAGTACTCGGCCCTGCCACAGGTTTCTAAACCCCACCAGACGGGCTACCTCGAGGGTAGCCGGGCGGGTGAACACCTCCTCCGAGCTTCCCTGCTGTACCAGCCCCTGCTTGGTCAGCACCCCAACCCAGTCGGCCCGCTGGGCCAGCCACTGGTCGTGCGAGACCACCAGGGTAGGAATTTCCAGAGCCCGCAACCGCTCGATCACCCCACCAAATACCTCGTCCCGGGTGGCCACATCAAGCGCACTGGTAGGCTCGTCTAACAGTAAAATCTCAGGCTCCCGGGCCAGGGCTCGAGCCAGAGCTACCCGTTGCTGCTGGCCCCCTGAAAGCTGGCGGGGAAAGCGCTCGGCCAGGTCGGCAATGCCCATCTGAGCCAGGTACTCCAGGGCCCTGGCTTTACGCTCCCGCTTCAGGTGTGCCAGCGGAAAAGCTACGTTCTGCCAGGCGCTCAGGTGCGGAAAAAGGGCATAGTGCTGGGGCAGGTAGCCCACCGGGCGTTGCTCGGCCCGCAGACCTTCAAAAGGCTGTCCCCTGGCCGGAATCAGGCCCGCCAATGCCCTTAGCAGGCTGGTCTTGCCAACTCCACTCTCGCCTAGCACTACTGTAAAGCCGCGGACTACCAGGTCTATTTGGAGCCGGACAGGGTGCTCAAGGCGGTAGTGGATTTCCATCGGGCCTCCAGGCCTCGTATTGTAAATAATAGCGCCACCGCCAGACCGACCAGGATCAGCGCTACCTGGTTGGCCTCCTGGATCCGCAGGGCCTCGGTGAGCTGGAAGATGTAGATACTCAGCACCTGGGTCTCGCCGGGCAGGCTACCCCCAATCATCAGCACCACCCCAAACTCTCCCAGCACGTGCGAAAACACCAGCAGGGTGCCCGAGAGCAGGCCCGGAGCGGCCAGGGGTAGCACTATCTCACGGGCAATCCGCCAGCGGCTAGCCCCCAGGGTACGGGCGGTAGCGATCAGGTCGGGGTCAATGCTGCGAAAGGCCTCGCGGTAGTTGTTGAGCGCCAGGGGGGTGTTGAAAATTACCGAACCTATCCAGATGCCAGTAAAGGTAAAGGCCAGCGTAAAGCCGGTCCAGTCAGCAATTGGGCCATTTTTCCCCAGTAGCAACAGCAGGTAGAAGCCCAGCACCGTAGGCGGCAAGACCAGTGGCAGAAGCAGAATAGACTCTAGCAGCCGCTTACCCCGGAAATCGTAGCGGGCTAGCACCCAGGCCAGCGGAGCAGCCAGCAAAAGCAGAGTCAGCGAGACCCAGAAGGCCAGCCGCAGGGTTAGCAAAAGCGACTCGATCACGGCGCCGTCCTGGGAAGGGCGTAGCCCCAGGCCTGGTAAACTCGCTGCGCTTTGGGTGAGCTAAGAAACTCAAAGAGCAGGCGCACTTCGGGCCGGGCCCGCCCCCGCACAATCAGATAGCCCTGCTCGATGGGGTCGTGGTAGCGCTGGGGAACCACATACCAGGTTCCCTGCTGGCGCAAGTCGGGGCCATAGATGGCAGCCAGGGCCACAAAACCTGCGTCACCGGCTGCCAGGGTAAGCTGGGCAGCCTGGGAGATGTTCTGCCCCAGGGCAATCCTATCCCGTACCGCCGCGTATACTCCCGCACGGGTCATGGCCTGTACTGCCGCCCGCCCGTAAGGCGCAACCTCCGGGTTGGCATTAATCACCCGCCGAATGCGAGGGTCAGTGAGCACCTGCAGGCTGGTAGCCCTTATGCCCACCCGGCTGGGGATAAAAAGGGCTAACCTGCCGATGGCATAGACCCGCAGGCTGCCCTCTTCGACCAGGCCGCGGCGCTCGAGCTCCCGCGGAAAGGCCATGTCTGCCGACATGAAGATGTCGAAGGGTGCGCCCTGGGAAATTTGCGCCGTAAATGCCCCCGAAGAGCCAAAGCTGGGAATCACCCGGATGGTGGGGTGGCGCTGGTTAAAAAGCTGCACCAGTTCCAAAAACGTATCGCGCAGGTTGGCCGCAACCGCCACCCGTACCTCGCCAGACTGCGCCCAGGCCGAACCTAGACTCAGCCAGAGCGCTAACACCAGGCTAATTGGTGCAAATTTTATCCACTGTACCTGCGCAAGCCAGCGGGCGGTAAGGAGCGCTTTGTCCCTAGGCGGTTGGGATTTACCGTCAAAAGTTGCCCATTCGTCCTGTCTGACCCCGGAGCATGAAGCGGGGGGCTGACACTTCACAAGAGATGCCGCAGGTCGCAGGTCGCAGGTCGCAAGCCAAAAAGACCTGAGACCTGAGACCTGAGACCTGAGACGCTTCATAAAAGATCGCTCTGAACACATGCCTGCCTCCAAGTAGTTACACTGTAACTAAATGGGTAAAGCCTCAATTGTGGGTTGCGTCTTCTGGCTCCTGCATCTGTTCCACAAAGCGCAGGCTAGCGCGGGCCATCTCCAAACGCCACAGCAGCGAGACCCGCTGTACTCCCGTGGCCTGTAAGGGCTGCTGTGCCTCGAGCTCACGAAGTATCTGCCGATAAACCGCCTCCTGGGCTTGCAGCAGCGGCTTCAGGCTACACTCCAGACGAAGCAAAAAAGCCAGCTTTAGACGCAAGTCGGAGCGCCCGTAGCGCAGCCGGGTAACAGGCTGGTTTAGCCATTCTAAAGCCTGGCTCTGGCCCAGAGGGGTGGCCCGGTACAAAGTGCGGGGCGGTCCCGCCAGGCCCTCCTCGTGGCGGACGGCTTCTATCAGGCCCCTGGCCAGCAAGCGCTCGATGGCGCGGTAGACCTGGGCGCGCTGTACACGCCATATCTGTCCTAGCTCTCCGTCTGGAGCAAGCAGTGCAGCAATACGAAAACCGTGCGCTTCGCACTCCAGGAGCGAGGCCAGCACGGCCCAGTCGGTAGTGGAGAGCCTCGAGCCAGTAGACACATCTCTAGCCTAAGCACCTAATAAAGAGCTTGCAATACATCCCATATCCCTTACCCAACCGTAAACAAAAAAACCAGAGGCACCTCTACCGATGCCTCTGGTTTCAGTCTATGCTAACGCAGATTGAGCGCTCGGCGGGCGGCATGAACTTGCGCGGGAGTCATGGGAGTAGCCCGCTGGGCCCGTATTTCGGCAGCAGTAAAGGGCCCCTGGCCAGCGGGGAAGCGGTTGCCCCACTGGGTCGCCTGGAAGTTGAGCAGCGCAGCCAGGTCAGCATCACTAAGGTGACGAAACCCTGGCATTACCCCGTTGTACCTTACACCCCGCACGGTAATCTCGCCGCTCAGCCCATACAGCATCATCTGTACCACCCAGACCCGCCCACCTCTGGCCGCCAAAATTTCGGGGACATGCCCAGCCAGCGGCGGGAAAACCCCGCGGATCCCCTGGCCATTAGGCTGGTGGCAGCCCTGGCAGTGCAGCCGGTATAGAGCAGCCCCATCTTGTGCAAAAGCGACTGACGAGATTAGGACCAAGGCAACCAGTAAAGTTTTCATCAACACTCCTCCGACCTAGATTCTAAGACAACTTTAGGGGACGTTTATCCGTGCACGGTTAATGCCAATTTCCCTAGGTGTCGGGCGGTTACCCGTCACGTTGCGGGCATTAGCAACCTCGGCCGCGGTAATTGGCCGATGGTTGCGGGGCAGTAGCCGGTCATTACCCCAGGCGGTAAGGATATGATTGAGCACCGCAGCAATCTGCTCGTCGCTCAGATGTGCAAAAGCCGGCATAATTCCATCATAGATATTACCCCTAACCCGTACTGGGCCCTGCATCCCAAACAGCATCACATTGATGAGGTGCGCCCGCCCCTCTGGGGTTTTGACCAGTTCCGTAGTATGGGCTGCCAGAGGTGGGAAAGCCCCCACCCTTCCCTGTCCACGCTCGCCGTGGCAAAACACGCAGTTTTGCTGGTATACCTGCGGCCCAGCCTGGGCCAGTGCAAAACCAAGCACCACCATAAACCCGGCTAATAGTTTCATCTTTTGAGTATAGCCGCACGCCGTCAAGAGAAAATGAGACTCCATTGCGGTGGTAGGTTTAGCAACTTTTAACCCGCTACTGGTCTTTGGCTCTGGCTCAAAAAAGATGTCTCAGGTCGGAGGTCGCAAGTCAAAAAGACCAGAGACCTGCGACATTCTATTAGCCGATAGCTGATAGCCCATAGCTGATAGCCGAAAGCCTTCAGCCTTCATTTGACCTGAGACCTGAGACTTGAGACCTGCGACATTCCTAATGGCCAGGTACTGGTCGGGTCAAGCTCTGCTTAGCGGCCGCAGTAGCTTTGCTACCGCGCCTTCACCTCGGCCCAGACATTGCTTAGAAGTTGGTTGTCTGGCTCCTCCAAAGCAGAAAGCATCTGTAACCTGGCCCGCTTCTCTGGTGTGGGGTAAACCAGAGGATTGTCCCTTTTCTCAATCATCCCCATGGCTGCTTCGACCGGGGTGGCAAACCCAAGGTAATTGGAGATCTGGGCAGCAATCTCCGGCTCGAGCAAAAAGTTGATGAAGGTGTGTACTAACTCGGGATTCGGGCTGTGCCGCATCACCACCAGATTGTCTGTCCAGAGCGTTCCGCCTTCTGCAGGAATGACATACCGTAAGTTGGGGTTCTCGGCCTGCGCTGCCAGAATATCCCCCGAGTAGGCTGGCCCCACGGCAATGTCACCAGCTATTAAGCGGTCGCGGATGCTGGTTCCACCGGCGAAACCCTGCGAACGCCGTTTGGTTTCTATCAGCAAGGTTTGTACATCGGCCAGCCTGGCCGGGTCGGTAGTGTTAACCGACTCTCCTTTGAACATAAGCGCGGCGCCTATCATTTCGCGCTTTTCATCGAGCAGCATAAACCGACCCACCTGACGGTTGGGATCAAACATTACTGCCCAGCTCTCCACCGGCCCGGCTACCAGATCGGCACGGTAGGCCAGACCAGTTGTTCCCCACTGGTAAACCACGCTGTGCCTGGCCCCTGGGTCATAGGCAGGGTCGGTAAACTGTGGGTCCAGGTGGCGCAGGTTTGGAATCAGGTTCTTGTTGAGTTCGGCAATCATCCCTGCTCGAACCAGCTGGGCAATGGTGTAGTCGGGGGTAATCAGCACATCAAACTCTCGATCACCACCCGCTTTTAACCTGGTTAGCATGGCCTCGGGGGAGTCGTAGGTATCCTCTATGACCCTAACCCCCTCCCGCCGTTCGAACTCATCCAGAACCGCCCTGGGCATGTAGTCCGACCAGTTCAGAAGGCGAAGCTCGGTGGTCGGCTGACCACGCCCCAGCAAAAACCAGACCAGTCCAGCAACTACCACCACCAGAAGACCAACTATCCAGAATTTTTTCACGCTACCTCCCATCGTGCTAAGTTGAGAGTAGGTACCTACTCAGGCCCGCTTCCTCCAGTACAGTCTGCCAAGAACCAGCAGCAAGATTGTGGCCCCGACCATCAATGTGGACAGAGCATGAATTTCAGGCGTAATTCCCAGTTTTACCGACGAAAAGATGTAAAGCGGCAAGGTGGTGGAGCCCGGGCCGGCAGTAAAAAAGGTGACTACGAAATCATCCAGCGACAGGCTAAAGGCCAGTAGCGCCCCTGCAATCACCCCCGGCATAATCAGGGGTAGCGTCACCTCGCGGAAGGTCTGCCAGGGGGTGGCTCCAAGGTCCTGGGCTGCTTCTTCCAAAATGGGGTCTAGCAGGGTCAAGCGAGCCCTTACCACCAGGGTCACATAGGCAATCTGAAAGGTAATGTGAGCCATGATAATGGTATAGAGCGAAAGACGGGGCCAGCCAATTGCGTCGCGCACCACGTCAAATAGCAGCAGCAGCGAAATTCCCATCACCACGTCCGGTACCACCACCGGCACATAAAGCAGGTAGCGCAATGCCGCTTGCAAGCGGAACTGATAACGAACCAGCCCGATGGCCAGAAGGGTTCCCAGAATAGTTGAGGCTGTGGTAGAGACAACCGCAACAATCAGGGTATTCATCAAAAAATCGAAAACACGCTCGTTGCCAAACAAGCGCAAGTACCAGTCGAAGGTAAAGCCGGTAAAATGCACCCCAAAGCGGCTCTGATTGAAGGAGAGCGCCACAATTATCAGAATAGGCAGGTACAAAAAGGCAAATACCAGCCAGGCATGCACCGAAAGCAGGCGTTTCATACGGGCTTCCTGCCCCAGCGTTCACTGTGTATAGGGCTTTGCTGAAACTCAGACCACCCTTGGCATGGGTTGAGCCTGCTGATCAACCATCTGATGGCGCCAGGATTTAAGCTTTTGCCTCCGGCCCGGGACACAGCATCTCTGAAAGGCGCATTTGGGGCCGGGGTGCACGGCTTTCCCGGCTTCAATGGGCCTGGCATCCGGCTTCTGGCATGGAGTAGGCCCTTCCCACCCCCGGCCAGTTTATTGTCCAGTTCACCCGGCCTACCAAGAAACTCCCTTGGGTTTCGTCGCCACAGGTGCGCGCAGCTCATGGAAAACTCACTCCCCCCCTCCTCATTGCGAGGAGGCCAAAGGCCGACGAAGCAATCCAGGAGGAGCGCGAACGCACTTTGGCCGCCGGGGTGATCTGGATTGCTTCGCTCCGCTCGCAATGACGAAAAAATCCATTTCATTGCGAGTAGGCCTACTAAGAAACTCCCTTGGGTTTCGTCGCTATGGGTGGGCGCAGCACATGGAAAACTCATACCAGTTTGTCCAGCCCTTTCTGACCCTGGGTACGGGCAAATAGCCACAGACCGAGCAGCACCAGGGTCATCAGCACCATGCTGACCGCACTGCCAAAGGCCCAGTTCTGGGCCGCGCCAAACTGCAACTGAATCAGGTTGCCGACCAGCATAACTCTGCCCCCACCTAGCAGATCGGCGATTACAAAAGTGCCCACAGCGGGAATATAGACCAGCAAGAACCCCGCCAGAAGGCCCGGGATAGTCTGAGGAACGATTGCTTCCCAGAAGGCTCTGACCGGCCTGGCGCCCAGATCGTAGGCGGCCTCGAGCTGGCTCCAGTCAATGCGCTCAACCACTGCGTACAGGGGCAGCACAAAGAAGGGCAGGAAGGTGTACACCGTAGCCACATAGACCGCCAGGGCCGAAGGAAGCAGGTCGGCGGTTGGCAGCCCAAATGCTAAAAGGAAACCATTTACCACCCCTTCTTTCTGGAAAACCACAATCCAGGCGTAGACCCGAATTAGAAAGTTGGTAAAAAACGGAATCACCACCAGCATCAGCAGCACTTCTTTGTACCGGCTCTGGGAGATGTAAAAAGCCAGCGGGTAGCCCAGAATAATCACAAAGACCGTGGCCCAGAATCCCAGCCACAGGCTACGTCCGATGATTTCGATAAAAAGGGGGTCGGAGAAGAAACGGATGTAGTTGTGCAGACCAAAAGGCTCTACCAGCTCACCCAGACCGCCCCGGCTCATTAGCGAGGCCACCAGCATAACCAGGGTGGGAACCAGCACAAAAAGCACCAGCCAGAAGGTTCCCGGCCCCAGAGAGATGAGCATCAGGCGCAGGCGCTCCCAGTGGGTTGTAGCCTCAGGCATGCGAGTTGCCCGCCTCCTCTCTGGCCAGAATTACCACCAGTTTTTCCGGGGTAAGAGCCACCCATACCTCTTCGTCGTAGGTGAACTCCTCGTGGCCGGGCTCCTGGATGTCCTGGTTGAGGGTATCGCAGATCAGGCGCTGGCCATCTACCAGCAGCACATACTGGTTTTCCGCGCCGGTGTAGATGATGTCATCTACTTTGGCTTTGAATGAGTTTGGCAGGCTGGGCCGCTGGCGGAACAGCCTGATTTTTTCCGGGCGAATGGAAAGCAGCACCTCCTGGCCCGGGGTAAGCGCGTCTTCGGGATCGAGTTCAAACTCACCGATCCGGGTCCTGACCCGGCGTGGCTCGATGGCCAGCGCTGGAATCAGGTTGGAATCACCGATAAACCTGGCCACAAAAGCCGTTTTGGGTAGCTCGTATATCTCTTCGGTGGGGCCTAGCTGTTCGATGCGGCCCATGTTCATCACGGCAATTCGGTCCGACATCACCAGGGCCTCTTCCTGGTCGTGGGTGACATAGATAAAGGTTATTCCCAGCCGCTCTTGCAGGTTCATTAACTCTACCCGCAGTTCCTGGCGTAGCTTCAGGTCGAGGGCCGAGAGCGGTTCATCGAGCAGCAGTACCTCTGGCTCGTTCACCAGGGCTCGAGCCAGGGCAATGCGCTGGCGCTGCCCGCCCGACATCTGGTCGGTGCGGCGTTTTTCGAATCCGGGCAGGTTGATCAGCTCGAGCGCCCACTGCACCCGCTTTCTAATCTCTTCTGGGGGTAGTTTTTTCATGCGCAAACCAAAGGCAATATTCTGTTCCACCGTCATGTGCGGGAAAAGCGCGTAATTCTGGAAGACGGTGTTGACCGGGCGCAGATAGGGGGGTATGTGGGTCATATCTTTCCCAGCGATAATCACCCGGCCCTGATCGGGGGTTTCAAAACCCGCCAGCATTCGCAACAAAGTAGTTTTGCCGCAACCCGAGGGCCCCAGCAAGCTGAAGAACTCGCCGTCGCGCACCTCGAGGCTTATCCCGTCTACCGCCCGGTGTTCGCCGAAACTCTTGCTAACGCCCTCAAGACGCACGGCAATGTTCTCACCCAGCTTTCGGTCGCGCTTACCCCGAAATAGAGTTTGTTCCACAGGGGTGAGTCTAAAGTCTGGCTGGGCTTGGGGCAATAATCGAGCCCACATCCGGCCCAGGGCGATTGGCAAATCTCAGGTCGCATGCCAAGAGCCTAAAACTATCGGCTATGGTCAATCAGCTATTGGCCTGACGCTCGACTCTTGACTCTCGACCGCCAACCTGACCCCTAATCCTGGACCAGCTCACTCTGCTTGGCCACCTTTTTCTTCTTGGGCTCGGCTCCGACCAGCAGTTCTTCCGCGACAGTTTCAACCTCGGGGGTCAGCTCGAGCATCTTGTGACCGAAGCCGTAGCGCCGCATAGCCCTTAAGTACGGCTCGGACGGAAAGTCGCTGGGGCCCAGCACGCCTTTGCCCTTCCAGTAGCCTTCGTGCAGCATCTCCAGCGTCACAATTGGGTTAATGGCGGTCTGCAAGACCACCACCTGAATCTGGTAGCGGTCCATGGTGGTGGCATTATCCACGAGCTGGTAGAGATAGATCTCCCGGTAGCGCCCTTCGTCAATCCCCTTGACCAGGGTGCCCACGCAGGCCTTGCCGTACATCTTCTCGCCAAGCTGCGAGGGGTCGGGCAGGCAGGCCGCCACTACGTCGCGCGGCGCTACCTCGACCCGGCCCACCTTAACCGGGTGTTTGCTGGCCAGCCCCAGCTTGTGCAGGGTCTTGAGCGTTGCAATAAATTCGTCGGTTAAGCCATATTTGAAGGTAACGCGCTTGCAGGGGATGCTGCGTGGCAGCAGCACTACCTCTTCGTGCTCGATGTTGACGCAGGTCAGCTTGCCGATCTCGCCGGGGAAATCGAAGACCTCGGGGTCGCTAAACAGCTCGGTGGTAAGGTATCCGCCTCGCTCCTCGTCGTAGATGATGGGCGGGTTCAGACACTCTTCCAGCACCGTCCAGATGCTGAAGCTTGGGGCGAACTCGTAGCCCTCCACCCCAATATTGGATCCGTCGCGGATGTGGATCTCGGTTATCTCGTCAAAGAGATTGTCGTAGGCATAGCGGGCAAAGACCTGCGAGAGCCCTGGATCTACCCCAGTGGCGCAGACTGCCAGCAGGCCCTTTTCGGTCCATTTGTCGTGCTGCTCGAGCTGGTACTGCCCCAAAAGCACCCCTGGTTTACGATAAGGTTCTTCTGGGTGCGGCACCGACGGGGTCATAGCCAGATCGATATAGGTCTTGCCCGCCTCGAAGGAAGCGTCAAATATGGAGTAATTGTACTTGGCGTCACAGGCATTCAAAATGACATCAACGTCGTACTCGAGGGCCAGCTTCTTGATCATCTCCTTGTCGGAGGCGTCTACAAACTCGGGCGGAAAGCGTTCTTCCTCCCCTGAGTCCTCGGCAATGTCCTTCGAGACAAACTTGGCGCGCTCATAGTTAGAATCCGCCAGAACCATCTGCTTAATCCATGGGCGCTCTTCGGCCAGGTTGGCAATGGCCTCACCGACGCCGCCGATCCCCACTAGCAAGACTTTCACAGCTTCCTTTCTGGTCAGTCTGGGCCAGAAGACTCACACACGGGCAACTGACCTCTACCAGTAAAACTCTCGTGTGTGGGCGTAGGGCTTTAGCCAGGGGTTTGCTAGTTGCAGTTTCAGCAAAAGCCTGGACAGGCAAAAAACATCCCCGTAGGACAGTATAGCCAGGCCCCGCAGGGCCTGGCAACATCCCAGCCAACACTTGACGCGTGCGAGATAACTGGCTAATATTTTGGTTGCCCCTGGGCCTCGCTTAGGGCAGACTCTGAGCCGGGATGGCGGAATTGGTAGACGCACATGATTCAGGGTCATGCGCCCGCAAGGGTGTGCAGGTTCAAGTCCTGTTCCCGGCACCAATTAAGAGCGTCTCAAGTCGCAGGTCTCGGGTCTCAGGTCTTTTGACTTGCGACTTGCGTCCTGAGACCTGGGACATCTTTTTTAGAATGTCTCAAGTCGCAGGTCTCGGGTCTCAGGTCTTTTGACTTGCGACTTGCGTCCTGAGACATCTTTTAAGTTAGAGCCCCTGGGCTGTGCTGTGCGGCGCTGGCTAAACTGGTGATTAGTTAATCATCTCCATAGCCGGCCAGTTCATCATCCAAATCTGTGGGAGGGATGTCCGTTTGCCATAATGCCGTCAAACGATAAACTGAAGGTTGGGTCTGCCGGGATGGCGGAATGGTAGACGCTACGGACTTAAAATCCGTTGCCCGCAAGGGCGTGTGGGTTCGACTCCCATTCCCGGCACCAATTTAAGAATGTCTCAAGTCGCAGGTCTCGGGTCTCAGGTCTTTTGACTTGCGACTTGCGTCCTGAGACCTGAGACATCTTTTGGTGACGACTCCGCCACGGTGATAAATACCATCTATGTGAAGCTGGTATTAAAGCCCAACTGCTCAAAGCGATAGGCTATTGTCAATGAACGCTTATACTTACGCCTATCGCGGGGGACTGATCGAAAACCGACACAAAGTTTCGCTGGCTATTGCTGGGCCCACTGGAAAACTGCTGGCTTATAGCGGCGACCCCTACCTAGCCGTGCATATGCGCTCCTCGGCCAAGCCTTTTCAGGCCCTGGCTCTCTACCTGAGCGGAGCAATAGAACGCTTTGGCATCACTCCCGCCGAGGTCGCCTTGGCCTGCGCCTCCCACAGCGGTACCTCCCAGCACGTAGCCATTGCAGCGAACTTCCTGAAGAAAATTGGGCTTGGACCGGAGTGCCTGGCCTGCGGCGCCCATCTTCCATACGATTCCGAGGCTCGCAGGTCGCTGCAGCAGGCTGGCCAACCAGCCACTGTCCTGCACAACAATTGCTCGGGCAAGCACACCGGCATGTTGGCGGCCTCGCTGGCACTGGGGGCCGACCCCAGGGGCTACCAACAGCCTGAACACCCAGTGCAACAACTCAACCTGCAAACCCTGCGCGACCTTTCGGGCTTCCAACCGATTGCCTACGGCGTGGATGGATGCAGCGTACCCACCTTTGTTCTGCCCCTGGCCCCAGCGGCCCGGATGTTTGCACTGCTGGCCCAGCCCGAGGCTGCACCTGAAAAGTACCAAGATGGACTGGAACAGGTTTTTCGCGCCATGCGACAGCACCCCGACCTGGTGGCGGGCTCCCAGAGCATTGATACGGTGCTGATGCAGAAACTGCCCCATCTGGTGGCCAAGGGAGGAGCAGATGGCTACTACGGCATGGCCCTGCGGGATACCCGTTGGGGGGCTATTGGCATTGCGCTTAAGGTTGAGAGTGGCGTAAATGCGGCCCGCGAGCCCATGGTTATACGGCTACTGGAAGAGTTGGGCATCCTCTCGCCGGAAGTTGAGCTTGAGTGGCGCAGACCCCTCATTCAGAATGTGCGGAAACTCGAGGTGGGATATCTGGAGGCCAGGCTCGAGCTATCCTGGACTCTTGTATAAGGCTTAGACCAGACGAAAATTGTTTCGCTGTTGGCAACATAAGCGGGTAGAGATCCTGTCATTGCCTGGCCACCCATGCCAAACAATCCGGTCCGTTATGAATGTTGATATAGCGGCGTTTAGCTAAGCCCATCAGACACTTGACTTGGCCCAGCAGAACACAAGCACTGCACTTGGTGGAGCATACTCCGAGGTATGAAGGGTTTGCACCATGGCTTTTCAGAAAAGTGTGAATATCATCCCAGCCCAAAACATGCTCGAGCAGGCCCTGTGCGTACCTTCAGCAGGGTTGCAGGAAACGCTTTGGTAAAGAGTAGGCTATGTAAGATGGAATTTTCCGAAGTGGTGTTGAGTAGCCCGCCCTTAGTCCTGGGAGTTGACCCCCGCCCTGCCTTGCATGGGAACAATCCCCTGGCACACATCCGCGCATACACCCTGGAACTAATGGAAGCCCTAAGTGGCAAGGTGTGCGCAGTTAAATTCCAGGCCGCTTTTTTTGAAGCCATGGGACCGCAGGGCTTTGCTTTGATGCACGAACTGATTAGTGGAGCCAGGGTGCTCTCGCTTCCGGTTATCGTAGATGCCAAGCGGGGCGATATCGGTACTACCGCCGAAGCCTATGCAAAAGCCTATCTGGATACCTATCCCGGCTCGGCTCTGACCGTGAATCCTTATTTGGGCAGCGATGCCCTGGAAACTTTTTTTAAGGCCGCCCAACGCACTGGTGGGGCAGTGTTTGTGCTGGTTAAAACCTCCAACCCGGGTTCGGGATTATTTCAAGACCTGGCCCTGGAGGGCGCAGGGGTCCTGTATCAGGCCGTAGCGGATTATCTAGCCTTACATGTGCAGCAGCAGCGCGTGGGCGACTGGTCGCGCATTGCTGCGGTGGTGGGTGCAACTCATCCTGCACAGATTGACGAAATTCGCCGCCGCTTACCCCACTCCTTTCTACTGCTGCCGGGGCTGGGAGCCCAGGGGGGTGAGCTAACCAAAGGGCCGGGCTTGCTCAACTCGGCTAGCCGTGCACTGTATTATCCTGGTGGCCAGCCCAGCCTCGAGCAGGCGGTTCGTCAGGCCGAGATTTACCTGGAAGCATTGGCGTAGGAATACAAACCCAAAGCGTTAACAGTGCGTGTAGTGCATAGATTAATCACCCTCCTCCGCGGCCACTTCGTCACCCAGTCTATGGTCCTGGTTCTGCTGTTCGCTACGAAACAAGGCCTTTGCAGCACTGCATAAAGACCAGCTAAGCTTGTGTAAAAGCCATGATGTGCTTCGAGACTCAACTGAGACCTGCCGAAGCAGTTGTACCCCAGGCGCTTAGCCGCTAAAATAACCCAGCGTGCCGGTGTAGCTCAGCGGTAGAGCACTCGATTCGTAATCGAGCGGTCGTCGGTTCAAGTCCGACCACCGGCTCCAGTGCAGGACAATAAAAATGTCACAAGTCGCATGACAAAAAGACCTGCGACCTGAGACATGTGACCTTGTATCTTGAAATAGGGACACCGCACGGCAGACCGATTGACCCAAGGTCTACCAGACCGTGTCGAAGCGTGGGTCGCCGTGCGGGAGTCTCCAGCCAGAGTCCGAACGGTTGTCAG
>JBGFRI010000042.1:0-17667 GCA_041695225.1 Deinococcota bacterium
GGTCGGCGGCCGCGGCCACATAGGTAATGGCTGCGGTCAGGGTGGTCTTGCCGTGGTCTACGTGTCCGATGGTGCCTACGTTGACGTGGGGTTTGGTGCGTTCGAATACGCCTTTGGCCATGTTGTTTCGCCTCCTCTGGCTACCGCTATGTTGCTTCCCAGGAACACACCGCCCGCAGCGGTGGACGGGCGGCGCGGGTTTGGAGCTCGGGATCGGGCTTGAACCGACGACCTCACCCTTACCAAGGGTGTGCTCTACCAGCTGAGCTACCCGAGCACCTGAGGTATTCGCGCACTGGGGCGCTAGTGGAGCGGGAAACGAGATTCGAACTCGCGACCCTCTGCTTGGGAAGCAGATGCTCTACCGACTGAGCTATTCCCGCGTCTGGCGCTTCGCGCCGCTAATAGCTGATAGCCTATAGCTTTTGGCTATCTGCTATCGGCGCACCGAAAGGTGCTTGGTGGGCAGGGGCGGATTCGAACCGCCGTACTCCGGAGAGAACAGATTTACAGTCTGTCGCCTTTAACCACTCGGCCACCTACCCGTATGGAGCCACCCATCGGAATTGAACCGACAACCTTCCGATTACAAGTCGGGTGCTCTACCAGTTGAGCTAGGGTGGCCCGGCTTGCTGACCTTCCGATGGCACGCTTTGGACAGAGGGCTTGAACCTCGTCCAAGTCGTAAGGTTACACCACGCGCAAGGGGCTGTCAAGACGAATAAAGGCGGTAAGGAAGGCAAAAGCATAGTTCTACATGTGTAGCCAGCTGGTTTCACTGGGTCTGGTACAGTACCCCCATGCGAATAACTCCATTTGGGGCGGCGCAGACTGTGACCGGTAGCTGTCACCTGGTCGAGTACAGGGAGTTCAAATTGTTATTGGACTGTGGGGCCTACCAGGGCGCGGACGAAGAACGCAATGAGGAACCTTTTGGCTTTGAGCCCCGAGACCTGGATGCCGTGCTGATTTCCCATGCCCACCACGACCATATTGGGCGACTGCCCAGGCTGGTGCGGCAAGGTTACCCGGGCCGGGTGTATGCGACCGAGCCCACCCGGCTCATTCTGCCAGTTATTCTGCAAGACTCCCTCAAGCTGATGCAGGAAGAGCGTCAGCGCCTGGTGCGAAAGGGGCGCGTCGCCCCGCCTTTGCCCTGGGACGAGGGCGACCTGGCCGAGCTGTATGGGCGTATGGAGGATATGGGGTATTACCAGACCAAGAGCCTGGGGCCGTTTAGCTTTCGGCTGCGGAATGCCGGCCACCTGCCGGGAAGCGCCTTTGTACAGCTTGAGACCGAGTACAAGTCGCTAATTTTTAGCGGCGACCTGGGGCACCGCCGCAAGGATGTGCTGCCCGACCCCGACTACCCGACCAGGGTAGATCTGGTAGTTGCCGAGGGAACCTACGGTGACCGTTCGCACCGGCCTTTTGCGGCTACCCTCGAGGAGTTTGCTGCGATTCTGGGTCAGGTGCTGGGTCAGGAGGGAAAGGTGTTTATACCCTCGTTTGCCCTCGAGCGCACCCAGGAGATTCTTTTTTACCTGCGGGAGCTCGAGCAGCGCGAGGCCATTCCCAGCGTTCCGGTATTTGTGGACTCGCCCATGGCCTCTAAAATTAGCGAGATCTACCCCAGGGTGCGCGACTTTTTTAGCCCCGAGGTGCAGCAGATCTATACCCAGGGCCAGGACCCTTTTGGGCCCCACCGCCTGGAGTACACCCTGAGCGTGGAGGAGTCCAAAGCACTCAACCTGATGAAGGGGCCGCTAATTATCATTGCGGGCAACGGGATGCTTTCTGGTGGGCGTATTCTGCACCACCTGCGCCTGGGTTTGCCAGAGAGCAGGAATGCCGTGATCATCCTGAGCTACCAGCCCAGGGGCGGCCTGGGTGAGCTGCTGATACATAAGGCCCAGCGGGTGCGGATGTTTGGCGAGACCGTGCAGGTGCGGGCCTCAATTCACACCCTGGGCGGGTTTTCCGGCCATGCGGGGCGCGACGAACTGCTGGACTGGCTGGACGGCCAGCAGCGGGTGGCCCTGGTACATGGGGAGGCCGACAAGCTCCATAGCCTGGGCCAGGCTTTAGAGCATCGGGGTCAGGCGGCGTTTATGGCTGAGTGGGGCAAGGCTATCGAGGTCTGAGTTCGGTCATGCAATGCGTTGTAGGAGGGGTACGGTTAGGTGCGTGAATCCTGGAAGCAGTCAATGTACAGCTTAAAGCGGCAGCTCGGCACGCACTGTGGTGCCCTTGTCCTCTACCGATTCAACCACAAAGCGCCCGCCCCGGGTCTCTACTCGCTCGCGCATCTGGGTGAGGCCAAACCCACCCATACTGCCCGCCGAGACCTCACTGCGAAAGCCCCTGCCGTTGTCGCTAATTTCCAGCACCCCACCCCGCTCGCCCAGCGCAGTGAGTTTGATCTGCACCAGCCCTGGCCGGCCATGCTTGGCGGCATTGGTCAGTGCTTCCTGCAGAACCCGGAAAAAAATTAACTCGGAAGCCTGGGAGAGCTCGAGCTTTTCTGGCAGACTAAGGCGCACCCGGAAGCCGGCCTGCTCCGCAAAGGCAAAGGCATAGCGCCGCACCGACTCGAGAAAACCGTAGCGCTCGAGGTCAATGGGCCGCAAGGCGAAAATGCTGCGTCTTACCTCTCGAATCTGGCCTCGCAAAGCCTCCTTGACCTGCTGCAGTTCTTCCATGGCCCGCTTTGGGTCGGTCTGCAACAGGCGCTCGGAGAGGTCGAGCTTGAGGGCCATAAAGGCCAGGGCCTGGGCGATGCCATCGTGAATTTCACGGGCGATGCGGTTGCGTTCTTCGATCAGAGCAAGCTCTTCGGCCCGAAGATAGGCCTGGGCGTTGCGTATTGCCAGGGTTATTTGTGACGCTAGAAAGCGCAGAAATGGCAGCCGCTGGCGGAGGTTCTCGGCCTCTCCCTGAATTAGCAAAAGGCCAATAGTGGCCTGTTCGCGCAGCGGCACGGCTAGCAGGTTGTCCTGTACGAAAACCGACGACTGCAGGGCATCCTTCCACTGGTCTTCGGGCACAAAGGCGTGCGGGGGCAGGTCGAGGCCACGAAGCACCTGAGGCTGGAGAAAGTTTTCCTCGTCCAGCAGCAGCACACCCCCTCCGCTAGCCCCGGCCCACTTTATGATCCGGTCCATCAGACGCTCGAGCAGCCGGCCCAGGTTGGCCTCGGCCCGCAGGGCCTGGTCTACTTCGTAGAGGGTGAGCAGGTCGCGGCTACGGGCACGGACCGAGTCGAGCGACCCGGCTACCTCGGCTACCAGAAGCTCTAAAAAACCCTTCTCTTCATCACTGAGAGGACGCGGTAACACGACCTCGAGCCTCCCCTCCATTCCTGGCAGCGACAGGGCATAGAGCTGTTGGGCGTCTGCGTGAAAGCCAGGGGAGGTGGCTCGTACGCCCTCGAGGGTGAGCGAGGCCTCCATCCCCAGGGCTTGGGCCACTTCCTGCACTACCGAGGCCAGGGCCTGCTCCAGATTGTCGGCTACCGAGGCCCGCTTGAGGATATTTCCAATGGCTTCCAGCCGCCGGTTAGATGCCTCCAGGGCTTGCTGGGCCCGCTCGCGGTCCTGGACTTGCTGGGCAATCCACTCCAGGGTCATCCAGGTGACCAGCGGCCCCACCAGGGCATAAAAACCCAAATTTAGCCAGAAAGCCACCGGCTGCCCCAGGAAGGGCCACAGAGAAATCTCAAACAGTATCACTACCAGTGCAATTAGCAGCGGCAGGATTAGCCGGTACAGCTTGATTAGCCGATACAGGCTCGGCGCAGGCTTCATGGGTAAAAGATAGCAAAGGGTATGGTCAGGGAACAGGGGCAGATAGCCTTTGGCAGATAGCCTTTGGTTGAGTGTCTCAGGTCGCAGGTCTCAGGTCGAAGGTCGGATAAAGGCCGAAGGCTGAAGGCTCAAGGCCTATGGCTTTTAGCTTTCGGCTTTAGCCTATCGGCTATCAGCTATGGGCTATTGGCTATCGGCTATATAGAATGTTGCGCGTAACTCCTCCCCCCTTGTGGGGGAGGGAAGGGTGGGGGGTCAAGGCCACAGCCTGGTGCATTCGCGCTCTTATGGACACTTCTGTCCTTCGGCTCGCAATCCCTGGATGGATTAATCACCCCCACCCTCGGCCACTTGATCAGCCAGTACATGGCTTCTAGGTAAAGTGAGTGTGTGATGAGCTACTTGCAGCGATGGCGACGAAACGGAAGGGAGTTTCCTGGTAGGGGCTGCTCTGTAATGCTTCTGGTGTAAGGCGCCGCCTGGCACCCAGCGGCTCTGCTACATAGCTGGCCCGTCCCAACATCGGCTGTGGAAGGCGCAGATCGCTAACCAAACTTAGCCCCCTCCCGCAATCTGGTCCGTAGAGCCAGGCGCCCGGCCGATGGACTATCCTGTTCCTAGACGGATGCCGCGGCTTTGGGCGGCGGGATTTCTGTTGCCAACCGAACTGGGGGTAGAATGTTCCGATGGAGCAACCCAACTTATTCGCCAGTGAAACTCAGCCCGAAGAGCTACCCAGGCCAGACCGTATCTGGCTGGTGGACGGGCATCATCTGGCCTATCGTAGCTATTTTGCCTTTGAAAAACTCAGCACCTCGAGGGGAGAGTCAACCCAGGCGGTGTTTGGATTTCTGCGCACCTTAATCAAGCTACTCAAGGAGAATGGGGACTGTGTAATTGTAGTCTTTGACCCGCCCACCAAGACCTTTCGCCACGATGCCTACGAGGAATACAAGGCCGGCCGGGCGCCAACCCCCGACGACTTTTTCCCTCAACTGGACAAAATAAAGCAACTGGTAGATTTGATGGGCCTGAGACGGCTGGAGCTGCCCGGGTACGAGGCCGATGATGTGATTGGCACCCTGGCCAAGAAGGCCGAGCGAGAGAGCTATCCCGTGCGTATTCTGACCGGTGATCGCGACAGCTTTCAACTGGTCTCGGAGGCTGTACAGGTGATGCTGCCCGACGGGCGGCTGGTGAACCCTCGCGTGGTACAGGAAAAGCATGGGGTCTCGGCCCAGCAATGGGTGGACTTTCGCTCGCTGGTAGGCGATTCTTCCGACAACCTGCCGGGGGCCCGGGGCATCGGGGAGAAGACCGCGGCCCGACTTTTGCAGGAGTGGGGGTCGCTGGAAGGGCTTTATGCGCATCTCGAGACCCTCACCCCCAAAATTCGGGTTAGTCTCGAGGCCAGCCGCGATAACGTCAGGCTCTCCCAGGTCATGTCGCAGATCCGTACCGATCTCCCCATCGAGCTTGATTTCCGCGACTGCCACCGCCGCGAGCCCGACCGGGTGGCCCTGCGCGAAGCGCTGGAAAAGCTCGAGTTTGGATCGATTCTGCGCGAGATGAACCTGCTGGCAGCCCCTGCGCCCAGCCAGGAGGCCGCCTGGCCGCCACCTGCGGAGGCCTTTCTGGGCTATACCCTCGACCGGGCCCAGCCCATGTGGGCTAGCTGGGTGGGTTTCGCCGCCTATACCTCTGGAAGGGTATACCGGGGCCAGCCCAGCCTGCAGGAACTCAAAAAGTTCCCCGAGATTCGCAGCATCGTGGCCAAGGACCTCTCGGTTCTGGCGCTCAAGGAAGGGGTCTGGGTACCTCCGGGCGACGACCCCATCTTGCTGGCGTACCTTTATGACTCTTCCAACACCGACCCAGCTAGCACGGTGCGGCGCTACGGAGCGGGCGATTGGACCCACGACCCGGTCGAACGTGCCCAGGCAGCCCATGCGCTGTGGGAGACCCTCCAGGGACGTATTGCCGAAAACCCGCGCATAGAGTGGCTCTACCGCGAGATCGAAAAGCCGCTTTCGGCTGTGCTGGCAAGGGTTGAGGCCAGGGGCATCTCGCTCGATACTGAGTATCTGCGGCAGCTTTCCGACGAGCTGGGAAAAGAAATTTCTTACCTCGAGGCTGCGATTCACCGCCTGGCGGGGCAGTCGTTCAATGTGAACTCGAGGGATCAGCTCGAGGTCGTCCTCTACGACCAGCTCAAGCTGGCCGCCTCGGGCAAGAAAACCCAGAAAGGCAAGCGCTCCACTGCCGCCAGCGCCCTGGAAGAACTCCAGGGCCAGCACGAGATTATTGACCGCATCCTGGCTTACCGCGAGCTGACCAAGCTCAAGAGCACCTATCTGGACCCGCTGCCCAGGCTGATCCACCCCAAGACGGGCCGCCTGCACACCCGCTTCAACCAGACCGGCACCGCCACCGGGCGGCTTTCCTCGGTAGATCCCAACCTGCAAAACATTCCCATTCGCACCGAGATTGGCCGCCGCATCCGCAAGGCTTTCAGGGCCGCGCCGGGTATGAAGCTGATCGCTGCCGACTACTCGCAGATCGAGCTGCGGATACTGGCCCATCTGTCGGGCGACGAAAATCTGATCAGAGTCTTCCGCGAAAACAAAGATATCCACAGCCAGACCGCAGCCTGGATGTTTGGCTTGGACCTGAGTGCAGTAGGCGCAGAGCAGCGCCGGGCAGCTAAAACCATAAACTTTGGCGTGCTCTATGGAATGTCGGCCCACCGCCTGTCAAATGAGCTTTCTATCCCCTACGCCGAGGCTGAAAACTTCATCGAGCGCTATTTTGCCTCCTACCCCCGGGTGCGGGCCTGGATTGACCAGGTGCTGGCCGATGCGCGGAAGCATGGTTTCGTGGAAACTATGTTTGGCCGCCGCCGCTTTGTGGCCGATCTGGACTCGCCCAGCCGCAGTGTGCGCGAAGCCGCCGAACGCATGGCCTTCAACATGCCCATACAGGGAACCGCTACCGGCGACCTGATGAAGCTGGCCATGGTCAAGCTGCAGCCCGAGCTAGACCAGCTGGGTGCTCATCTGGTGCTGCAGGTGCATGATGAGTTGCTGGTGGAAGCCGCCGACGAAAAAGTGCAGGAAGTAGCGCAGGTAATGCGAGAGGTAATGCAAAACGCCTGGAGGTTCGAGGTTCCCCTCGAGGTCGGCATCGGCATAGGGGAAAACTGGCTCGAGGCCAAATAAAGCACTACCGGGAACGGTCTTGGGCCAGAAGCAAGTAAGGCCCCCAACCCCCGGCTTCTGTTATGCTTTGCCCATGCCGATGAGCTGGCGGTTGCCAGCCCAGAACGCCCAACAGGAGGTTTGTCGTGGCAGAAACGTTTGAACTCGATGCGCCGGAATTTGAGTATTTGACCTACCAGGTCGAAGAAAACCTGGGTATCGTCACCATCAACCGGCCCCAGGCCCTCAACGCTCTCAATCAGGATTTGCTAATTGAGCTGTCTCTTGTAACCGACCTCATCACCCAGGACTCCGAGTCCAAGGCGGTGATCTTTACCGGCGAAGGTAAGGCCTTTGTGGCCGGGGCCGATATCAGCCAGATTGTCGAGCTTCAGGATGTGTTTGCTGCACGGGAGTTCGCCATATTAGGCCAGGCGGTTTTCAACGATATTGCGGCCCTGCCGGTTCCCACCATTGCCGCCGTCAACGGCTTTGCCCTGGGAGGGGGCCTCGAGCTGGCTCTGGCCTGTGACCTGCGCGTGGCCAGCCACAAAGCCCGACTGGGGCTCCCCGAGGTGAGCCTGGGCATTATTCCCGGTTTTGGCGGAACCCAGCGCCTGCCCCGTCTGATTGGCCGGGGAAGGGCTTTTGACCTCATTTTTACCGGGCGGCATGTCCCTGCCGATGAAGCCTTAAGTCTGGGTCTGGTCAACCGGGTGGGCGAGGATGCCCTGCAAACCGCCAAAGAGTTGGCTGCTACCATCCTAAAGAATGGGCCGATTGCTCTGGCGCTGGCCAAAGAAGCAGTTGGTAGGGGTGAAAACCTGGACCTGCAGGAGGCCTTGGAGGTCGAAGCCGACCTGTTTGGCCTGGCCTGCTCTACCAGAGATATGCGCGAAGGCACCAAGGCCTTCCTGGAAAAGCGACCCGCTAAGTTTAAGGGTGAGTGATGCCAGAAGCCACAGCCGGTATTGGATCACCCCTTGGCCCTCCCTAGACCTTTGACCATAGACCCTCGACCATTTTTGCCCTCGACCCTTGACTGGTGACCCTAGACAATCTTTCCCTCGACCCTCGACCATTGCCGATGTGTTACTAATCACGCAGCCATAACCCCCTTAGCCCTACCATCAGGGTATGAGCGACGGTAGTACCGCCATGAGTGAACGTACCGTTCAGGTTACGCAGTCTAAAGCCAAGCTGTACGTCGAGGCCGACCTGGCCATACAGGGGGGTCTACAGCACTTCCCCAAGGCTCTTGCAGCCTACGAGATGCTCACTTCCGATGCCGAAGCCCGGGCCCACTGGAACATGGCTAACTACATTACCGTGCGTAAGCTGGGCTATAACGACCACGGGCGGGTACACGGGCTGCTGACGGGTGCGGCCAGCGTAGCCATTCTTCAGCTGCTGACCGACCACGGGGTCAGGCCAGATGTGGTGGAGAGCGGGGTGGGCGATCTGGACGATACCTTCCTGGTGGTAGTGCTCTCTACCATGTTGCACGACATAGGCAACCAGGTGCACCGCACGGGCCATGAGTCCTTTAGCGTAGTGCTAGCTACCCCCATTCTGGACAGAATTCTGGAGAAAGTCTACCGTGACCCCGAACAGCGCGTGGAGTTGCGGGCTTTTATGCTGCACTCCATCTACTGCCACGACCTCGAGCCCGAACCCCTAACTATCGAGGCGGGCATTACTGCGGTCGCCGATGGGACCGACATTACCAAGGGCCGGGGGCGCAAAGCTTTTGCGCTGGGCTCGGTGGATATCCACTCCATCAGCGCGCTGGCGGTAGATGAGGTTCAAATTTTGAAAGGGGAGCAGGTGCCGGTAGAGATCCGGGTGATTATGAATAACTCTGCCGGTATTTATCAGGTGGAAGAAACCCTGACCAAGAAGGTGCTGCGCAGCCCCATCCGCGATTTTGTGACGGTAATTGCCAGCACCCACGATAACCAGGCCGACCAGCGCATTATCCGCCGGGTGCGCCTGCATAAGTCCGAGCCCCGCTTCACCCTGGACTAAATGCTCCGAGTTCCGGTATGGTCATCAGCTCTGCTTCTACTAGGCCCAGACCTTTAGCCCATAGCTTTTGAGCTGAGACATTCCATTAGCCTATAGCTAATAGCCGATAGCCTAAAGCTAAAAGCTAAAAGCCTTAGGCCTTCATCTGACCTGCGACCTTCGACCTTAGACCTTCGACTAGCTTCTGACCTGAGACCTGAGACATTCCATGAATACTGTCTGGTGGCCAGTCCGCTTTTCTCACAGTTGGTAGGCTAGACTGGCAAGGTATGCGACGCATCATTTTTCTGTTCATACTGCTGATATTGATGGGAGCGGCCTGGTGGACCTACCCCACTGTCCAGGCGCTAATTCGCTATGGTGCTGTGCCGCGAAATCTGGAGCGGCCACTGACCATCCTGGTGCTGGGGGTTGCGCCCGAGTACAAATTCCATCACCAGCGGGCCCCAGAAGACTTCCGCGGTCTCTCGGACGTTAATTTGCTGGTGCGTTTCGACCCCAACGCCAGGCGCATTGCGGTTCTCTCGATCCCCAGGGATGTCTATGTGCGGATTCCCGGCCATGGCTGGTCGTTGGTCAATCTGGCAAACAAACTAGGGGGTCCCGATCTGGCCAAGCAGGTGGTGAGCAGCCTGACGGGGGTCGGGATTGATGGTTATGTGGCGATTAGCGTCGAGGCTATTCGGCATGGGGTGGACGCGCTGGGAGGTGTTAGCGTCTGCGTGGAACGGCCCATGCGATACCTAGACCAGGCCGCCAGGCTCGAGATCAACCTGGAGCCCGGCTGCCAGCTTTTAAACGGAACGCAGGCCGAGGGCTTTTTGCGCTACCGCAACCAGGCCCTTGGCGATATCGGACGGGTGCAGCAGCAGCAGATCTTTTTCAATGCTATAAAGCAGCATATTCTTACCCCAGCAGGTTTGTTGCGCCTTCCCCAGGCCATCGCCAGTGTGGAGCAGCACATGCGTACCAATCTCACTCGCGAGCAAATTGGCAGTCTGATGGGTTTTGCTGTCCTGCGCCCCCAACTGGTTTCCTTGCTCACCCCGGGGCAGTTTGGCCAGGGCTGGGAGGTGAATCGCAGCGAACTAAACAGACTGATGCAGCGCTATTTTACCGAGACCCCCATGGTCTCATCGGCTACTCTTGCGGATCTGCGCGGGCAGCAGGCGGTGGTGCTCTACGCCGCCCCCCAGGAGGCCATTGCCAGCCAGATGCGTGGCAGGTTGCGCGAACTAGGAATGCGGGTGCTGTTAAGCGAAGTGGAGACTGCCCCGCCGCGCAGCGAGGTCATTTCCAACGGGGCAGGGGACCTGGCTGAGTTGCTGGGACAGGCTATTGGGATGCCCTCTAGGGTTTCGGGAGAAGCGGTTCTGCATGCCGACCTGACCGTGCGTATTGGTCCAGACTTTGCTGGCCCCAATGGTCAAAACCGCTAGCCTTTGTCAGGGTCCCATGTTCGGCGCCACTACCAAATCTAGCGGTTCAAGCGGTCAAAAGTGACAGAAAGTCCAGCGCTTGCTGGGCGGTTTTACGGCTATGTTCTACCAGGTTGGCCAAACCCAGACCGGCCAGATAACTGCCGGTAAGGAAAAGGCCCGGGGCGTGTAATAACTCGCGCTCGAGGTCGGCCACCCGGCGGGCATGGCCCTGGGTGAACTGGGGCCTTGAGGCCGGCTGGCGGAAGACCCAGGCCGCTAGTGGACGGGCCTTGGTTTGCAAGCTTTGTGCCACGTCGTGCTGGGCCAGTCGGGAGAGCTCGCTGTCGGCGGAGCGAGCGATACCTCCAGCAAACTGCACCCTGGCCAGGGTCATCTCTTCGTTGGGAGAGGTTAGCCCGAGGGCGGTACAGGCATGCCCCTCCGTACTGGCGAAATAGTGTTCGGCTGGGTCATAAGCAAGGTCGCGCTGGCGGTAGAGCAAATATACCTTTGCACTGTGGTTGTGGGGAAAATGGTTGAGCAGGGTGGTCATCTGTGGGGCGGTGGGGCGGAATACCCGGGCAGCCAGCGGGGCCGGCAGGGCCATGATCAGCGCCTCGGCTTCAACCTTACCGCCCTGTACATGCACCTGCCAGCCCG
Source organism: Deinococcota bacterium (assembly GCA_041695225.1). GTDB lineage: Bacteria > Deinococcota > Deinococci > Deinococcales > Thermaceae > Meiothermus. Next base: position 11,113 of record JBGFRI010000042.1, read on the forward strand.
CAGAATGGTGGGTCACAGCCAGCGCTTCGTGCCTGGTCAGCAGGCTGGCTCTTGGCAGCAGGTTGGTGCAGAGGGCCTCGATAAGGCTGCCCATTCCGCTCTCGAGGTGCAGCCTGCTATCGCTGCTAAGCTGACGGCTAGCGGTCAGCAGACCCCCCTGGCGCTTTAGTGCGATTAAGCGACCAAACGCAATGGGGGCCGATACTTCTTCGGCGGGGCCGCCCAGCATGGTGCTCAGATAGGGCTCTAGTACATCCCAGACTTCGGGGCCAAGCGTGCGCCGGAAAAAGGCGCCCAGGAGCTCGTCCCTGGTCAGACCAGGCGCTACGAAACGCTCGGTGCTAAGCCGCCACTTAACGCTACGACTGAAAGGCATCTCTGCAATCTGGTGTATACCAGAACCTGTAGCAAAGTTCAGGTTTTCGGGCAAGACCCAGTCCCGGCCACCCTGGCGTACCACGCGCTTTAAACCTGGCAGCGGAGACGGATCAAGACCTAGCTGAGTACACAGGGTCAGTAACGAACTGGGCTCGTCGTCGAAAAACTCCTCACCCAGCTCCAGGCCGATAGAATCCAGCCTTGCGGTCCGCGTATTTCCGCCCAGGTTGTCGGTGGCCTCGAGTACACTAACTTCCAGCCCAGCCTTTTCCGCCCAGTATGCTGCGGTTAGCCCCGAGAGACCCCCGCCAATTATTGCGACTCTGCCCATGCTATGGCCCTATCAGTTGCGCGGTAGCGGGTTCTGGCGCTGCGAGTATCCAATCGCCCCCCGGACCGAGCTTGCCAAGATATAAACCGTACACACCTCCCGATTCTACCCTGACCACACTGGTTCTCGAGGTGCTGAGACGGCCCGTAAGCAGGCGGGGTTTGCGCCGACAGCAAACCCTCAGTCTAAAGTTGAGAATATTCAACCCTGGGCGTGTTAGCATTACTCCACAACCAGGTCACGAACCAGTCGAAGTTGTGGACTATTGGGCTGGAGATTAGGTTGCCATATGAGGTGTACCGATGAAGCTAAAACAAGTTCTCGTTCTTTTGGTACTTGCGCTAATCTCGCTAGCTATGGCTCAGACCGACCCGGTAGTGGCCAGGGTAGGCAGTTCAACCATTACCAAGAGTGAGTTTGACCTCCAGTTCCGCTTGTTTGTGCGTGATGTCTTGCAGCAACGCGGCCAGGCCTATACCCCAGAGGCCGCAGAGCCTTTTGCTCAGTTCAGGCCGCAGTTCTTAGAGCGCCTGGCGCGCGATCAGGCAGTCATCCTGGCTGCTGAAGCGGCGGGTTTTGCGGCTAACAATGCTACAGTGGATGCAGCCATAGCCGAAGTAACAGCCCAGTTCGAAAACCAGGAGCAGCTCAGACTGGCTCTGGAAGAGGCTGGAATCCCCGGCCTCGAGGCTTATCGCCGACTGGTTTATCAGGCCCTTACCTATAACCTCTACCTGGAGCACCTGTACGAACAGTTGCAGGTTAGCGAGGCCGCCTTACGAGTCTTGTACCTGCTTTCTAAGCCCGAATTTACCATTCCGGTGCGGTATTGCGCCTCACACATTTTGCTCGCCACCGCCCAGGAAGCCCATCAGGTGATTGTACGGCTGGGAAGGGGCGAAAAGTTTGCCGACCTGGCCCGCGAACTATCGCAAGACCCGGGCAGCAGGGATCGGGGCGGCGTTCTGGGCTGTGAACCCAGGGGCGCTTATGTCGCTCCCTTCGAGGCGGCGCTGGCAGCCCTGAGGCCGGGTGAAACCTCCAGGACCCCGGTCAGAACAGAGTTTGGCTTCCATGTGATCTGGCTTTCCAGCATAGAAGCCGCTAGTGTCCAGCCCTTTGAAGAGGTCAAAGATGGCCTTAGCGAGTCAGTTAGAGACCAGGCGCTGCAGATACTAATCAATGGCATTGTGGCCCGTACTCCTATTGAGCTGTTTTTAGAAAACCTCTAAGGGGTGTTTGCCCCACTGGGTTCCTGGTGGAGACCAGCCGTGCTTTCCTCGGCTCTCAAGCGGCGGATGTAATCGGCAAAATCAAGGATGTCGCAAGTCTCGAGTCTCAGGTCAAAGGCTTTTTGTCATCCGACTTGCGACCTGCGACATCTCCGAAATAGCATAGCACGGTGGCCAGGGTTGGGCCTAGGCCAGACCGCTGGCTGGGCCGGGCTCTGCCTTGCCAATGGCCCTATCCAGTCGCTTCAGCACCCGCTCCTTGCCCAGCAACGCGAGCAGGTCAAAGACACTTGGGGTCTCGAGGCTGCCAGTGAGGGCAGCCCGCAAAGGCTGCATTACCGCTTCCGTTTTGAGCCCCCTGGTCTGGGCAAAGTCTTTGAGCAGTGGCTGAGTGTAGTCTGGCAGCATACTGGGAAGCCGGGTGAGCTGGTCGCGCAGCTCGGGCAGCAGTCGAGCCCCCTCCAGAAGTTTGGCCCTGGCTTTTTCTTGAACGGGGTAGTCTTCTGTGAAAAAGTAGGCTGCCTTGTCCACAAACTCCCGCAGGGTTTCAAAGCGGGCCCGCATGACCCCCAGCACCTGCTGCAAATAGGCTTCCGAGGGCGAAAAAAGCCCGGCCCGCTGCAAGAAGGGCCCAACCCGCCCAGCCAGATCTGCCAGGCTCAGCACCTCGCGGATATACTTGCCGTTCATCCATCTGAGCTTGTTCAGATCGAAGACCGGACCGCCCAGGCTGATGCGCTCGAGGCTAAAGTGCTCTATCATCTCCTGCACGCTGAAGACTTCGCGCCCGTCGGGCATGCTCCAGGCCATGGTGCCCAGGTAGTTGAGCAGGGCCTCGGGCAAAAAGCCCTGATCGCGGTAGCTGTCCACGCTGGTGTCCATCTTGCGCTTGCTTAGCTTGGACTTGTCGGGGTTTCGTAGCAGCGGAGTATGGCACCAGACCGGCTCGGGCCAGCCAAAAGCCTGCAGGATCAGGATGTGAAAAGGAGTGCTGCTAATCCACTCCTCGGCCCGGATGACATGGCTAACACCCATCAGATGGTCGTCTACCATCGCGGCCAGGTGGTAGGTGGGGTAGCCATCGGCCTTGAGAATCACCTTGTCGTCCAGTGCAGGATTTTCAAACTCGATGGGGCCGCGCAGCAGGTCGTGCACAATGGTTTTGCCCTCGAGGGGTACTTTGAGGCGAACAACGTGAGGCTCCCCGGCCCCGGCCCTCTGCTCGGCTTCGGCTGCCGGGTAGTCGCGGTAACGCCGGTTGTAGCCTTGCTCTTTGTGCCCGGCTTGCTGGGCGGCCTGGCGGGCCGCCGCCAGTTCCGCCGGGGTGTCGAAAGCCCGGTAGGCAGCCCCTTTTTCTAAGAGTACCTGCACGTGGGCCTGGTAGATGGACAGACGCTGTGACTGCACATAGGGGGCGTTTGGGCCGCCCTTGGCAGGCGACTCGTCGGGGGAGAGTCCCAGCCACTCGAGCATCTCCAGAATGCGCTGCACCGAGGTGGGATTGTAGCGGGAGCGGTCGGTATCCTCGATACGAACTATGAATTTACCGCCCTGTTGTCTGGCATAAACATAATTGAACAGGGCCTGATAAGCCGTGCCAACATGGGGGTCACCAGTTGGGCTGGGGGCGATGCGGGTCACAACCATAAGCACAAGAATAGCAGGGGAGCATGGAGGCTGGGGAGTATGGAGGCTGGGGAGCAGGGGAGCAGGAGGTGATTAATCCATTGAGGGGTTGGGAGCCGAAGGGCAGAAGACTTCATGGGAGCGTAAATAGACTGGATGATGAAGTGGCCGGCGATTGGGGAAGATTAACCTAATACACCAGGCTGTGGCCTTGACCCCCCACCCTCCCCTCCCCCACAACGCGGGAGGAGTTACTCGCAAGCAGGGGAGAAAGGGAAAACGCGAAAGGCGGGGTCCCCATCTACTTTAGACCTTCGACTTTAGACTTTAGACCTTCGACTTTCTCCTTTGGGCTTTACCTCTCACAGCCGGCTTAGCGGATAGTGATACCCTGATAAGCACATGGAAGCGGCATTAAAGCATACTCCTGGCCCGACCACTACCCCTACCACCCGCCTCGAGGCTGTCGGGCTGGTCAAGCGCTACGGACGACGGGAGGTGGTGCGGGGGGTAGACCTAAAGCTCTCTCGCGGCGAGATTGTGGCCCTGTTTGGCCCTAACGGAGCCGGCAAAACCACCACTTTTTACATGCTGGTTGGCTTTGTGGAACCTAACTTCGGGCGCATTAGTCTGGGAGGGCAGGACGTAACCCGCCTGCCCATGTACAAGCGGGCCCGCCGGGGCCTGGGCTATCTGCCCCAGGAACCTTCGGCTTTCCGCCGCATGACTGCACACGAAAACCTGCTGGCAGTGCTGGAGTTCCAGCCCCTCTCCAAGCCCGAACGAACCAGGCGGGCTGCCGAGCTGCTCGAGGAACTGGGCATTGCCCACCTCAGGGACAAGTATGCCTATACCCTATCCGGGGGCGAGCGGCGAAGGCTCGAGATTGCCAGGGCGCTGTGTACCAACCCCGACTTTATTTTGTTGGACGAGCCTTTTACCGGGGTAGACCCGAAAAACGTGCACGATATTCAACAGCTCATCTCTGAGTTGCGCTCCCGGCGTGGGGTGGGCATATTCATCACCGACCACTCGGTGCGCGAGACCCTGGCTATTGCCGACCGAATCTATCTGATGTACGACGGCCAGGTAGCCTTTCGTGGCTCACCTGAAGAGTTCTCCCGCGACTCAGGTGTCCGTATGCACTACCTGGGTGACGAGTACGAGCTGTAAAGTGCTGCTGGCTCGCCTTGTGCAGCAAGACCTTGGCCCGAGACCTGCGACTTGAGACCTGAGACGCTGCTATGACCTTCTGGGCTATTCTCATTCTGATGGTGCTGGTGGCCGGCCTGGTGGCCTATGTGGGCGACCTGGTAGCCAAGCGGGTGGGCAAGCGCCACTGGCGGCTTCTGGGGTTACGCCCACGGGCTAGTGCTACCCTGGTTGCGGTGGGAACAGGAGTGCTAATAGCCCTTGGGGCTTTTGGGGCCTTCTTTCTGGTGGTACGGGATGCCCGCGAGACCATCCTGCAGGCCGAGGCCATAAGGCAAGAACGCGATCGGCTGCGTACCGAGGTGGAGCGGCTGGAATGGCGGGCCGGCGCCATGTTTAGCCAGAACGAGCAGCTCAGGACCGAGCGCGACGAGTTTGAACGAAACAACAACCTGCTGGCGCGGCAGCTTACCCAGAATTTGGAGCTGCAGCAGCAGACCCGACAAGAGCTCGAGGGTGTGCTGGTAGAGCGAGAAATACTGCGCCAGGAAGTAGGAAAGCTGCAAGCTGCCGGCGCAGAACAACGGCGGTCGTTAGAGGAACTCAAACAGATCCGTCAGAACTTACAACAAGAAAAGGATCGGCTAGAGGCTAGCCGAGCCGAGCTTCTGGCCCAGTCGAGGCGTGTCGAACAGAGGCTGCGTCAGCTCGAGACCGCCAGCACCGAGGCCCAGGCCCGGCTGGTGAGTCTTCAGGCACGTACCAGAGAACTTGAACGCCAGTTGCGCCAGCTCGAGGCCGAAAAGCGCAGCCTCGAAGGGGATGTCGCGGTCCTGGGCAGCGGCGGGCAGGCTCAGGACTCCTCAGAAAACACCAGCCGCATCCTCGAGGCGGCCCAGCGCGAAAACCAGGCCTTGCGAACCCGGCTGCTGGAAACCCAGCAGGAAGTGCAGCAACTGCGCGAGCGCAACCGACTGATAGCTGCCAGTCTGGATCAAAGCCTGCGCATGAGTCTCTTGGCCGAGCAACAGGTGGTCCCCGGCAACGAACAAGCCGCCCTGGGCGAGGTAACCCGCAGGGCCGACAACCGGCTTCGTCTGATTGGTCTGCGCGGCATGGAAGTGGTGGATCAACCCAGTCTGAGCAACCTGAAGCCGGGGCTATTGCTCGCGCGCATACAGAACATCAGCTCCGAGGGACGGGTGCGGGTGGTGATCGAGTACCGCGCCCGCGAGCAGGCCTTTGCCGAGGGGGAGGTGCTGGCCTACACCACCCTGTTGCTCCCAGCCAGCATGAGCGAGATGCGGCGCAAGTTCAACGCCCTTGGCCAGATGGCCGAAGACCGGCTCTCGGCGCTGGGCTGGGTTCCGGAAAAGCTGGCCCAGGGGGGGATTGCCCTGGAGGAGTTCGTGAGCCTGGCCTCCCAGCTCACTGGCAGACGCGGCGGCGCCCGGGTAGCGGTGGTGGCGCTGGCCAATTTATACCCTACCGAGCCGCCCCGGCTCGGGCTGAGGGTACTGCCCTAGGGTGGTCGCTGTCGAAGGCGCACCTGGTTTCACGGAACCTCGAGGCGAGACAGGTCAAAAACCGAGGTTGGCAAGTCGAAGCACCTGAAAGCTAACTATCTGTGCAAACTCCGGTGTTACCCCACCGGTGGTGTAATCCGTTCAGCCTTGTGGCTGGGGTTGCGGAAATCTTCAGGTAAAGCTCTTATAGCGCTTGTTGACAGGCCTCTACATTATGGTAGCATTGCATTGCCCATACCCCATAGGGGTATTGGCAGGAGGCTAAAATGTTGAAGAAAATCGCGATTAGTACAGTTGTCTCTTTGGCTGC
>JBGFRI010000038.1:0-88306 GCA_041695225.1 Deinococcota bacterium
ACCTATCAGCACCTTTTTAGGGCGACTAATCCATGCCCAGGTCTAATCACCCAGGGCACAACACCCGCTGAAGCTTTCGCCTGAAGGCGAGGGCTTTTACCCTCCCAAAGTCTGACAGTAAACAACCACGACCTGTAGCCCGACGAATTCATGAACTCTTATTTTTTGCTGCCTGCAATCTCCAGATTAGACGCCCGCTTCTCCACGAAGCGCCTCACGTAGTCGTTGGCGGGCTGGGTTAGGATCTGGTTAGGTGTACCCACCTGCACCAGCTGTCCATTGTAGAGTATCGCAATCTGGCTGCCGATGCGCAGAGCTTCGTCGAGGTCGTGGGTGATGAAAATGATGGTTTTATGCAAGTCTTTTTGCAGCTGCAGTAGCTGATCTTGCATCTCGGTGCGGATTAGGGGGTCTAGTGCGCTGAAGGGCTCGTCCATCAACAGCACGTCGGTGTTGGTAGCAAGCGCTCTGGCCAGGCCCACCCGCTGTTGCATGCCACCCGAAAGCTCGTCTGGGTACTTCTGCTCGTAGCCCTCTAGCCCAACCCGTTCGAGCCAGGCCCGCCCGACCTCGAGCGCTACCCCTTTCTTTTCCCCGCGAATGATGAGTGGGAAGGCGACGTTTCCTAGCGCGGTCTTGTGTGGCATTAAGCCAAAGCTCTGGAAGACCATGCTCACCTTGCGGCGCCGCAGCTCTCGTAAACCCCTGGCGTTGAGCTTGGTTACGTCCTGCCCGTCAATCAAAATTTCGCCGGCGCTGGCCTGGATCAGCCCGTTGAAGTGGCGCACCAGGGTGGACTTACCCGAGCCCGACTGTCCCATGATAACGAAGACCAGCCCTGCGGGAATTGAAATGGTCACATCCTGTAGGGCTACCGTACAGCCTGTACGTCGCAAAACTTCTTCTTTCTCGACCCCCTGCAAAGCCAGGGCTAGACCTTCTTTTTTACGGCTACCGAATACCTTGTAGACGCCCTTGGCTTCTACCTTATTCATGCCCCTTCTCCTCTAAGGCGTTTGAACAAGCTGGGTAAGCTACCCGTTCTTGCCAGTAGTTGACGCCGCCGCCTTGCGTCCATCCCGTAAGCCTGGGTGATCCGGTCTATCACAATGGCCAACAGTACGATCGCTACACCGCCTTTCAGACCAGTGGCAATGTCCAGATTGGCGATTCCCTGTACCACCGCCTCACCCAGTCCGCGCGCACCGATCAAGGTTGCCAGCACCACCATAGCCAGCGCCATCATCACAGTCTGGTTCATTCCGGCCATGATGCTGGGTCGTGCCAGCGGGAGCTGGATCTTCAATAGCAGTTGTAGCGGCGTGGTGCCGAAGGAGTTGGCGGCTTCTACCACCTCGCGGTCTACCTGACGGATTCCCAGATCCGTAAGGCGGATTAAGGGCGGAAGCGCGTATACAACAATAGCGAAGATAGCGGAGACCTGCCCCACCCCCCACAGGAAGATCATGGGGATCAGGTAGACAAAGCTGGGCATGGTCTGCATTACATCCAGGACGGGGATGGTGGCGGCCCGCAACCAATTGCTCCTGGATATCAGGATTCCTATCGGCAGACCCACCATAACGCACAGTACGGTCGAGACCAACATCAGTGCAGTGGTGGACATCAGCTTGTCCCACAACCCAAAGCTGCCCACCAGATATAAGCACAGCACCAATGCAACCGTGGTGATCCAGCGCCTGGTGGCGTGGTAAGCAATCAGCCCCACAATCATAAGGATCAGCCAGGGTGGCGCAGCCCGCAGGGTGTCTTCCAAAGGTATTAGGAAGCCTTGAAGCAGGAATGTTCTTATGGCATCGAAGACAAAGCCGTAGTCGCGCACGAACTCGCGGAAAGCGGCCTCGAGGGGAGCGAAACTGATGTGAATAAAGATGGTATCCATCTGTATGTCGTCGTCGGATCACTTATAGTTAAGACACTCTCCTGGCAATTAGCCAAATTGCTATCAGCAGTGTTATCTCAGACTTGCTATTACCCTGGCTGCAACGTCAGCAGGCACCCACCGGGTCCACATATCCTGCTGCTCGACCAGGAACTCGCGCGCCACCTGGGCTACGGGCTTCCTGTAAATGCCGATCTCGGCAAGAATCTGATTGAAGAAGGCCAGTGGGAACTGCACCTGTGATAGCAGATCGTTGATAACGTCATCAGCCGGAAGGGTACTGGACACACCAAACCTGAGGTTGATGGAAGGGTAAGCGGAGCCGCAGGGGCGGGGGTGGTTGGGGTCCATCAGGGTCGACCAGCAGGCCTCGTTGAATTCGGGCTCCTCGAGGCGTGTAACGTCGAAGCGCGCCATTAAGCCGGAGGGAGCCCAGTAGTAGAAGAAAATCGGCCGTCCGCGTTCATAGGCCCCCGCAATTGCGGCGTCTAAGGCCGCACCACTCCCTGGCCTGAAGTTTACAAAGTATCGGTCTAAGCCGTAGGCTCTTAGCTTCTGGTTGTTGATCCTTTCACACGTCCAACCAATAATGCAGTTGTAAAAACGCCCCAGATGAGGGCGCTCGGGATCCCTGAAGATGTGTCTGTATCGTACCAGGTCGGTTACGCTCCGGAGGGTCGGGGCAGCAGGGGAAATATTGCGCTGGGCGTCACCTTTGATCACATAGGTTGGGACGAACCAGCCCTCCACCGTACCACCATCAAGAATATTGCCAACCAGGCGCACCCTGCCATCGGCAATACCCCTGGCGACTATGGCACTCCTCCCTTCCCACTGCTCGCCCCAGATCTGCAGATCGCCCGCGACCAGCGCAGTCTCGGTTACGGCGGAGCTGCCCAACACTACTTCGGTCCTACAGCCATAACCTTTTTCCAGGATGTAGCGCAACACCTCGGTGGTAAACTGGCCACTCTCCCAGGTAATTCCGGCAAACTTGACAGTTCTTCCGGCCGCACAGTAGGCCGAAATGGTCTGGGCTTGAGCGCCCATGACCGATGCCAGCACCCCAGCTAAGAGCAACCCTATCATGGACTTTTTCATATATTTCCCTCCGTAATTCTGAGCACGGTATGCGTGGCAAGGGTTGGCGATTGATGGTAGTGGCGGATGGTTTGTCTAATCACACGGTTTACAAGCTATCTTCGTTCAGTGGCAATCTTGTGGCTGCTAGGTGAGACAAGTGAAATGTACGTACTCGCTACGGTAGCATCTGGATAAGTAAATAAGCTTGTAGTGGGCCCTTAAAATGAGACCACGGGTTAAGACGGCTTGCGGTTGAGACTGGGTTTTATAGTTGTTCGAGTCACGAAATTCTGATAATAACTCAAAGCGTAGGTAGTTCTGGAGATAATCGGAGGAGTTACTGAACATCATGACGCTTACGCGCCAACCAGCTTGGTTGCTTCGGAGGCGAGGACTATGACAGATTTACCGCTGAGGGTGGCGATCTATGAGTGATTCGGCGGGTTAGGAGTTGGATTCTAACTGAACTTCCCCCTCCTTGAGTCGCTACGAAGCCTGGTAACCTCCTGTGTAGAATGGGATTTTTCGTATATGCAGTCAGCATTTTGCCGAGACTACGGCGGCTGGTGTCCAGCGAGTTCCACCAGCCCAGTTGTTGTAGCTCCTGCTGGATGCCCTTACCGATCTAGCCTAAGGTCCACTGCCACTCAGATAGGTACTCCTGGCCCAGCTCAAGCCGGATCTAGCGCATCTTGTAACCTGGAATAGGGAGGCCGCACGGCGGACCGGTTGACCCAAGGTGTGCCCGACCGTGTCGAAGCGTGGGCCGCCGTGCACCGGACTTGGTACTCAGCGCGGTGATGCGGGCCTTCGTGCTTGGGCCAGACCCCAGATTTTGAACAGCAACCAGGGGTGGTCCCCTTCGGGCCGGGACAAGCCCGTACACCAACCCAGGCTAGGCCCTAGTCCCGTCCTGACAGTGGGGTTCACCTCAGTGGGTTTCAATTGGCCGAAGCTCAACCTTTCAATTAGCCGGGGTTTCAGGTTACGATCAGCCGATGTCCCCAACCGCTCTCTACCCACGCTATATCGAGCCCCGACTGCTCGAATCCTTGGAGGACTCGCCGGTGGTGCTGATCCACGGCCCCCGGCAGTGCGGCAAGACCACCTTGGCGCAGGTGGTGGGTATGCCCCTGGGCTACACCTACTTCAACTTCGACGAAGAGGTACTGCGCGGTGCGGCCGAGGCTGACCCGGTGGGCTTGGTCGCCAGTCTACCAGAGCGGGCCATACTGGATGAGGTCCAGCGTGTACCAGGGCTCTTTTTGGCCCTGAAGACGGCGGTTGATCGCCGGCGCACAGCGGGCCGTTTCATGCTAACTGGCTCGGCCAGTGTGCTGCTGGTACCGAAGCTCGCCGACTCGCTGGCCGGCCGTATGCAGCTCCTGCGCCTCCACCCCTTATCGCAGAGCGAGCTGGCGGGGCAGAAGGCAAACTTTCTCGACGCACTGTTTGGGGGTGGGTTCAAGACCCGCAGGTATGAGCGCTTAGCGGACGAGCTTGTCGAGCGCATCGTGGCGGGGGGTTACCCGGCAGCACTGGCACGTCCGGCAGGGCGGCGGCGGGCAAGGTGGTATCACGACTACGTCGAGGCGCTGGTTCAGCGCGACGTGCGCGACCTGGCCCGCATCAGCGCACTGGACGCGCTGCCGCGCCTGCTAGCCCTGGCCGCCTCGCAAACGGCCCGCCTGCTCAATGTCAGCGACCTGGCCGGTCCGTTTCAGCTCAGCCGACCGACCATCCGCGACTACCTCACGCTGTTGGAGCGCGCTTTCTCCTGGAGACGCTCCCGCCCTGGCATAACAATCGTCTGAGTAGACTGATCAAGACGCCCAGACTGCACCTCGGTGATACCGGGCTGGCCTGTGCACTGCTCGGCATCGAGGCCTCCGGGCTCAAGGCCGATCGCACCATGCTCGGCCAACTCCTGGAGACGTTCGTTTTTCAAGAGCTGCGCCGCCAGGCTAGCTGGCACGATGCCCCGCTGAGCTTCTATCACTACCGTGACAAGGACGGAGCCGAGGTGGACATCGTGATCGAGCGTGGCGCCCAGCTGCTCGCTGGGGTTGAGGTGAAGGCGGCAGCCACCGTGACCCAGGCTGACTTGCGCGGCCTTCGCAGACTGCAAGACGCATCGGGGAAGCGTTTTGCTGGAGGCGTGGTGCTTTATGATGGCGAAGTGAGCGTGAGCTTTGGCGCTGGGCTCTACGCTGTGCCACTGCGCTCGCTATGGGAGGCGGTATGACAGGTGTTCGTACTCTTCGTACATCGGCTCGGTGCCCGGTCTTGTGAGTGGCCCGAAAGCAGCGCGCAGATCAGGGTGAGTCGGCAGCCGGCTACATGTCCCGCGCATCACCACCAATCGCCGGTTACAGTGGCTGTGCCTCGGGAGGAGGAACGGCCGTCTGGGTACAGGGTGGTGCAGGGGTCTTGCACGCGCTCAAGGCAGCGGGTAAGGCTGAGTAGCTCAACCCCGCACCCACTTCCACACCGTGCTGCTGGATACCCCATAAGGTGTCGAGGGTCTAGGGTCGAGGGTCGAGGGAAGATTTGATCTTCGGCCAGGCTACTGTCCTATCGGTACTTCCTGCCCAGGCTATGGGTGGAGGCACTGGTCTTGTGGTACTCGGCCAGGATGGCTGCGCGCAGGGCTGGGTTACCGGGTGGTCCGGGCTTCAGGCGGGGAATGTAGTGATTGCACTCCACACGCCTGTTTTTGCGGCTTTTATTTGGACCCTCAGCGTGAATGCACCTGTACTCCCGGCCAGAGAATGCGCTACCAGAGCCGGATCAGCGGGCCTCTGCTGGACCGGTTTGACCTGGTGGTGGAGGTACCCCGCCTGACCCCACAGGAGCTATCACGGGCTGCTGAGGGGGAGTCCACGGCTGTGGTCAGGGCAAGGGTGCTGGCGGCCAGGGAGCGGATGGTGAGGCGGCAGGGCAGGCTGAATAGTGAGCTCTTAGGTAGAGGCCTGAGGCAGCAGACCCTGCTCTCTTCTGGTAGCGAGGCTTTGTTACAGGCGGCTACTAAGAGGCTGGCCCTTACTGCCAGGAGTTATGACCGTACTCTGAGGGTGGCGCGTACCATAGCTGATTTGGCGGGGGCGGAGAGTATACAGGAGGTACATCTGGCTGAGGCTTTGACTTATAGGAGGAGTCTGGGGTGAGGGTGGGCTCTTACCGGGTAGTGGTTGTGTGGATGGGCTCGAGCCCCGATCAGCCAATACCGGTTTCGTGGCAAGTTGTGTACAGCAGGCTAATGGCTCGGATGTACAAGCGCTTCGACATCGGACTCATGGCGTATCTCCATGGAACCGGGGTAAGTTTCGATAACAGTTTAGATGGCGCGATTCGCCTTCTCGGCTGCTGCGTCGAATCTCTGCTAGAATCTTGAGTTTGTACGCTGGCGAAAACCTGCGCGGCAGTCTCACTTCCGAGCTAGCATGCTTTGACATGGCGGTGACCGCATCCATTCTCTCTTCCTCTCATGCCCCCTGATCGAGAAACCATCTTGAAAGACCGGCAATCAACAATCTGGCACAGAGGGTATCGCCAGCAGCGCCTGAGCAATCAGGCTTTGCTGACGTAGACCCTTCATATCCAGGCAGCGTGCCAGGCAGTGTGAGGTTGTGCTAACATCGAGCATAGGGCCTCCGTTGGCTGAGGTCATTAGTAAAATCTACCAGCGCAGCCCCCAACAGTTTTGGCGAAGGTTAGGAGAAAAACATGAACGAGAAAGAACTGTACCAACAGAAGAAGCAGGCCCAGCTGGACGAATGGAAAGCAGAAGTAGACAAGTTCAAGGCAAAGGCCTCAGAAGCCAGTGCTGACGCGCAGATGGAATTGAACAAGCAGATCGAAGCACTCGAAGGCAAGATCATGGAAGGCAAGGCCAAGCTGGCCGAAATCGCGGCCGCAGCTGATGACGCGTGGGAGTCGATCAAAGGCGGGATGGAGTCCGCATGGAATTCGATGAAGTCTGCTTTCAGCGAAGCATTCGACAAGTTCAAGAAATAGCTGCCTAACAACCGGTTGCAGCGGACGGTCCGCTGCGCGCCGCCGCTGAACTGGGACGTTGGGCGGTGTGAGTATCCACAGGAAGTGGTATGGATCGACCGAAGTTTTTGCTAAACCGGCTTCGTGAACAGCTGTAGGTGAAGCCGCTGTCGATCTGTCTGATTTCGATCGCCGCAGTGCTCGCGGTCAAAGCGGCCGATGACACGCGGCTGCATGAGATCGCGCCCGCAATCTCGACTGAACCGATAGAGGCCCTGCTGTCGATCATGGCCGCAAGCATGCTGGTGATTGCCACCTTTGCCGTGGCGTCGATGGTGGCGGCTTACGACTCGACGAGCAGTACGGCGACGCCAAGGTCCTTCGGACTAGTTATCGCTGATGACGTGTCGCAGAACGCGTTATCCACCTTCGTAGGTGCGTTCATTTTCAGCATCGTCGCGCTGACAGCTGTGAAAAACGACTTCTATGAGGCGGCGGGCCGGGTTGTCCTATTCGCGCTGACCGTGGGCGTCTTCGCGGTGGTGGTGATCACCTTCGTGCGATGGGTGGACCGCATCGCGCGACTCGGTCGGCTGGAAACTACGATAGACAAGGTGGAAAAAGCCGCGACGGCCGCGCTTCTGCGGCGAGGCAAGAATCCGGCGCTCCGTTGCGTTCCCGCGAAGCAGCCAGTACCGACGGAGGGGCGGCCGGTGTTCGCGTCGGCGATCGGCTACGTACAGCAGATTGATGTCGCGTCGCTTCAGGCTTTCGCGAAGAAAGCGGGCTGCCGGGTCGTGGTCGCGGCGCTGCCGGGCACCTTCGTGACACCGGACCGGCCTTTGGCATACGTCCTCGACCAGGGGGCCGAGATGAAAGGTGAGCCGGTGACGCAGGCCTTTATGATCGGGGGCGAGCGCGTGTTTGACGACGATCCGCGCTTCGGCTTTGTGGTGTGAGGTGGACCCCTCTGTCAAGACAGAATTCGGGCCTGGTCTAAGCGACACTCCCCCCCTTCCATTAGTATTGCATGAGGCTTGGTTTGGACGTTCTGGATGACCGGCTGGGTTGAACCAGAGTACACCCTTCACTTCGTTCATGGCAGGCTCTCGGCAGGGGTCTGATAGTTGAGCGATTGATGCGGCCGCTGGTGATTGTAGAACTCCAGATAGGAGCTGATGCCACTTCTGGCTTCTTTAGACCGAAGTTCCAGTGGCCGAAGTGAACGAAACCCTGATCCTGTCTGAGAAAACCCCTGATTGGGCAATACTCGTTCGTGTCTACATGCGGTAGGAGACCTGGAGCAGATCGAAGGCCCGCTGCTGGAGGGCGGTCGGGGTGGTGGTCATCTCAAGGGTTGCACCCCCTGGGGTCTTCAGCTCTAGCCGGTTCTTAGCAATGGTGGCCAGGTCAGATAGCAAGGTCTGGAAGTTGTGGACCGGCAGCCCGATGTCAGTCTGCTTGGTCTGAGCTTTCCGCCGCGCTCGCAGGGAACGCTGCGCCGGTGCCACCTCCGAGTTGCGCAGAGCCTGCCCTGAGCTTGTCGAATGGGTGGCCGCGCACCCGCTCCTCCAGCCGGTGATAGATGGGGCGGATCAGCAGGTCCAGGCTCCCCAGGGTGCGGAAGGCACGTTCCACAGCGGAGAGGCGTTTGTAGGCCCGTACAGTCTGTTCGGTGCCCAGGGCCTGTTCGGGCACGCTGCTGCGAATCACATAGACTCCATCCAGGGCGGCCTCCTGGGCGATGCGGGCGGTGTCCCGCTGGTAGGAGAAGGCCTGGTCAGTGATCTGCAGGTGAAAGTGCTTGTCCACCCTATACCGGTGGAGCACTTTGCCCACCCGCAGGGCGATCTGCTCTCGTCCCCGTAGCGGGCGAGAGGTGCGCCGGGTGGCCTGGACGACCCTGTCCAGCTCCTGTTCGGTGGCCTGCAGCAACTCCTCCCGCTTGCGGCTGCGCTCTGTGGCCAGCAGGGGATTGCGACAGACCACCAGCCGCTCTCCCGGATACTCGGGGGAGGTGATCTCGGCCAGGCCTGCCCTGAGCACGGCGAATGGGCCGCGCTGGTCAAAGAGGGATGGCTGCAAGGCTCCATCTTCGACGAGCTGACGGATCTGGGGGGCTCGCAGCGCGGTGATCCAGTCCAGCTGGGCCGAGATAAGCTCTACTTGGATACGGGCCTGGGTAATCATCCCCCGGTCACCCACCAAGACTTGTAGCGAGCGAAACGTGGCTACCAGCCGCTCTCTCGGTCTTCCTACAAGCTCTACTGATCAGCCAGGTGCGCTAGCCCTTGCTCCTTGCCGGGTTGAGCACCTCCAGCGCGAAGTATGCACCATACCCCTCATCGCGACTGATGAGGCCAAAGCCAGCCACTACCGCGTGGGCACCGATCAGAAAGTCCGCCAGCATCCGACCCTTGGGGCCACCCCGCTGTTTATAACGCCGGTAGGCCTGACCTGCCAGAAAAGAGGCTGCCACAGGGATGGGGTCCCGCCGGAAAAGCGCCTCGGGCAGCAGCGCCTCGAGCTCTTCCAGCGAGTCCAGCAGCGCCGCGACCTCCGCCAGGACCACCGGGTTGACAACCAGCACCCCCTGTTCGGCGCAGCGTGAGAGCAGTTCCTTAGAGCTCTCCCCGAAGGTTGCATCCGCCCCGATCACATCGAGCAGTACACTGGTATCGACCAGCCAGTGTTTCATTCGCGGAGCAGCTTCAACAACTCGTCCGTACCCTGTCCGAAGCGCTTCTGGCCATAGAGCCGCTCTACCGCGCGGCGCCTGCTTCCGGGCTTCCTGACCAGCAACAGGGTCTCATCCCGGACGACGAACTCAACCTCCGTCTCAGGCAGAAAGCCAAACTGTTCACGCAACTCTTGCGGGATGGTAACCTGGCCCCGCTCACTCACCTTCATGCTCTCCTCCTCAGCCTGAGCCTAGCTAAATATGAATTCATACTACAATAATACCATGCTACCGCCAAGGGTTTATCTCCTCGATGGGCTGTACGGCTACGCTGGGCGGTATGGCTGGACGCAGGGGCAGGTGGGTCAGTACTGTGTAAACCTCGGCCACAGGTGTAGGTAGCTACCAGGGCCTGGTGGGCTCTCTCGAGGGTCTGCTCGAGCCACTCCCAGGCCGCGGTGTGGGCAGGGCGCGACTCTATGAAGGCTGCGATGAGGGTCGAGGTATCAAAGAAGAGACTCAGCGGGAGAGTTCGTCAGGCGTTCTTCCCGCAACTGGCTTAGGGCCTGGCCGAGGTCGGCAGTAGCCTGGCTTTCAACGACCAGGACTTGTCCCTTCCGGCGCAAAGGGCGCCGGGTACAGGGCTGACCGAGGCTTCATCTACCCCCGCACCCACTTCCACACCGTGCTGCTGGATACCCCATGGCGTAGGCCCTTTCATCTTCTTCGGCCAGGCTACTGTCCTATCGGTACTTCCTGCCCAGGCTATGGGTGGAGGCACCGGTCTTCTGGTACTCGGCCAGGAGGGCTGCGCGCAGTGCTGGGTTACCGGGTGGTCCGGGCTTCAGGCGGGGAATGTAGTGATTGCACTCCACACGCCTGTTTCTGCGGCTTTTATTTAGACCCCCAGCGTGAATGCACCTGTACTCCCGGTCAGAGAGTACGCTACCAGGGCCGGATCAGCGGGCCTCTGCTGGACCGGTTTGATCTGGTGGTGGAGGTGCGCCGGCTGCGGGCGGCGGGGCTGGAGGTGTGCGCCCGCCCCTACCGGCTTCTCACCCCTCTGGAAGCCGATTTCCTGAAGCTTAGGGAAGCCTTGGAGCGCGGCAACCTCCACCGCGCCCTGGAGCTCTACCGGTCCCCCTCCTGCCCGAGAGCCAGGCCCCCGGGATCGAGGTGCTCCACTACGAGCTGGAGGAGGCCCTGAGGTCTAGGGTGCTGCGCGCCAGAGACCCTGGCCTCCTTTATGCGCTGGCGCAGCGCCTGGAGGACGATCTGGAGCTCTGGGAGGCCGCGCTCGAAACCCTCCCACCCCACGATTCCCGCTACCCAGCAACCTTGGCCCAGGTGCGGCGGCTCAGGGCCAAGTATCTGGGTTAGGGTAGCCCCTTGCTAAGAGCTGGGGGGCAGGCAGTCGGGGCTCTTGCAGGCGTAGGCGGCGCTTGGGCCAGCAACCCCACGAGGAGCAGGTTCCAAACCTTGCGCATACAGCGAGGGTAGCCGGAGGAAGGTTACCTGGTGGAGCCAAAGATTACCTGGAAGCTCCAGAAGGTATCCAAAATGAGATAAGAAGGTAACCATTATGAGAGGGGGTTTGGTTACCTTTGGTTTGCTAAGGTGAAGGTGGCCCCTGGAAAGGGGTCAGGGAAGTACAGAATAACGGGAGGGATTCACATGATCGCAGTGTGCAAGCACTCAAAGTCGGCAGCCGGACGCGGCAGGTTTATGTGCGGCCCTTTGCCTGGAATCATCTTGTTCCAGGTTCATGAGGCCCGAGGCTTTAGGGTCTAGTCGGCAGTTATGCATCCGGCCAACCTCTTCACTGCTGCCGAGGGGCTGCGGTTCTTCGGCGCAGGCTTTTTCTACTTTGCCACCTCGGCCCTGGTGGCGCTGGCGGCGCCAACAGCTTTCGCGGCCAGCCTGGCCTCTGCCATGCTTCATCTGTCTGGCTTTCTGGCCCTGCCCCTGGGGGCGGTGGCTGACCGGATCGACCGGCGGAGAGGCCTGGTCGGGGTGGCCCTGCTGCAGAGCCTGCTGATCTGGCCCCTGGCTTTGGGCCAGGGGCTGGCGCTCTGGGCGCTGTATCTGCTGATCTTTGTTTTTCAGGCCGTTGACGAGCTCAGGCGGGTCGCGGGGAGCGGGGTGCTGGCTAGGCTGGTGCCCCGGGAGAAGCTGGAGGAAGCCTTCGGGCGGCTGGATGTTACTTTTGAAGTTGTTGATACGCTCAATACCCCGCTGGCCGGCTGGCTCTTCACCCGCTCGCCCATCCTGATCGCCCCGGTAGGGGCGGTATGCATTCTCGCCTCGGCCCTGCTGTACCGGGCTCTGCCCCCTACTCCCCCGCCCAAGGCCCAGCCCTTCCAGCTGAGCGAGGTGCTGGAGGGGTTGCGCTTTTTGTTGCAACACCCAAAGCACCGGCGGATATTGGCCGAGGGTGGCCTGCTAAGCCTGGCCTACTCTGGGGCGGCGGCCATGCTGGCCTTCTGGGTGCTGCGCTCTCTGGGGCAGACTGCCTGGGAGCTGGCGCTAATCGAGACCGCCTTTGGGCTGGGAGTGGTGGCGGGCAGTCTGCTGATAGGCCGGGTGCTGGTCTGGGGGCGGGAGCGGGCTATGCGCATGGGGCTCTTTCTGGGCGGGGCCTGCCTCTTTATCCCGGCGCTCTTACACCTCTGGTACCTCTGGGCTCTGGGCTTCTTCCTCTTTGCCCTCTTCGCCCAGTTCTTCATCCTGCCGGCCTCGGCATTGCGGCTTGCGGATGCTCCGGATGAGCTGCGAGGTCGGGTCTCGGGCAGCGTGGGTTTTCTCAGCGATGTGATGGCCTTGATCGGGACCTTGCTGGCCGGGGTGCTGGCGACCTTCAACCCCTGGCTTCCGCTTTATCTCTTTGGGGGAGTTTTGCTGGGGCTGGGGCTGGTGAGGAGGTGAGACGGATAAACTCCACCTCAGACTGCACCACATCTTGCAGCCGGTCTTCGAAATTCGCTAGCAGCAGATCTAACCTGTCGGCTAAGCCCTTCACGCTCACTGCGAAAAGTATAACCCAGACTGGGTTCAGCCTGGGCCGGTGAGAGGGTATAAGTAGTTAGTACAGAGGTATCGGGGGGTTGAATGGTACTGTACGCCCATTGCCGTTAAAGCCGATAGCAGCATAGCTTTCCAGTACAATGCTTCCTCGAGGGGGAGGAGGAGTAATCTCCAGGATTCCGGTTGTCACCGGACACTCTGCTATCTGCGCAGTCGGGCTGCAGGGAAGAACTTCTCCTGCACCAGGGATTGTGCCACCCCCTACAAGGTTAAACTGGGTGATAACCCCTCCTGGGCTTCCAGGAAGCGAGCGGGCTGTGTATTCAAGAACCAGTTTTGTGACGGTGGTACCACCAACGGCCTCGCTCACTATTCTAGACTCTCTAGCAGCTATAGACACGGTGGGTATACCGAAATCGGCTACAAAATTGCCACACCCCACCAGCATAGCGGCAACTACCACCAGGGCGATAAGTTTTTTCATCCGATCATCTCCTCTCTCCATCTGGGATTGAGCACAAAGAACGATAATCTGCTGAGTCCGGTGAGGAAGTCTACGTTTTCTACTGCTACCTCCCTGGGCACTTCGAGCACTGCTGGGGCAAAGTTCAGGATGCCCTTTATTCCCGAGTCTACCAGACGATTGGCCACCGCCTGGGCCGAATCAGCAGGAACTGCAAGAAGGCCGAATTCGATGCGCCTTTCGGATACTGCCCTGGGGAGATGGTCCATGGTTTCGACCTGCATACCGTGAAAGCGCAAGGCTGCCTTGGAAGGGTCGCGGTCAAACAGGCCCTTTAACTCGAAAATCTCGCTGAAAGCAGGGTAGTCGGCGATGGCCTGCCCCAGCCGGCCCATACCCACAATGCAAAGCCCCCAACGGCGGTTGAGGCCCAGAATTTGCCGTAGCTCTCGGCGCAAAATCTGTACGGTGTAGCCTACCCCACGGGTGCCGTAGCTGCCAAAGTACGAGAGATCCTTGCGTACCTGGAAGGCGGTGACCTGGGCTTCCTCGGCTAGTTGCTCCGAGGAAGTGCGGTTCATACCCCGAGCCTCGAGGTCTTCCAGAATCCTCAGGTACGTGACCAGGCGGGAGATGGCCGCGTTGGGCACTTTAGCCATGTGAAACTCCTGTATGCATCTAGCGAACCTCCAGAACCTCGAGGCCCCTGGCCCGCAGAACAGCGGCCGCTGCCGAGGTGTCGTCGAAAGGGCCGACCCGCACCTTCACCAGACCAGCCTCCTCGACCAGTACCACCGGAAAGCCGGCCTGCTGCACGGTCTCGACCACCGCTTGAGCGCTCTGGGGGCTGCGGAAAGCCCCGACCTGGAGGAACCGACCAGCGCCAACCTGGGGTGGTGCAGGGGAGACTTCCGCGGGTATACGCACCACCTGTGGCCGGTGCTGGGCCAGGGTGTCGGCGACGCTCTGGGCGCGTTCCTGGCTTTGGTAAGGGCCAACCCAGACTCGAGTGAAGGCTCCGAAAGCCTCGAGGCTAACCGGGTAGCCCTCCTGGCGCAGGGTTGCGGCCAGTCGTTCGGCGTTTTCGCGGTTGCCAAACGAGCCCACTACCACCCGCCAACTGCCGCCTGCATCGGCGGTCAGGGTGGGGCGCCCAGGCCGGGGGGTGGGCGGTGGCGCTGGCGGCCTGGCCTCTAGCCTTGGGGGAGCCGGTACAGGTTTAGCGACAGGGCGCGGGGCAGGGGGCGGCTGTGGAGCGGGGAGAACCGTGACCACCGTCTCGGGCTCGACCTGGGGCCGGGGCTGCGCGATAGGCGGGGTTTGGAGTCTGGGCTCCGGGGTCGTGGGGGGGGTCAGTGGCTGGGGCTGCGGTGCTACTGGGGGGGCCATGGGTGTCGGGGATACAGCAGAAGGAGGCGCCTGTACCCCCGGTGGACCCCCAAATGGGTTAACCCCGGTCAGGAAAAACACCACACCGGCCATGATGACGGCTACCAGTAGAAAGATTAGCGCATCGAGCCAGTTCGTTCTAAGCCAACCCATACTACAAATCTACCGCAACAAGGCCCTGGCAGGAGCATAGCCCAGGTCGGCGGAGCGCTGCCAGGCCCGGCGGGCCTCGGCTATGCGGCCCAGCGAGCGCAGGGTCAGGCCAAGGTTGTACCAGGCTACCGAGTTGCGGGCATCCAGGGCCACTGCTTGCAAAAGTACCTGTTCGGCCACGGAAAATCTGCCGAGAGAGTACAGGGCCGCACCCAGGTTGGCTGCCGTTGCAGCATTAGGCGCCAGGGCCTGGGCCCGTTCTAACGAGGTGACCGCAGCAGCGAAGTCGTTTAAGCCAAACTGCGAGACCCCCAGGAAGAACCAGGCCTCGGCCTGATCGGCTCTCTGTTGGGTGACCTGGGTAAGAGCCTCTACCGCCTCGCTCAAGCGGCCCAGGGCAAAAGACGATCTGCCCAAAAGGAACAGGGCATCCAGTCGGTCGGCTCCCCGGCTGGCTCTTGCCGCCATTGCGGCAAAGCGGCCCGACTCGGTAGCCTGACCCAGGCGGTCAAAAGCAGTGGCCAGCCCCAAAAGCACCATGGGTTCATCGGGGTTTTGTGCATAGGCATTCTGGAAGGACTCCAAAGCCCCTCGAGCGTTACCCTCGCGCAGAAGGGCAACGCCCAGGTTGTGGTGGGCGGTCCAGAGTCTGGGGTCAAGCCGGACTGCTTCCTGCAGCGAAGCCAGCTGCTCGCGGCCCTGCTGAAGAGTAGACCTTTTCAGGAGCAGCTGAGCCCGCACCGCGTTATCGGTTGCGGCCGCCAGACCCCGGTCAAGCTCGCGCAACGCGCGCTGAGGCAGCCCCTGGGCCACAAAGATATCGGCAATTTGGGTAATGGCCTGCACGTTTGCTGGGTCGGCGGCCAGAATCCGGTACAGCACCGGCAGGGCTTCTAAGGGCCGGTTAGCTCTGACCAGACTATCTGCCAGCATCGAGGTGATCTCGGGGTCGCCCGGCAGTTTCTCCAGCCCTTTGCGGGCTGCGGTTACGGCGGCCTCGTGCTGACCTTGGGCTCGCAGCGCCTCGACCTGTCCAGCGAAAGCTGGTTTCAGGTCGCGTGGGCTTAGGTTGGCTCTCTCGCCTACCTCGACGGCCCTGGCAAAGGCCTGACTGGCTTCAGCCGCCTGGCCCTGGCGGTTACGCACGACTCCCAGGTTGAACCAGCCCTCAAAACGGTTGGGGTCGAGGGTGGTAAGGAGGGTGAACTCGAACGCAGCCCCCCGCAGATCGCCCAGGCGGAACAGGGCCAGACCCAGTCCAAAGTGAGCGCTGTAATTGGAGAAATCCCGAGCAATAACGGCTTCAAAACCCTGGACGGCCTCACTCAGCCGCCCAGCCTCGAGGGCCGCCTGGGCCTGTTGCAGCATCTGCTGGACAGCAGGTGCTAGCTGTGCAGGCTGGCTTTGCTGCGCCAGACCCAGCGAAAGAATCAGAAGCGCCGCGTACAAAAGTTGTTTCATAGCGTCTCCTTCAGGCTAATCTTCATCTTGCGGCCCATTGTAGCATGTGAAGTATACCCGCATGGGGCAAATGCACTGTCAGGCGATCTGCACATTTACAGTCTAAGCCTAGCAGCTGCTAATCACAGCATCTTGACCAAACCTGATTGCCCCGCTAGTATGTAAAGGCTCTCACATGCAGCGGCCGTCGCGGGGTGGAGCAGTCTGGTAGCTCGTCGGGCTCATAACCCGAAGGTCATAGGTTCAAATCCTATCCCCGCAACCAAACGCGCTGTCGAAAGCCGAAGGTCAAAGGTCTAGAGCATTGCTGCTGGCCTTCGACTTTCTACCTTTGACATTTCTTAAGTTACGGAGTGGCCGAGTATGGGGGTGAGTAGCGCCACGCGCTGTCGGAAGTTAACTTGCCAGAGCACTGCAAGTAAAACTTGTGTACTTCGCATACCATCGAGCGCTGGGGGATTGGTTTTTTCCTTTCCCTGTCCCTGGCGCTATAGCGTGGCGCTCACCTTCGCAAAAAGTATTTCCGCGCTCAGATCTGCTCTACGCGCCCAAGCGCCTCCACCGGGGTGCGAGCACCGATAGCGAAAAGGGCCACGCGCAGTTCGTGCAAAAAGTCCTCGAGCCACTCCACTACTGCTTCCGGGCCACGCAGGGCTGGCTCCAGCAGTGGGCGGGCTACCGCAACCATCTGTGCCCCCAGGGCCAGGGCCTTGGCCGCATCGCTGCCGGTGCGGATGCCCCCCGAGGCAATCAGGGGCTTGTGGGGCAGAACGCTCCGGCACTCCACCAGGGCCCGAGCAGTGGGAATGCCCATCTCCACCAGGTCGGGGTGCAAAATGCACCCGTGGTGAACAAGCTCTTCTACTCTAGCCCAACTGGTTCCTCCCGCGCCCGCTACGTCCAGCGCAGCAAAAGGCAGATGAGTCAGCTGCTCTGCAACTTCCTGTCCGATACCGTGCCCCACTTCCTTGAGAACAACCGGGAAAGGTACCTGGGGCAGCAGGCTGTGCAGCTTATCCAGCAGCCCCCCAAACTCGGTGTCGCCCCCAGGTTGAAGAGCTTCCTGTAAAGGATTGATGTGTAGTGCAATAGCATCGGCCCCTACCAGCTCTACCGCGCGCTGTAGCTGCTCGAGGCCATAGCCCTTATTCAGCTGCACCAGACCCAGGTTGCCAACCAGCAGGGTACTGGGAGCCAGCTCGCGCACCCGAAAACTGGCCAGGGCCTGGGGTTGTTCCAGCATGACCCGCTGGCTGCCCAATATCATCCCCACCCGCAGTTGTTCGGCGGCCTGGGCCAGGGCGCGGTTGATGCGCCCGCCGTGCTCCTCGCCGCCGGTCATGGCACCAATCAAAAAGGGGGCCTCGAGGGTCTTCCCCAGAAAGGAGGTGGTAAGGTTTACATCCCCCAGGTCCAGTTCGGGCAGGGCCCGGTAGCGCAAACGGTAGCGCTCAAATCCGGTGGTGAGCCGGGTGTACTCTACTAGCTGGTGGAGGCAGACCTCCAGATGTTTACGCTTGCGTATCTGAATGTCCGGTGGGTCGTTCACGGCTAAAGAGATTCTACCGGGCTTATCTGTCCAGGTCTCCAGCGCCTGCGATGGGTGGTATTTCGCGCCGATTGCAGAGTGTTTGGCCGGAATGGGGTTGAGAATCAAGAGAAGAGCCGGGCCATGGGCTGCCAGCCGCCGCGCATTTCGAGTATAGGCTAAGCCAAAAGACCTCCGGACTCCTTCGTCCGAGCACATATGTTTCGCTAAAGTCCCATAAACCATGTGCTTCCGTGTAGATCGGCAAAGGCGCTATAGTAACGCTGATGATTCTCCTGGTTCCCGAAGCAACCAGCCCTGAGCTTTTGCAGGGCTTTCCCGATGAAGTAGAAATAGCTTTTTTGCCCAAAGAAGCCCCTATCTCAGAAAAAGCTCTGCAAGCCGTGTTTGCAGTAGCGCCTTATGGCAGCGGGGCCAGGCGTTTTTTTGCCGAACTCCCCAGGCTCCAACACTTGAAGGTGATTCAGACCCTCACCGCTGGCGTGGACTGGATTTTGCCCCACCTGCCCCCCGGGATCGCGCTTTGTGATGCGGCTGGCGTTCACGACATTCCGGTCTCGGAGTGGATTGTGGCGGCTGTGCTGGGGGCAATTAAGCGCTTCCCCGAGTTCCGCGATGCCCAGCGCGAGCAGCGCTGGGCCTATCGCTGGGTAGACGACCTGGAAGGCTCTACCGTGCTTTTTTTGGGCTATGGTTCCATTGCCAGGGCCGCCGAAAAACGCCTGGCGCCGTTTGAAGTCGAGTTCATTCGCGTGGCACGAACAGCCCGCCAGGGGGTGTACGGGTTCGCCGAGCTGCCGGCGTTGCTTCCCAAGGCCGATGTGATCATCAACCTGCTGCCCTACACACCCCAGACCGACAGGCTGATCGGGGCCAAGCACTTCGCCCAGATGAAGCCGGGGGCGCTTTTTGTCAACGCGGGGCGGGGCAAGACAGTAGACCAGGAGGCCCTGGTAGAGGCCATCCGGGCCAAGCAGGTACGCCTGGTTTCCGACGTTACCGACCCCGAACCCCTGCCCGAAGGACATCCGCTGTGGTCGTTGCCGGAGGTATTTTTAACCCCGCACATAGCAGGCTCGACCCCTAGGTTGTTTGAGCGGGGCTTCAGGCTGGTACGGCAGCAGGTAGCAAGATATGTGCGAGGCGAACCCTTACAAAACGTGGTGAGGGATGGTTACTGAACTCCTGGCCTCCCTGGCTTCCTACCAGAGGTGGCTGGGCTATGGCTCTTGACGGACGTGACAACTCCGGGCAGACCCCGGCCATTGTTGGTTTTGTCGGAAGAGCGGGAGCACACCCCATCCGGAGGGGTTAGCGCTTGGCGGGACGCACCATAAAGAGGGCGATGGAGATCAGGATAAAGGCAATCGCAGCCTGTAGCGGGATGGGAAAGCTGGGGATGAACTCGATGTTGCAGGGGATAGGGCCACGGCAGACACTGGGCGCAAAGCCGGGAACCCATTGCTCCAGAAGATGGTACCCGCTCCAGAACAGGCCCATCAACGAGAGTGTGAGGGCATAGGGCCTGATCCCGGTATCGCCGCGCCAGGTGGCAATGGCCAGCATGAATACCAGCGGGTACATGGCGATACGCTGATACCAGCAGAGCGTACAGGGGGGGAAATGGCGCACATCGGAGTAGTAGAGGCTGCCGATGGTTGCTACCAGCGCTACCAGCCAGGCGAAGGCCAGCAGCAGTGCATTACGGTCAAATGAACCGATTTTAGACTGAGACCTCATTGCGTTCATCATAAGGTCCAGGCTATATAAGGTCGGTGAGGCTGACAAGAGGAATCTGTCTCTATTCCCGCAAGGAGCCTTGAGCCTAGCCTAGCAGGGCCTCGACAAACTCACCTGCATCGAAAGGCTGCAGGTCATCGGGCTTTTCCCCAACCCCGATAAACTTGATCGGTACGCCCAGCTCACGCACGATGGGCACCAGTACGCCACCCTTGGCCGTACCGTCTAGCTTGGTGACAATTACCCCGGTCAGACCGACAGTTTCATTGAATTTCCTGGCCTGCTCGAGGCCGTTCTGTCCGGTCACGGCGTCCAGTACCAGCCAGACCTCGGCTGGTTCGCCGGGGTCGGCTTTGGCAATGGAACGCTTGACCTTGCTTAGCTCCTCCATCAGGTTGTGCTTGGTATGCAGCCTCCCCGCCGTATCCACCAGCAGCAGGTCGGTACCCCTGGCTTTACGGCTGCTGGCCGCGTCGAAAGCCAGTGCAGCGGGGTCGGAGCCCTCGGGGCCCTGGATCACCGGAATGCCCAGCCGCTCACCCCACAGCCCGAGCTGAGCCCCGCCTGCGGCACGGAAGGTATCGCCAGCGCAGAACATCACGCTCTTACCCTTGCTCAGGTAGTACTGCCCCAGCTTGGCGATGGTGGTGGTCTTGCCTACCCCATTCACCCCTACCATCAAGACCACCTTGCCGGCCGGCTCGACAGCAGCCTTTCTGGCGCTGGGGCTAAAACCCGCTTTGCGAATTTTGGCCCGAAAGCTATCGGGCTCGAGCTGTAAAGTGAGGGCCTGCTTGAGAGCCTGGCGGAGGTCTTTTTTGCCCGACTGACGCAACTCCTCCAGCACTTCCTGGGTGGCCTCGACCCCCACGTCGGAGGAGAGAAGGGCGAGCTCGAGTTCTTCCAGCACCTCTTCGGGGCTTCTGCTCCAGGGAACCGACCTGGCAATGTTGTCGCGGGTCTTGCTGAGCCCCTCTTTGAGGCGTTGAAACCAGCTCATAATGCCTCAGTCTACCGCTCAAGGTTGTCTTGGACCGCTGGAAAGTTCACATAGGACTAGCCTATGCGCTGGATTAGCCTGACGGTTTGTCGCTGGCGCGTTGGCTTCATGCACCAGGGGGACGATCCATTTCAGGACGGGGCAAGCCCGGGTATGGGTAGGACCATTCTCGTTGGAAGAGTCTGGCAGGGTACACCCAGGAACGCTTAAACCCGTCCAGAACGCAACCACAGTTTGAGGGAAAGACGATCTAAGATAACCAAAAAGCAGCTCCTTTGGCTCTGGCCACAACCTTGCCCCGGCCGCCAGGCTGAGGCCCGGCTGGGGGACTAGGGCCATCCGGTAAAGGCTTCAACTGCCTGAATTCTGACCTAGCCACCTCGAGCATAGTCTGACCAAACTGCATCCCCAGAAAGATGCGCTCCATACCTCCAAAAACCTCTGGCCCTGGGCAGGGATGCTTCCGTGTAACCTGGCAGGGTCAAACACCAGGGCTTTCCCGGTGCCCAGGGGCGGTGACGGGCCAGGCAGGGCTATAGACCGCCAGCGGCCGCTTTGCGAGATACCCTGCAAACTGCGTTGCCTGCGCAATCCGGCCGCTACCCTTGAAGCCAGGAGGAAACAGGCGAAGGGCTTTATTGACAAGCTGCGGGCCGCTCTCGAGGTCGCGCCCGTCAGGACTAACTAACTAGGCGCACGCCAAAAACTCTGACCCTGGGTGTATACCCAGCCCCGTTCTCACGTTAGCCTGGCCTTCGGGGCTCAAGCCCACTCCCTGCTGGCCGACCAGATACTCTGTCCAGCAGCCACCCTGCCCCGTTCCACCCCGAAAGCATGGAGAGTGAAACCCCGCCTCCGGGGTGGACAGTTCCACCCACTTGCACCAAATTCCGCAGGCCCGCTATTTCCCAGCCGGGGCGCAAGGCCCCGAGTAGACCATGCGGGGCCCGACCGTACACTGCTCCACGGTAGGCGGTACGGCTGTAATCCAGCGGACTGAAGGCTCTCCACTCGGCGATGGGCAGGGTACGAACTTGCCACAACCTGTGCAGCAAATGTTGCGCGTACTCCTGGCGCTTCGGCTCGAGCTCCCGAGCCTCGATATTTGCATGTGGCAAACTAGGCACGTTTACCAGCAAAAAGGCCGCGTTGGCATCGGTGTGCAGGTACAGGGTGGGGTTTTGAGGCCAGCGCCCCGCGGAAATTTCGCGCCATTCTGCTGCGTAGTCCGACGAGAAATAGATCTGATGCCCCAGAGGAACCGGCTCAGAGAGTCTCATCGGCACTGCAAAACCAGCCACTCCCAGTGCATGGCGGGGAAGGGGCAGGCCCAGCCACTGCAAGGTAAAGTGCCGGTCAGCCGACGAGACGTAAAGGTCGGCGCTGTGCCAGCCCTGGTCGGTCTGCAAAGCTCCAATACGGTCTGGCAGGCGTTGCATCTGCCGAACCTTGGCACCGAACACAAACTCGATGCCTTGCGCCTGGGCCAGTCCAAACAGGTGGTCGGCCAGCGCCCGCATACCACCTGCCAGGTGAAAGACCCCCAGACCCAGCTCGACCCAGACAATGTTGTGCAGGACTGCCGGGGCCAGGTAGGGGTTGGCCCCCAGATAGGTCGCGAACCGCAGAAAAAAAGGCGTAAGGTAAGGGCCCGACTGCACCAGGCGCGCCAGCGATTGCAAGGGACGAGCCCGCATACCGTGGCGCAGGCCATACGTTACCAGCGAGAGGGTCTGGGGTGGGGGGGCAAAAATGAAGGTATCGCTGGCCCCTTCGTAGATGGTTTTTGCTTCTGCTAGCAAGCGCCGGTAGTCGCGGGCTTCCTGAAGTGAAAGCTGGGAGATGCTCGCTTCTAAATCCAGCTCGGGGGCAAACACCCGGCCGTCGGGCCAGGTATAATGGGTGAGTGGCGAGACAGGCTGAGCTTCAGGCAGGCTCGAGCCAAACGCACCACTGATCATCCGGGGAATTTCAGGCATGGTCAGGACGGTAGGCCCGGTAGGCACCCCGCTCCAACCTATGGCTTTGCCCCCTGGCTGGTCGAATTGTTCTATAACCGTTACGGTTAGTCCCGCCCTGCGCAGGCGCAAGGCTGCCGCTAGCCCGCTAAAGCCCGCCCCCACCACAATGGCCTTCATCGGCTATATTCTCGCCCCTTCCAGGTGTAACTTTTTTGCCCAGACCGCAAATAGATGGGCGCGGCGAAGATGGGGGCCAGCGGAACCAGCACCACTTCCCACCACTTGCGCCCGGTCTTGAAGCCTAGCAGCAAACGCTCCAGAAGGCCCATTCCTGCCACCAACAGCCACAGGGGGTTCGCCAGCCCCAAAGGCCAGCACAATGTGTAGGCCAGCAGGTGACCCAGATACGACAGGGCCAGAATAGCCCGGCTACGCCCGTGGAACTCGATCAGGTTCTTGCCAAGCCCCTCGACAATCTCGGCAAAGCCCCGGTACATTCGCACTGCTACCAGGCCCCCGCCCAGGGCTAATGCAAGGCGCTCGCCGGCAGCTTTGGTTCTTTGCGCCAGCCGAACATCCTCCAACACCTCGCCCCGAACTGCCGCGTGTCCCCCCGAAGCCAGGTAGGCCTGGCGGGTGAAAGCCATCACCTGCCCGTTGGCCGCTGCCGCCGCCGGAAAGGGCGTAGAAATCAATGGATAGGGCAGATAACACAGCAGTACATTGTCAATCAGCGGCAGCAAAACCCGCTCAGGCAGGCTGGTAGTGATCTGGCGAGGATACACCGAAACCAGCCCGGCTTTCTCCTGCTCCATACGAGCCATAACGGCATTAACCCCCAGAGGGCCCCAGCGCACGTCGGCATCGGTGAAGAGCAGTACCTCACCCCGGGCAGCCTGGGCCAGTTGATGGCAGGCCCAGGCCTTGCCCATCCAGCCCTGGGGCCTGGGCTGGCCCGCCATCAGGCGTACTCGGGCGTCCTGGCGGCTCTGCTGCTCAACAATCTGGGCGGTTGTATCGGTGGACTGGTCGTCGAGTACCAGAATCTCGTCCACCTCTTGGAGCAGCAGCCCGGGCAGGGTTTCTAACAGGTTGTGGGCCTCGTTGCGGGCAGGAACCAGTAGCGAGACCATAGGGTGCCTGCCTCGAGGCTTCCTCTGTTGTAAGACCGGGAAGGCCAGCATGTTGAACAACAAAATAAGAAGCTTAAGGCCCAGCCAGGCCAGTACCATGAAGAGCAGGAGGTTTAGCATTTATATGAGCAGTGGTTGTTCTCAGCTCGGCCGAGCGCTCTTCTCCCCAACCCAGAGTTCAGTCGATACCAGAGCCGTTTCATCCTGTCCAACCCACAAGGTCGACAGGCTGCATACAGTTAAGCAGGACAACGCCCGCAGACCAGAGCACTCAAAGCCTCCTGATAAGTCTGCCAAGTGCAGCGCCCCAGCCGGCCATGCGCTCGTGGGTGCTTCTGCGTCCCGCAATGTGGAGGGCGAAGCCAGGTAGTGGAGCTTCGGCAGGTGAGGTGCGAATTTGGTCGTCCAGGTCGCTCAGCATCTGCCCCAGTCTTTGCTGCAACAGATATAAATCCGGCCCCAGGGGCTCACCAAATACCAGGTAGGCTTCGGCAAACTCATGTCCGCGAAGCACCACCCTCGAGGCCACCGGCACCAGCGCTACACCTGTTTTTTCGGCAAGCCAGACCGGTCCTTTGCTCAGCTTCCCCACTGGACCCGGTGCGCGCAACTCGCCTTCGGGAAAGACAACCAGTGTTTCACCTCTTTTCAGCGCCCGCAAAGCATCCCGTGGCCTGCCGGCCGAGACCGTGTCTAGCTGCTTGAAAAAGGGAAACTCCTCTAAGCGCCTCTCCCCCACCACAACCTTGAAAGGCCGCCGCTGGTACAATAGCAAGACCGGAAGCAAGTAGCCATCCCACCAGGAGTGGTGGTTCCCAGCCAGTACACAGGCCTGGTCGGGAAGGCTCCCTTGAACCCATACCCCACGCAGACCCTGCCGTACCGTACGGCGAAAGAGGACCTTGAAGAGCGCAGCCAGCAGCCGGTCTCTGGGGCGCATTAGCACACCCGCCTTTCATTAACTGCTCCTTGGCTGCGGGTCAAAAAGCCCCACCAGGCCAGTGTGTTCATAGCCAGGCCACAGACTATCGCAGCCGGCCAGAAACCCAGCAGGGCCAGACCGACAGGAAGAAAAAGGGCCTCGAGGCGGTAGGCCCAACCAAACGAGGTTTCTTCGAGCAGCCCGGGTCCCAGCCGCGCATACATCCAAGAAATCACAAAGCCCACCGCGAACCACGAAAGGTAATTCTGGATGGGAGCCCCATACCAGACCGGGTTGGGGTCCTGCCAGGTCCAGAAACCTTTGGCAGGCATGATGGCCTCCAGACCCAGATCCCAGGCAACTACCAGCAAACCCGTTAGCCAGGGCCGGCCTCCGGCCAGCAGATGAGCGGACAAAACCATGGCAAACCAGCCCAGCGGCACCAGTAAGGGCACCCCCAGAACACTTGGTGGCGGGGCGCCGTCGTAGCTGTAAAGGCCGAAAGGAAGGCCGGTCATGCTGCCCATCAACTCGATGCCCAGGCCAAAAGTAAAGGCCAGGCCGGCAAGCAGAAATATGCGTGGTCCAACCCTGCCCCAGCCCCAGAGCAAGGCTGCCAGGCTAATCAGGACAATCTGGGTAGTGCTAATGATGGCAAAGCCTTCGGGCCAGAGCGGAACGGGAATTCTCACCAGCACGGCCAGAACCAGCAGCACCATCCACGCTCTCAGGTGCCGACGCACCCAGGCAAGCCGGCTAAGGGCCGCCGGGCTTCCCAGCAACCAGGTAGCCTGCGCCGATGCCAAGGCCGCCAGGGTTATCCAGACCCAGAGCACAGCATGGGCCTGCCACCACCAGGCCCCCAGGCCTCCCACCAAAACACCTGTGGCCGCCGCCAATAGCCAGCTTTTTCGAGCAGCCCACAGCAGGTCTGCACCCCAGGCAGCGAGCAAAGCCAGGGCCGAGCCCATCACCGCAAGGGCCAGTCCAGTCGGCGCCGGCCAGTCCAGCCTCAGCAAGACCGCCCCTGTCAGGGCCAGTCCTAGACCACCCAAACCGCCCAGCACACGCAGCCAGAAGCTGCCGGGAGCGTCTGGCCACAGATGCCTTGTTCTGGCTGTTATGGCCAGGGCCGCCAAAGCCGTAATCAGAACCACAGAGAAATCCATCTCAGCCTCGAGCCCACCCACCCAGGCGAAGCCTGCTCACATCCAGGGCGGCAGCAGCAAAGGCAGGAATACAAACACTGGACATGATCTGAAGGTCCTGAAGCAGGCTGGTCTCCTCGTCCAAAAAGCGCAGGACGCGCTGTGGAGGATTTTTGCGAAACAGATCACTAAAGATTTGCTTACCAGGTGCGCGGTGATGGGCCAGTACGTTCAGAAGTACGCTATCCATATAGGCATGCCTGTGGTGGGTTGGTTCTGGGTAAAACGGCTGCCCGGTCGCGATTAGCGCTCGGGCAATGCTTCGGGACTGCTTCTGGATGCGCTGGAAAGTGTAGCCGGTCGAAGGCTTGGTGCGACCCCCTGCCATTCCGATGTTCATCACATGGGGGCTTGGCTGGCGGCTAAAGGGGGCATCGGTCATGGGGATGATGCCAGACTCGGTCTGTTGGATCTCATAGCGCTTTATGCCCAGCCAGCGCCCCAGATACTCACGCAGCCCAGCATCATACGCCTCGGGCAGCAGGAGTTCCGCCGAAAACACGGTGTATTCCACCAGTGCAGTGTGGGAATCGAAAGGCAACACGTAGCCAAAGCAGGCCTCGCCATGCTGTTCAACCCGAAAATCCATAATGGTCGCCGCCGCAGTTTCAAAGGCTGGGCTGAGGGTTTGAACCACCCAGCCCTTAAAGTGTTGTAGCAGGTAGTGATGTCTGGGGCTTTTGGGTGCGGCCTTATACAGGCTGCTAAAGACCCACTTTCCGGTAAAGGTCTGCCCGTTTAGCTCTACTGCAGCCCCGCCGCCAGTCTCCTGAATATGGGAGACGGGGCCATACCTGAGGGTGATATTGCGCTGCTGCAAAAGCCACCGGTGCATAAAGGCATAGAGATCTTCACCCCGGATCATTTTGTAGACATAGGGGGCAATGGCCAGACGCTGGGAAATTCCCTGGCCATGAAACCAGATATGGCTCCATTTACGAAAAACCACCTCTTCGAACGGATTATCTCCCGCTTCCCAAAAACACCAGGTGCGGTCGTTGGTGGTTTTTGGCGCAAGATCCAGCAACAATATCTTCTTATCCTGGAGGCCTGCTTGCACCAGGTGATAAGCCAGGCTCAGACCGGCTGCCCCCGCTCCCACGATAATGTAGTCGTAATGCTCACTCACTCTATACAGGCTACGTTGCACCAGCAGGAACGCTCTAGCCGGGCTTACAAAGTTTCCCGCGGACAGTAGACTAAGTCCTCTGTTGCTCGGCAGACACTAGGGCAAAGTGAGAAGCGGTTAATTTTGCCATACTTGATACTCACAGCATGTGCCATAAGAGCAAGCTGCGATCCAGGACTGCCCGCAAATTTCGATTGATACCAGCTTTACCTCGAAAGTCAGCCTTTGTCTGCTTTTAGAGGCCCCTCATCGCGTGGCCCCGATTAAACAATGCTCTCTATCGCTTATCTGTTAGCATCGCAACCTATTTACACCGCTAAAAAACCCCGGTCCCGCGCCCTGTGTAAACAGCACAGTAAATAGAGAAGGGAGCTAGGCAGGCTTGGCATAAGGGACCGTTTAGACACTCTGGACATCCCAGACTGAAGCACAATGTTGCCATGCTTAAGACTGATGGACAATCACACCTGGTTTCGGCTCAAATCCTTTAGCACCACCCTGGCTGCGTTACGCCCGCTCGCACCCATGATGCCCCCGCCCGGATGGGTGCTGGCCCCGGTCAGATAGAGCCCTTTCAGGCCGGGATACTTGTACTCGTGAGCCCCCAGCCAGGGCCGCAGCATAAACATCTGATCCAGGCTCATCTCGAGGTGCATCACATTTCCAGCAGGCATGGCGAACTCGTTTTCTAACCACAGTGGGGTCTGCACCAGTTCGGCCACAATTTTGCCACGAATGTCGGGGTCGAAGCGCTCGAAACTCTTTATCACGCCCTCCCTGGCCTCCTCGGCCCTGGTTTCCCACGTTCCCGAGGCCAGCCTGTAGGGGTAGTACTGCGCCCACAGCCACAGCGTCTCGCCGCCCGGCGGGGCCAGCGTTTCGTCCACCGCGCTAAAACTCATGGCGATAAGGGGTGGGTCGCGGGTAGGCTGTCCCGAAAGGTAGTCGCCATAGGCCCGGTTTAATTGCATTTCATCGGTGATGAGCAGCCCCAGCCCAATGCGCGCCTCGTCGCCAGAGTGGGTCTGGTAACGCACCTTCTGCGAAAGCCCCAGCCGAATAACCAGGCCAAAACCGTTGCCAACCCGCAAGCCCTTAGCCGCTTCGGGCGTTTTGTGCTCTGGCAACATCCCAATGGTCTTCTGGATATGCGAGCCCGAGACTACCGCCCGTGCGCTCACGGTCTGCCCATCCACAAGGTGTATTCCAACAGCTTTATTGCCGTTAGTCATGATCTCCGAGACAGGGCTATTCAGGTAAACCTTCCCACTTTTAGCCTTAATCGCCCGTACCAGCGCCAGCGAGAGACCGCCCGAGCCGCCCCTGGGCCGGGCCACCCCACCCAGGTGATAGAGGGGGTGCCATAGTAGAAACGGTGAAGACAGCGGGTCGAAAGGGGGCGGGCCGGACTGCGCGGCCATCCATACCAGCGGCGCACGCACCCGTTCGTCGCTAAAATACTCTTTTGCTACTTCGCCATAGGGCCGCAAAATCTGTGGCAAGCGCTTCCGCCAGTCGCGGCCAAGCCCCGAGCCCAGAATCATCTTTCTCCCCAGGTTCATAGGGTTGGGAGATGCCAGGAATGACTCTTTAACGGCATTAGCAAAAGGTAGCCAGTCGCCCACAAAACGCCGGTAAGCCTCACCCTGCCCCGGATACCGTTCGTTTAACTCGGCCGCAGTGCGCCCTGGATCGCGCCAGACAAACCAGCTCTGCTGTCCATCGGAGGCATGAAAAAGCGGGTCGAGCTCGATATACTCCAGCCCATACCTATAGAGCTCTAACTCACTCGGGATGGGCGTCAGGCGGATCAGAATATGGGCACTGCCTCCCAGATCGAAGCGAAACCCTTCGTAATCCACGGTCGAGACCGCTCCACCCGGTACGTTGCGCCGCTCGAACACACCTACCCTGTACCCAGCCCTGGCCAGGTAGGCCGCCGTCACCAGTGCATTGTGCCCCGCGCCCACCACCACCACATCGAAATCCGGCATCTCCGGCGAATGATACCGCAGACTACCCCGCAAAAATACTGCCACTAACGCTAGATGAACTGCACCGCCGGCACCGACTGCTTTGGGATGCAGACGTAAGTGATGCCCCCCAATTGTTTTTTTCGCCTAGAGCCAGTTGGGGGTATAAGTCTCTCCCCCTCGAGGTTTCTGCCCAGTACAGATGACCATGGCTGATGTGTTGCGAGCAAAAGACTAGTGCGGACAGGGAATACCCAGGCAACAGCGGCCTCTGCCACTCCGGGAAAGGAGGCCCGCTACTTGAACTCGAGGCCATTCCACTTTTGCAGGTCGCCTGGTAATGATTCGTTAAGCTCTTGGGGCTAAGGCAGTCCACCAGTCAACTCTTCCCGTTAGGTACTGGCCTGCTAGGGCTTTTCAGTCGAGACTCTGGATCGCAGAGCGTACAGTGCAGCCTCCTTTGATCTCCCTGTTTACCTCAGGTTCAGCACCGGGCAGTTGTCAAGCTGTACGGCAGTGGCCGGGCCAGGGGTGCGGATACGGTACTCACCTGCGCTGCCGGCTTCCTTGGTGCTGGCCACCAGGTTGCCGTGGTCGGTATAGACCAGGATGCGCTCTGCTACTCCAGTAATACGCAAGCGCAGCTCGTAGCTGCCGATGCCCACCTGTACGATCTGCCCGGCGCACCCATTCGGCAGGCTCAGGGCAGGCCCGTTCGACAAGCTCAGGGCAGGCCCATTCGGCAGGCTGCTAGGGACCTGGGTGGCGGGAGCGGTATGCTGTGAGACCGCCGGCGCCTGGTCTGGTTGGGGCGGTGCGGCCAGAAATACGAAATAGGCCGCGATGCCTAGCAGCAGCACAATACGAATTGGGGTGTACCTTCTATCGTTCATGGCTCTTCTTAAGGGTAGCAAACACCCGGGGCGAACGGTGGGTCAGGTGACCGTGAAAGCAGTGGGGAGAGTGGCAAAGGTCTAAGGTCAAGGGTCACAGGTCGCAAGTCACAGGTCGAAGGTCGAAGGCAAAGGTTGCAAGCTACAAGTCGAAAGTCACAGGTCAAAGGTCTAAATACTTTCGACCTTCGACATTTTTGAAGGAGGTATAGCCTGGTAGCTTATTTGCACTGAAGCCACAGGGTCAGCATGCGAGCTGCTTGTCGGCTAAGCAACGCGCAACTGGTCGAGCAGTAATGGTTCTAGACTGCTGGCAAAGGGCGCGCCAGCTAGGCTGGCCTCCAAGCGCACACAAGACGCTGGTTCTAGCCTGACCCTGTGGGTCTATTGGCATCTGGTTCACCACCCAGGGAAGCAATCGGTGCATGACCCGTAGGCGCTAATCTGGGAATCATCTGCAGTCATTTGCGGCCAGTCGGCAAATCCACCCCAGGTGGAGGGGTGGATTTATGAGTCCTGGTGGTGGACCGCACAGGACTTGAACCTGTGACCAACCGATTAAAAGTCGGTTGCTCTACCAACTGAGCTAGCGGTCCATCTTGCTTGTGAAACCTCTAGTCCCCTCAAGCCTTAGAGATTATAGGCAAAGCACCACGCTATGTCTATAGGGGCAATTTATCGAGCAACGGTCTGTAAAGAGCCGGCCGGAGGGCTAGCCACCCTCCGGCCTTGCAGTCCTGGCTACCAGAGATAGAAGATAACTATGATAAGCAGCCAGACCGCATCAACCAGGTGCCAGTACATAGAGCTGGCCTCGAGGGTGCCGTGCTCATGCCGGTTGAGTTTACCGGCTAATCCCTGGGCATAGACCAGGGCCAGGCCGGTTCCCCCTATCAGTACGTGCAAGCCGTGCAGACCAACAATCAGCACAAAAACCGCAACCCATAGCTGCTCCTGGAAGTTGTGGTGGCCCATTAGTACCCAGAACTCGTAAATTTGCAGCAGCAAGAATATGGCGCCCAGGATGATGGCAATCAGCATGCCAAACTTAAACGACGAAAGCTTGTTTTGCCGCAGATCGTGGTGGGCGTAATGAACAACAAACGAGCTGGCTACTAGAAAGAAGGTGTTGAATATGGCCAGCCATACTGGCGGACGATGCTCCTCGGGCGGAATGGCCATACCGGTTAGCCGCAGATAGAAGTAGGCGGCAATCAGGATGCCGAAAAGCGCAATTTCCGAGACGATGAACCAGGCCATCCCCACCCAGGCATTTGATTTGCCGGTGAGGGTATGGTGGGCTACCGGGTGGTCATACTCACTGCGAAGCGCCCATTTGAACAGGCTATAGAAGAACAAGATCGCGCCAGCTGCAAGCCACACTTCCCAGCCGGGCAGCCCACCTTCGGGAGCGTGCCCGCCCAATACCGGCGCCAGCGAGACCCCCACGCCGGCAATTAGCAGGGCTAGGGCGGTCATAAAGGGCCAGATGGTGGGCGCCGGCAGGTGGATGGTAGCCGGATCTACCGGGGTGGGTTTCAAGCCCGCCTTTGCCCAGTCGTAAAGTGGGCGCTCGGACTTAAACACCGTGGGGAACTGTACGGCGAAGTTGTACGCAGGCGGCGGAGAGGAGGTGGCCCACTCAAGGGTATAACCACCCCAGGGATTATCCGGCGCCCTGACATTCTGGCGGAAGCTTTCGACCACCGCGATTAACCAGGCAATGCCGCCCAAAGCCAGAATTACCGCCCCAACGGTAGAAACAAAGTTCATCTCGTTCCACAGGTACAGCCCATCGGGGTAGGTGTAGTAACGGCGGGGCATGCCCAGGAACCCCAGCACATACTGCGGCAGGAAAGTGACCAGGTAGCCCACCAGGAATAGCCAGAAGTGCAGCTTACCCCAGACCTCTGCATACATTCGCCCGGTGATTTTGGGCCACCAGTAGTAAAACCCGGCAAAAGCCAGGAAGCCCGAACCAGCCATCAGAACGTTGTGGAAGTGGGCTACCACAAAGTAGCTGTCGTGCACCTGCATGGTAAAGGGAGCAACCGCCAGCATCACCCCGGTAATGCCGCCGAGCAAGAAATTGAACAAGAAGCCCATCACAAAGAGCAGCGGGGTTCTAAACTCGAGCTGGCCGCCCCATAAGGTGCCCAGCAGGCTAAATATCTTTATGCCCGTTGGTACGGCTACCAGCACCGTGAAGAAGACAAACACCAGCTGGAACAGTAAACTTTCCCCCACGGTGAACATGTGGTGGGCCCAGACCAGAAACCCCACTACCGAGATACCCACCAGGGCAAAGACCATAAAGCGGTAGCCAAAGAGGGGCTTGCGCGAGAAGGTAGAAGCGATCTCGGCGGCAATAGCCAGATATGGCAGCAGCATGATGTAGACCGCTGGGTGCGAGTAAAACCAGAAGAACTGCTGAAAGAGTACCGGGTCTCCACCGATGACCGGGTCGAAAAGGGTCAGGCCCAGCTTGCGCGAGAGCAAGACCGTCAGGCTGGCAGCGGTGATGCCAGCCAGCGCGAACAACGAGAGCATCGAGGTGGCAAAGATGCCCCAGACAAAGATGGGCATCTTCCACAGGCCCATCCCCTTAGCCCGCAGGTTGTAGACCGTAGCGGCAAAGTTGGCTGCGCCCAGGAGCGAGCTAAGGCCCAGCAGCAGCACACCCATCATGAAGAAATCGGTGCCAATGCCGGTAGTGCGCGAGAAGGGGTAGTAAAACGTCCAGCCCACCTCCGGCGCGCCACCAAAGAGTAGCGAGGCATATATCAGCACCGCCGAGAAAACGAACAGCCAGGCGGCAAAAGCGTTGATACGTGGCAGGGCCACGTCCCGCTCACCAAGCATCAGTGGCAGCAGAAAATTGCCAAACCCCGCTAACCCTGCGGGGATGATGAAGAAAAAGAGCATGGTTGCGCCGTGCAGGGTGAGCACCTGGTTGTACGCCTCGCCAATGAGAAACTGCTGCTCGGGAGCTGCAAGCTGCCAGCGGATGGCAACCGCCATCAGGCCAGAGAGACCGAAGGCC
This sequence comes from Deinococcota bacterium, assembly GCA_041695225.1. Taxonomy (GTDB): domain Bacteria; phylum Deinococcota; class Deinococci; order Deinococcales; family Thermaceae; genus Meiothermus. The sequence goes on from JBGFRI010000038.1 coordinate 32,704, forward strand.
ACAAATGAAGTGACCAGATAGATCATCCCTACTTTTTTGTGGTCGTTGGTGGTCAAGATATCCCACAAAAAAGCCAACAAGCCCATACGGGAAGTGCTTTTAGGAGTAGCTAATGCCATAGTTTCAAAACCTCCCGTCAGTACCGCGGTAGTTGAGTAAAGTCTAGGCCCTCTACCCTAAGGGTCATCAGATAATCGGCTATGGCCCGGGCATCTTCATCGGTCAGATTGGGGAAGGCCGGCATTCTGATGCCTGGCTTCATCCCGGGAGAGTCTTTGATAAAGGCGGTCAGAAACTCGGGGGTGTTGGGCCACATTCCCGAGCCTACGGTAGTGCGGTTACCGAAAAAGGTCATATCTGGGTTGTTGATTACGCCCCGCGAGACGCCTTGAACGGTGTGGCAGACGGCACACTGTTGCATGAAGAGTGCTTTGCCTCTCAGCAGATCCGGGTCGGCGACAGGGGCTGGCTGGAAGTTGCGCGCACCCTGGATCCAGCGGTCGAATTCTTCCTGCGAGACCACCTTTACCCGAAAACGCATGTTGGAGTGCGAGACGCCGCACAGCTCGACGCACTGGCCATAGAAGCTGCCAATCTTTTCGGGCGTGACGTGTAGGCGGGTTATTACTCCGGGAATGGCATCCTTGGTGCCTACCATACTGGTAATGCGGAACGAGTGAATAACGTCTGGAATCTCTTTGGTTCCGCTGGTTATCTCGAAGGTAACCGGTCGGCCCACCGGCAGAATAATCTCGCTGGAATTGCGGATGCCATACTTCGGGTAATAAAAATCCCACCAGAACTGCCAGGCCCGCACCTCGACCACCATTGCGCCGGGTGGGGGGCGGTCGAGTTTGAACATGCTCTGGGCAGTTAGACCAAAAATTATCAGCACGATGATGGTGGGAATTACAGTCCAGGCCACCTCGAGGCGGTCGTTGCCATGAGTCTGCACGGGCTCGCTGGTCTCCTTACCGGTACGGCGAAACTTAATCACCACATAGACCAGGGCGCCCGTCACCACCACAAAGACCAGAGCAGCAAAAGCCAGCACCCAGGTCATCAGCCCAACCACTTCGCGGTTGTAGGCCGAGGCCTGGGTGTTCCATATGTTCAGGGTGTAACCCCCAGCCTGCCCTGGCTCTGCGGCAAAAACCATGCCCAGAATGAACATGACTGTAAAGCCTAAACCTCGTTGTAGCATTCAGAGACCCTCCCCATTTTTTTACTCAGGACATTCTAAGTGCCTTCGGTATAAATCCACAAGACGACCACCGGCCAAGACCGCTTTACTGCCAGAGGGCCCGGTCCACTGCCATAGCCACAAAGAGCAGAGCGAGATAGAGCATCGAGTACTTGTACAGCAAGATTATCCCCCGAGGCTTCAGGGTCCGGAATAGCTGCAGGCTGCGCTGCAGCAGTACGCCGTTGAGCCCTAGCGCCAGTACCAGGTAAAACCAGCCCAGCTCGCCCATCAGCACCGGAATCAGGGTGATGACAGTAGTCAGGATGGCATAAAGCCAGATCTGCAGCACGGTTTCGCGCTCCCCGCGCACCACCGGCAGCATGGGAATCCCAGCTCTGGCGTAGTCGTCTTTGATCAGCAAGGCCAGCGCCCAGAAGTGCACCGGCGTCCAGAAGAAGATAATCAAAAACAAGTATCCGGCAAACAGGCTCAGATCCCCGGTAACCGCAGCCCAGCCCACCAGGGGCGGGAATGCCCCGGCCGCACCGCCAATTACGATGTTGCTCCAGAAGCGGCGCTTCATGTAGAGGGTATAGACCAGCACATACCAGACCAGCCCAGCCATAGCCAACAGGGCGGCGGTCAGGTTGGCCCCCCACCATAGCAAGACGAAGGAAAGGACCATCAGGACGACGGCAAACACGGTGGCATGGCCACGGCTAATTCGCTCGGTTACGGTGGGGCGAGTGGCGGTGCGCCGCATCTGGCCATCAATATCGCGGTCAATAACCATGTTAAAGGCGTTGGCCGCGCCCGCAGCCATATAGCCGCCAACAAAAACCGCTACAAACAAGCTCAGGCCAGGCCACCCCCCAGCAGCAATAAACATTGCCATCAGGGTTGTGAAAAGCAGCAGGCTGATTACTCGAGGCTTGGTCAGCCAGAAATAGTCGCGCCAGGTTGCGCGTTCGGGATGGCCCACAGACAGCACCATAATAGTTTACATGGCCTCACGTGGGGTGGCTTTAGGTTGTTCTTTGGGGCTAAGGCAGAGGGCAGTGACCGTAAGCAGCAGCCAGAAGATAAACATCGCGTCCGAGAGTAGCAGATGCGGCAGTTGGGTGAACAGGGGGGCTGAGAGCATAACATTAGACATGCCCACCAGTAGCTGCAAAACCACCACCAGTACGATCATGCGGGCGAAGAGCCGGGTGTGAGGGCTGGGCCTTTGGGCGGCAACCAGACTGACTGCCAAGATGAGATACAGACTCACCAAACCAGCGATAAATGGGTGGTAGATGCGAAGTTGAACCAGCAGGTGCTCTCCTGGCGTGAAGGCCCGCCCCACCGCTTCGGCGGTGTTGAGCACCGGAAACAGGGCATCACCCAGCGAAGTGATGGCTCCGGAAGCCGCTGCTAAAAGGATGCCAATGTAGCCCAAACCCAACGACCAGCCCACCATACCCTGGCCTTTCCATACCGGGCGATGGTCTGGATGCTGCGACCACCAGGCCGCAAGAGCCAGTGCGCCGATCAAGAAAAGGGTGTTGATCAGGTGAAAGGGAGCCACCACCGCTCGAGCCAGGCTGACATCCTCACCTACCAGTTGAAACAACACCAGGCCAGCTCCCAGCAGGCTCTCGGTGATCATGAAAAAAATAGCCAGCCCCGCCCCGAGCCGGGCCAGATGCCCTTTAGGAAAAATCCTTCGCGACCAGATGACCAGACCAACCGTCAGCAACAAGGCAATGCCGCTGGTAATGCGGTGGAAGAATTCGATAAATGTCTCGTAGCCCTGGAAGGCTGGCAGCACCTGGCCATGGCAGGTGGGCCAGTAGGCCCCACAGCCATCGCCCGAGCCGGTAGCCTGTACCACATCGCCCCAGAGGATAACCAGAAGGGTATAAGCTACCAGGCCCCAGGCAAAGAAGGTATAGCGACGGTTTTTCATGACACATAGCCCCCGATTGTGAAGACTACAAGGCTGGAGTCAGCACAGCCAGACTATAAGTACAATTCTCGGGTCCCGATTGAGCGCCATACCACCCTTCAAACAGAGTTAGCATCGGCCAGCTTCAAGCAGTCCCCTGGGCTGGCGGCAACGCGACTCTGAACAGCCTTAGCAGAACCTTCGGGGCGGATCCGAAACAATGTTATCGGGGCCGCACTTGTTCTATCACTACCGCCTGGATTAGCAGCGAGAACCAAGCCCTGTACCGCATTTCAGCTCCAAAAGCTGCTATATGGTCTCTGAAAACTGTTCTACTGGGGTATCAGCTCAATCTCGCCCGCGGCGGCCTCAAAGCCCACCCGCTTGTGGGTTCCATCGCAAAAGGGTTTGTTTTCCGACGCTCCACAACGGCACAGGGCCAGCTTGGGTCGGTCCAGAACTCGTGCTTCTCCGTTGAGGGTAAACCTGCTTCCTTCAGGAAGGTCCACAACCAGCGAGCCATTTTCGCGCAGACGAATTCTCATCTTCTTTAGTCTAAGCAGTAATCGTTTGGCGTGATTACAGGGTCAGAAGACCAGTATTTTCCAGCAGGGGGAGACAACTGATCGGAGCTGGGCTGCACGAAGCGTTAGTTGGCCTGTGCAGCCTGTCAGGCCCAAAGGCGTACCTCAGTACGTAAAGTGCTTGATCTGCTCACCCCTGGCGCCAATATCGGTCATGGCCTCGAGGCCCAGCTCGAGGTGCACCTCCACCCACTTCTCGGTCACCTCGCGGTCCGAGACCTCGGTTTTCACGCCGTCAGGCGTGATGGGCACATCCGAGACCAGCAACAGGGCGCCGCGGGCAATCTCGTTGTGGTGGCCCACAATAAAAATGGTGGCGGTCTCCATATCAATGCCCAGACAGGTCATGCGTTTGAGGCGCTCTAAGAACTCCTGGTCGTGTTCCCAGACCCGGCGGTTGGTGGTATAGATTACCCCAGTGCGGTACTCTAGCCCCCTGGCCGCGATTTTTTCCGAGACAAACTTGTGCAGCTTGAAACTGGGCAGGGCGGGCACTTCGGGTGGGAAGTAGTCGTTGGAGGTACCCTCGCCACGAATAGCGGCAATGGGCAGGATGAAATGGCCGATCTCGGTGCTGCGCTTAAGCCCCCCGCACTTGCCTAAAAACAATACCCCCTTGGGCATACGGGCCGATAGTAAGTCCATAATGGTGGCCGCATTGGCGCTGCCCATGCCAAAGTTGATGATGGTCAGGCCGGCGGCGTTGGTGGCAGCCTGCATGGCCCTCCCTTCGCCATAAACACTGCAACCAAACCTGCCGGCAAAACGCTCGATGTAATCGGAAAAGTTGGTCAGCAGGATATAATCGCCAAATGCATCCAGGGGCATTCCGGTATAGCGGGGAAGCCAGTTACGGGCGATCTCGAGTTTTTCCTTCATAAACCTATTATGCCCAGCCCTAGCCCCACCCAGTGTGAACAGGGGCTGGCAACGACCAGACACCTCCCGCCTCGAGCCCGTGTGGCCGTACGTTTATGAAGCGTCTCAAGTCTCAGGTCTTTTTGGCTTGCGACCTGCGACCTGCGTCATTCAATGAGTCGATAGTCGATAGTCAATAGTCGATAGTCAATAGTCAATAGTCGATAGTCAATAGTCAATAGTCAATAGTCCATAGCCGATAGCCCGTAGCTAATAGCTGATAGCCGGTAGCTTTTGACCTTCGACCTACGACCTACGACCTGCGACATCTTTTGTGAAGCGTCAGCCCCCAGCTTCATGCTCCGGGGTAAGTCAGGACGGATGGGCAACTTTTGAGGCGGGTTAATTCCCTCAGCATAAGGCAGAGTCTCAGCGGTCCAGCGCCAGCTCTACCAGCCGCTTTAGCAGATCGTGGTAGGAAAGACCCGAGGCCTGCCAGAGCTTGGGATACATGCTGGTAGGGGTAAAGCCAGGTATGGTATTAAGTTCGCTCAAGTAAAGCTCGCCCTGGCGCGAAAGGAAAAAGTCTACCCTGGCCATTCCCCGCACGCCCAGTATCCGGTAGGCCTGGGTGGCCATAGCGCGAATCTTGTCCGACAGCTCGGGTTCAATTGGCGCCGGCAGGTGAAGCTGGGCCATGCCAGGGGTGTACTTGGTTTGGTAGTCGTAGAACTCGGCCTGGTAGGTGACCTCGCCCACCAGGCTCGAGCTGGCGTGGATATTGCCCAGCAGCGCCACTTCCAGCTCGCGCACGCCTTCCACCCCTTGCTCTACCAGGACTTTGTGGTCCCAGGCGAAGGCCTCGGCCAGGGCTTGGCTGGCGTCCTGATCGGCCTTGACCTTGGAGATGCCCACCGAGGAGCCAGTGTTGGCCGGTTTGATGAAATACGGCGGCCTGAACGGGGGCTCGGGGGTGGGCTCGCCCCGGTAAAAAGCGACCCAGGGAACCACCGGAATGCCGGACTGCTGCAGGGTGCGCTTGCACAGGTCTTTGTCCATGCAGATGGCCGAACTGGTCACGCCCGCGCCCACATAGGGCAGCCCCAGCAGCTGCAAAAAGCCCTGAATGACACCATCTTCGCCTACCGGGCCGTGTAAAAGGGGAAAGACCACATCGTAGCGCTCCCAGGTAATGGAGGGTGGAAAGCTGTGTGCGCCGTGTTCCGCAACCCCAGCAGCCAGGGCCTGGCGGGCCTGTTCTGCCAGCAGCCACCTGCCGTCCTTGGCAATGACCGCTAACTCGGTGGGGTACGGCATGGCCGCAAGTACTCCCCGTGCAGAGGACAGCGAGACCTCATGCTCGCCGGGTGGGCCCCCGGCCACCAGTAAAACCTTCACCACTTCCCTCGCTTGATTCGCTTGTGGCAAAAAGAGGGAGCAAGGGGGTGGAGTGTAATGTGCAAGTAGCTCACAATGTGTATTGTAGTGCGATAAGCCCGGTATGCAAACCTTTTATGAAGCGTCTCAAATCTCAGGTCTTTTTGGCTTGCGACCTGCGTCATTCAATGAGTCGATAGTCAATAGTCCATAGCCGATAGCCCATAGCTAATTGCTGATAGCCGGTAGCTTTTGACCTTCGACCTGCGACCTGCTACATATTTTGTGAAGCGTCAGCCCCCGCTTGATGCTCCGGGTCCCTCAGGACGGATGGGCAACTCTTGAGAAGCTGATAGCCGATAGCTGATGGCTGCCAGCAACAACGGCTTTTAGCTATCCGCTATAAGCTATAAGCTATTAGCCAGTGTGAAGCTATTAGCCAGTGTGCTCCTAGCAAATGTCCGACCCACAGGGAATCCGGTAGAGCCCATAAACTAATCCCATGAGCTGGATTGCTGCGTTTGTGGTGTTGCTTCTCATAATCGGGCTGTTTGGTCTGGTCAACTACTGGAGCTACCGCCGGGTTGAGAAGGCGCAGCAGGAGTGGTTTCGCCGGATGTTGGGAGAGGGGGTAGACATCGAGGCCTTTCTTCAGTCGGCCCCCTACGAGTACAAACCCCTCAAAGGCGCCAAAGCATATGGCATTCTCGATAAGCGCACCGGCGAGGAGGTCTACCGGGTAGCATCCCCCGAGGAGGCCGAGGCCTGGATCGTGACCAACACCCTGGCCGAGCGGGGCGAGCTACCCTTGCCTGCCGACCGGCCCAAGGGCTAGAGGTTTTGGTCTCGGTTTTGACCTTCGACCTCAAACCATGGCCGATAGCTAATAGCTGATAGCTGAAAGCCTAAAGCTGAAAGCTAAAAGCCTTAGGCCTTCAGCCTTCGGCCTTTATTTGACCTGCGACCTGTGACTTGCGACCATCGACCTTCGTCTTTCGACTTGCGACCGGTTAAAGCCGCTGACACCCCGGGCAAAAGTGCGTCCCGCGGCCGCCCACCACCATCCTGACAACACTACCCCCACAGCCTTTGCGCTTACAGGGCTGTCCAGCACGGCCGTAAGCGCTCAGCTCGAGCTGGAAATAGCCTGGCTCCCCACTGGGCAGAAGGTAGCTCTGGTCAGACAAGGTAGAACCCCCGGCCTCAACCGCCCGCCCCATCACCTCTCGTATGGCCCGGTAGAGTCTTGATACCTCGAGCGCCCCGAGCGCATTGCTGGGCCGTTCGGGGTGAATCCGGCCCAGCCACAGTGACTCGTCGGCATAGATGTTTCCCACACCCGCCACGGCTGCCTGGCTCAGCAAAACTTCCTTAACTTTTCGGCTGGTCTGCATTAGCGAGTGTTTGAACTGAGCAAGGGTAAACTCTGGCGAGAGCGGCTCTGGCCCCAGGCGGTTTAGCAGATCTATCTCGCGGTAGTCACCGGCCCTGACCACCCACCATTTACCAAAGCGACGGGGGTCGGTGAAGTAGAGGGTCTGGCCGGGTAGTTGCAGGGTGACTCGAGTATGGCGGTGCGGGGCAAAACGAAAGCCTCCGGTCATGCCCAGATGCACAATGGCCTCGAGCTCTTTGTCCATGTGCAGAATAAGGTACTTTCCCCGGCGGGAGGCCCCCAACACCTGGCGCCCCTCGGCCAGCTCGGTATGCCGGTAGCGGCTGGGGTCGTTGTGGAGGAGCCTCTGGATACGCTGGCCCAGCAGATAGGGCTCCAGGATGCGCCGGATGGTCTCGACCTCGGGAAGCTCTGGCATAGATTAATCACCCCCATCCCTTCGACTGCGCTCAGGACAAGCCTCGGCCACTACGTCACCCAGTCTATAGCAGTACCCAGAATATCCCCACGACCGCCACAACAGCCAAAAAAACAGCACAGTTATGGCGGCCAGAGCAGCAAAATGCCCAGGTACTTACGGCAGATTTTGCAGCCGTTCTTTGGCGAAACCCTGTTCAACCCGCTCGGCCGCGTTACGTGGGGTGAGGCGCAGCGCCAGCTCGAGCTGGAGGCGAGCGTCTGCAACAGCGCCCAGCTCAGCCAGGGCCAGGGCATACCAGACCCGGATCAGCACCGAGCCCGGCTCGAGGCGCACAGCCTCTTCAAAGAGCGGTCTGACCCGCTTCAGGTCGGCTCCCAACAGCCAGCCTACCCGGGTTCTGTGCAAACTCAGGTGCCAGAGCGCCAGAGCTGCCCTGGCCTCGGCGAGAGCGGGCTTGAGTTGCAGGGCCTGGTGTAAGTGTCCTCGCACCGCATTGGCAGCCAGGGCCTGCTCCAGTAGATTTTTTCGGATGACTTGTCCAGCAATAGCCCGGGCTAGCTCGAAGTATGCTTCGGCAGATCTGGGGCCGAGTTCCAGGGCTCGTTGCGCGGCCTCCTGCCCCCGCGCAAACCACTCGGCCACCTCTTTTGGGTCCTGGGTTCCATAGTTGGCCTGAAGGTTAGCCGCATGGGCTGCAAGCAGCCAGCCAGCTGCTCCGCCGGTGGTGCGCCCATATTCATAGGCTTCGGTATAACGCCCTTCAACCAGGAGCGGGCTGGCAGAGGCCAGCCCCAGGCCCAGCAGCCATAAGCATGGTAATAGTATGCGCATATACACCACAGCATAGCGCCTCTTCTATTTGCCAGCGCGCTCTGGGGTACGGGGACTATCCAGCGCACGGCGGCACTCGCGGAATACGTATAGCACCAGTATGGGAAAGGGGATATCCTGTTTCAAGGCCTCCTGCACAGCACAATAACGGCTCCGATCAGCCTTACGAACCCTGGGAGCCAGCGCGGTCCATAGTTGCAGCAAACCTTCACGGCTATGTGGCAGCGCTTCCTCAAAGCGTTTCAGAGGGTCGGCGGCAGCTTCCATCCTCAACACATAAGGCTGGGCAGGCTTGATCACGCCACCAGGGTAGACCTGCTTGGGTTTTCCAACCGTATCACAGACTAAGCACTGACCGGCCGTTTAGTGGTCAGCATTCCGGGCAATTCCACTTCCAAGGAGCGCTCCGACAAAGAAAAAGCCCCCCGCATATACCTCGGGTCGGCAGTATTGCTCAACTTGAGCTGCCGGTACTGGTCCAGTGTTATGGGGCTAATGGGCAAGGGCGAGATCAGTGGCACCACCAGATCCATCAGGGCCAGCGGAATGGAAAGCAGGGGTTTTCTGTAGCCCAGGGTATCGCGCACCAGTAGTAGCAATTCGCGGAAGGTATACTCCTTGGGCCCCACCAGGTTGTAGCTGCGGTGAATGGTAGCTGGCCGGCTCAGGGCCTGGGCAAAAGCCATGGCCACATCCCCAGCCCAGATCGGGCGAAATACAAAACTGCCATCGCCAATCTGGGGAATAAAAGGAAGCGGTGCAGTAACCAAACCCTTCAGGACGCGGCTGAAAAACTCGTCGCCCTGACCAAAAATCAGGCTGGGGCGCAGAATAGTCCAGTCCAGCCCGGAAGCCTGTACCAGTTCTTCGCCAAGGGCCTTGGTCTCGTAGTAGCGGCTGCCGGTGCCAGGGGCTACTCCCAGCGCCGACATGTGCACAAAGCGCCGGATGCCCCCCGACCTGGCCGCGGCCAGGCTATGGCTTACCCCTTCCACGTGGGCCTGGCGAAAGGTCTGGTCTCCACGCTCGCGGATGATACCCACCAGGTAGATCAGGGCCTGGTGTCCCTGGGCAGCTTCTTCCAGGCCCTCGCCTTTGACAGCATCGGCCGAGATATATTGCACACCCTTCAGACTGCCTTCACCGCGCCTCGAGGCGATGGTGACCTGGTGGCCCTGCTCCAACAGGTGTCTGGCCATGTGGCCTCCCACATAGCCGCTGCCGCCAACCAATAGTACCTTCATCTGCTAACCTCAGACCGCTTGCAGCATACCGCCCTCGGCCTCGAGTTCCAAGGTCTGGTTATCCATTAGATAAATCTTGCGGTAGCCGGTGTCCAGAATGCCTTCGTCGCGCAGATCGGAGAGCAGCTTGCTTACCGATTCACGCGTGGAAGCAGTAGCATCGGCAATTTCCTCGTGGCTGGCTGTGACGTAGAGGCCGCGGTCATCCTGGCCCCTGGCGGCAGTGGCAGCCAGGTAGAGCAGGTAGCGGCAGATGCGGCTGCGGAGTTCACCCCACTGCAGATGGGTCTCGTAGGCCTGGACCTGCAGCATCTGGCTGGCCAGGTTTCCAGCCAGGGCACGCAGGTCATCGCTGGAAAGGGTTTCGGGATCTACCGCGACAGCAGCAGCCTCGGTCAGGGCTTCGGCGGTGTATTTATACTGTGCCTCCGCGAGCGCTTCTTCACCAAAGTAGTCACCAGGCATAATGTGCCGCAGGGTGAGCTGCCGTCCATCTGGCAGAATCTCGATGATGCGTACTAGGCCCTGCTCCAGACGGTAGATTGCATCTGTGCGGTCGCCTGCGCGATAAACTACTTCCTTTCTGCGTACCTTTTTCATAAATCCTCCTGGGCCTTAGCGTCAGCACTGCAATAGCAGAGATGTCTCCTACCGTTCACCGCAGACCCGCCTCCTGCATAAGCGGCATCAGCTTTTCCACCAGCTCGCGTGGATCGTTGCCCAGGTAATGCGCCCCTAGCCTCTTTATGGCGTCAGGGTCGTCTGCAGCAGCCCGTCCGCCGACAACCACTACCGGTGCCAGGCCGAGCAGGGCCAGACGGGGCAAAGACTCCAGCGAGATCGGCTGAATAGCCGACAGAACAATGGCTCTGGCCCCAGTACGCTCGGCGAATGATCGGAGGTCGGCCAGTGGGGTGTTGGGTCCCAGGTAGTGCACGGTATAGCCTGCTCGGCGCAGAAACAGCGCGGCAATCAGGCTCCCAATCTCGTGCAGTTCACCAGGCAGGGTCGAGACCAGCAGTGTAGGGCCCAGCGAGCCCCCCATCAGGTTAAACAGGCCCTGCAGGGTACCGCGTAAATAGGTGCTGGCGAAGTGTTCTTGCGCGGTAGTAACCCGGTCCAGATGCCAGCCATCGCCGATCTGGCGCAAGCAGGACGAGATCACCTCAATCACCACGGTTTCTAGCGGGTGAAGCCGGTAGGCTTCCGAAAGAATCCTTTCGGCGGTCTCACTGTCGGCCCGCAGCAGGGCTTCTTCCAGCTCGAGTGCAAGGGTTTCGGGAGGGCGGGGCCCCTCCTGGGTCAGGCCCTCGAGGTAGCGCTTGACGGCCTGGGCCGGGGCCACTCCCCCGGCAATCCAGTGTTTGATCTGAGCAAGGGCTTCCAGATCGGTCTCGCTGTACAGCCTATGTCCACCTGGCGAGCGCTCGGGCCGGGGAAAGCCGTAGCGCCGCTCCCATTGACGAAGTAATGCAGAGGACAAACCAGTGCGCTCCTCCACTTCGGCGATGGTGTAGACCCCCAGATCGTTACGCATCGGAAAACCCTTTTGCCACTTAGTAGACTAGCCTACTGTCTAAGTTGTGTCAAGACTTTGGCGCATATACGTATATAATGTGTACAAGTATGAGGAGGTATTGTAGTCTGGGGTTTAACGCGAATCAAATCTTGGCCGATCACCGGCAGCAGTTACCAACAACCTTGGCGGCTCGAGTCAACCTTATCCCGCTCACCGCAATTGCCTATGAAATTTGGCGAAAAAGAGCCCTATCGCTGCTTTCTGGTAGACCCTTTCCGCTACACGAAGAGTTTGCTCTCATGGTCAAAGCCATGCAACCCGTTGCCGGATCGCAGTTTCTGGACCTTGGGACGTCTACAGGCCTTTACGCCAGGGCTTTACTAAAGGCCGGAGCAGCGCGGGTCTATGGCCTGGACTTCTCGCCGCCGATGTTGCAAGTAGCCCTCAAGAAAGCCAGGGGCTATGAAGGTTTTGTGCCCCTGCTGGCCCATGCCGAGGCCATTCCGCTGCCCGAGGCCCAGGTAGATGGGGTAGTGGTGGGAGGGAGCTGGAACGAATTCCCCAATCCCCAGGCAGTTATAGATGAAATCCACCGGGTGCTCAAACCAGGTGGACGCCTCTGGATCATGTTTACCCACTACTCCAGCAGCCCCCTAAAGCGGGTGCTGGAATGCACAGGGCTTCGCTTTCCGGCCCTTCCTGAGCTACTGGGTTCACTATCCAGCAGGGGTTTTAGAGCAAGCGGCTGGAGGGAGGGCGCGGTGGGATTTGTGGTAGGGACAAAAGTCCCGAATGCGCAAACGAGGCATGCTAAAAAGCAGCATTCTCCCTAAGGGCGCACCCAGGAGATCAGAATGGAACCCAACTGGCAAGCTCTGTCGAAAATAATTCGTCGCCACTCGTCTACGTTTTACTTTGGTAGTCTGCTATTTAGGGGTGAAGCCCGCAAGGGAGCCTGGGCGGTTTATGTTGCTTGCCGCACTGGGGATGATGCTGTGGACCAGTCTTCCAACCGACTGGCAGATTTGAACGATTGGTGGGCTGGAATCGAGCGGGCCTATGCCGGAACACCTCGAGAGAACTGGGAACTGGCCTTGGCCTGGGCCTTGCAGCGCTGGGATATTCCCAAACACGCCTTTGCCGAGATGAGGGACGGCTTTCTGACCGATCTTACCCCGGTGCGCTTCGAAACCATGGAAGAATTGTATACCTATTGCTACCGGGTAGCCGGTACCGTAGGACTGATGATCGCACCCATTGGGGGCGCGGAAGAGGCAGGCCATAACTCTGCCATCAAACTGGGCCAGGCCATGCAGCTTACCAACTGCCTGCGAGACGTGGGTGAGGATCTGACCCTGGGACGGGTCTACCTGCCCGCCGAACTCATGCGCAAACACGGTGTGACTCTGGATGATCTGCGCCAGGGCTTTATCGGCCCGGGCTATGTGGGGCTGATGCGCGAACTGGCCGCCGAGGCCCGCAAACTCTACCGCGAGGGGCTAAGGGGTCTCAGGTATCTCAAGACCGGAAGGGAGGCTATTGCTCTGGCAAGTCTGCAGTACCAGTGCATTCTAGACAAGCTCGAGCAAAACGGCTGGGACAACCTCTCGCGCAGGGCCTCGCTGTCGGGCCTCGAGCGGGTGATGCTGCTGCCCAAGGCCATCTGTCTGCGAGGTGCTTAACTCGAGCCCGAATGGTGTCTTGACAAAGCAGCCCACCTCACTGTTTGCGCTTAGCTAAGGGCTCGTTCGTAGACGTTCAATCGCACCTCCCGCCAGCCACGCGTTGCCAGCAGTTGTTTAAGCTCTGTCCGAAATCGCTTCCGGCGACCTTGAAGAGTCTGTTTCACCGCTGAACCATCAGGAAGGATTTTGCCAATCAAAACCCGAACGCTGCCGTCAGCGTTCCATTTCAGTCGGATATCATGACGCCCTTCGGTGATCAAGTGGGCAATTTCCTCGGCGAGCGGCTTTACGTTCAGTCTGGGCTGCATCGGCACAAGTTGCCGGTGGCCGCCGGTACGACAGGTGGCCTCGCGGGTTTCTACATTCACCTGCCAGTACTGAAGTTTGGCACGTGTGGATCCTAAGAAGGTGGCGCCATGCCGCTCGAGCATAAAGCTGAGCACTGGTGGCTCCCAGAAGATGTTTTCCATACGCCCGCGCAACTTATAAGCCTTCATCCCTTCGGCGTTGGCGCCGCGGAAGTCGTGCCAGGCACTCGCCAGAAGGGACTCTAGTGGACCGCCGTCTGCAATAGGTCCCTGCGGGATCGAACTGAGGTATGCGAGGAGTTGGTGCATATTTCCCATGGTGACCGATCAGATGGAAGTCGGCCTCCAAGCCAGCCAAGGGTCTGTGCTTCAGCCGCCTCTCGGTTAAGGATAACAAAAGCACGGCGCAATTTCACAGAATATACAGAACTGTCGGGCTAAGCCTAAAAGTTGGCTGTAAGCCCTTGCTGGACGGCTAGATGCCTACCATCTTCTAACAGCCAGCATCAACCGCCCAAAATCTGCTCCTTTCTAGCGTTGTGTCGAATATTCCTCGCTCACCGCGCCGGAGTCGCTGCACAAAACCCGTTTGATTAATCCGTGCTAACATCATTCCCCTCCATAGCAAGCGTCAGGATTAATCCTCACCAAATCTTCGCGTTCCGTAATCCGACCTTGGGTATCCTGGCTCTAGCTCATTATCGCCCTGGTAGTGGTCGGGCTGGGGGTAGTGGCCAATCTGTGGCTAAGACCCAAAACAACCGAAGCGGTCCCAAGGCTCGAGACCGCCACCATGCAGTGGGGGGTGTTCCGGGTTTCGGACTCGGGGCCGAGCATTCTCGAGCCGCGTCCACCCACCGCCGCTTGAGGGAAGGCAGCTACTTTGGCTTGATCGCAGTCGAGCTCCCATCGCAGGGTGAAAGAGGGGTAGTCTAGGGAGGGGGAGGCTCGAGGAGTTCTTGAAACGCCAGAGACGTGCTGGATCGAGGGAGCTGTGCTAACCTTAAAACTGTGGGCAAAAACAAGCATAATCGCAAGGTGATTGCCACAAATCAACTTCGCATTGAAGGGCATCGGCAAAAAATTGAACGCGAACTGAGCAAACCCCAAGCCGATTAAGGCCAGATTGAGTACTCCTGAACGAGATTCGCGCCTTTGAAGCCGCCATCGTCCGTTGCCAAAAGCGCTTGCTCAGGCGGAGCGTATGATCGAAGTAGACAAGCTTGAGAAAATCCAAGCCCGCAACCGGGTGTTGTTGGAAGAGATGTGCCAGGAAGCCGAGCGGTTTATCGAACTGCTAACAGCCTGGTCGGCTTCGGGCGACGAAGACTTGAAGGCCGAGCTCGAGGCCCAGGTCACCACCCTGCGCATCCATGCCCAGGTACTCGAGAAAAGCCTCGAGGCCGAGTCGGATGCAATGCCAGAGGACGAAGAATAAGTATCCCAGAAGCTGTTGTCTTCAAAGCTGGAAGCAGCGTTAGGTGTTGCCGTTCCCCCCCCCACCAGGTGGGGAAAAAATATCCCCATCCAAGCGGTGTCAGCAGATGATTTGCAGAAAGGCCCGTGCCCTCGCAGCGGCTAGCAACACTATGCTTCATAGCACAGCAAGACCATCTCCGCTGCTTGCTGGCGAAGCGGGACAAGCGATTGATAGGCGGGCGACCAAAACCAACCACTCACCGCTGCTACGCTCGGGAAACGGATAACGACAATGTCGGGGTGAGGGTTCTCGCCGGACAGCGCAGCTACTTGTTTGCCACGAAAAACAAGCTCACCTCCCCAAGGCGCCAAAGTCTCTGGCACCTTACTTCGATATTCAGCCCACATTTCCGGGTTCTTCACGGTGATGTGACCGACGACGTATGCGTTACTCATTTGCATAGATTCTAAACGAAGGTTTGGTGAGAGGCCCAACTAACGTCTATGAGATGAGCCGCGAACCAAGCGAGTCGGCGCAATCTAAGTGTTGGTCCACAGAATAAAGTTGCGATATCAACCCCTCACACTGGCTTCTGAGGACCTGAAGACCGACCTTGGCGAATCCCCGTACCAACTAGTCATAAACGGTCGAATACTAGCGAGTCAGCCGATTCCGGAAATCAACGATTAGACGCGCCCCAGTGATGGAGGCAAAGACGTCATGCGCCTTGCGCGACAGTGCCAGCACCGCTTCACCGATGATGATGAACTCCCGCTTCAATCTTCAAGAGCACACCTCGAGTACTATCAAAGGTTGGCCTACAACCGCTCGAATCAGTTTACTCGAAGTGAATTTGAAACAGATTCAGCCATAACGTTATACGGCTCACCTGTGGCGTCGCCGCAGCCGCTTGTTGGGCAGACAGGGCAGGCGTTAGGAGAAGTCCGTATCAATATCGTGATGATCAAAGCTCCCATCCTCCGCGGGTTCGAAGGATGTGATTCTGGCCACTGCATCTAGGTTGATGGACCCGTAGACGTGCGGGAAGGGTTCGAGGCCACCCTCAAGATTTTCATAAATAACTTGGGAAAGCAGCTTCTCTGTATCGATGTGTAACAGGATAAGCCCGGTTGTGCCGCGGAAGATGTGGTTGGCGACCCGAACCACTTGGTGACCGTTCGAGCAGTGTATGAAACCAGCCGAAGCAAGGGAAGGTGCCTCATATAGACCACGGTGTTCCGCTTCACACCACTCGTCTTTGGTGGTGATGTGAAAGATGACTGCCACAGCCAGCGCCTCCCTGCTTGTTCTGCCCAACTAGTGATTAATTATCACCCTGTCGTATAACACCAAGTATCAGGATCCTTTTGACATGTCCGATGCACTCAGAAGCCAAAAGGAACACTCAGCCAAAACCTCCCCTTGCTGAACGAGGCTCGAAACGTCCTGCGTTTGAAGCACATGAGTCGCCGCACGGAAGCCTCGTATATTTTCTACATGCTAGCTTACCTCGGTTTTCATGGCAAGGGCCGACCCAGAGAAATAGGAACCCGGGAGATACGAACCTGCCTGGCCAATCTGGCCACCAAAGGAAAGGCGGCAGCCTCCGCCCAAAATGTAGCTTTGTCGGCCCCGCTCTTTATGGACATTGAACCCATGCAAATTACTGGCCTCTGCGAAATCCGGTCTTGGCTTTACGAACCAGCGGGCCTGTGCTAGCCTGTAGGACGGTCTGGTTTGTGGGTAATCCCCCAGGGCCTCTGTGCAGTTTTCGCACTCAGCAAGGCTTGCTCGCCTGCGGGTTCGCCAGCACTGCACGACAACTAGTTATCGTTTGGGCGACTAACTCAGCTGGTAGAGTGTATCCCTTACAAGGATAAAGTCGGGGGTTCGAGTCCCTCGTCGCCCACCAAGTTCCGCGTAACCCACATTACGCCCAGGTGACACAAAAAGTTCGTCGGCGCGCTTATTTCTGGCCCAGCAGTTGCCGATAGAGGTCTGCATAGGCGCGCGCAGGCTTTTCCCACGAGAAGTCGGCCCTCATGGCGTTTTTGGCGACAGTCTGGCGGTTGGGGTGCTTGAGGAATTCGCTCACGCCGTGCAATACCCCCCCAGCATCCATGGCATCGAAGGTGAAGCCGGTCTCCCAGTGCTTCACGGTGTCCAAAAGGCCGCCGACCGCCCGCACAATTGGGGGGGTTCCGTACCTCATGGCAATGAGCTGGGCCAGCCCGCAGGGCTCAAAGCGCGAGGGCATCAAGAAACCATCGCTACCAGCGTAAATGCGATGGGCCAAGGCTTCGTGATAGCCCTGCACGTAAGCCATTCGGCCCGGGAGATGTGCGGCCATCCAGGAAAAGCTGCGCTCGAGGTTGGGCTCTCCGCTGCCCAGCACCATCAGGTTTACACCCATGCTCATCAGACCATCCATCGCATCGGCAATCAGGTCTATGCCCTTCTGGTGGGCAAAGCGCGAGACCACCCCCAGGGTGGGCCGGTCTTCGAGGGCAAACTCGGTCAGCAGCTCGGCGCGGTTGCCCGCTTTTCCCGAGAGGTCGCTGGCATGGTAGTGGTGTTTTAGATACCTGTCGGTGGCCGGGTTCCAGTACTGGGTGTCCAGACCATTCAAGATGCCCCGTAGTTTCCACTGCTGCGCCCGCAATACACCATCGAGACCCTCGCCGCCTTCTGGAGTAGTAATCTCCCATGCATACCGGGGCGAGACAGTAGTCACGGCATCGGCATTGACGATCCCAGCTTTCATCAGGTTGACCAGCCCATTGTGCTCGAGGCCCGCCCCATAATAGGTCTCTCCGGACAGCCGCGTCCAGGCATAAAAATCCTGCGAGCCCCAGACGCCCTGGTAGGCCAGATTGTGGATGGTATAGACCGTGCGGGCCCTGAACCAGCCTGAGTTTCGCAATACCGGCAGCAAGGCCGCCTGCCAGTCGTGGGCATGCACAATCTCGAAATCGCTCAGCAGTTCTGCAGTAGCCATGGCAAAGCGCACAAAGCGGCGGAAGTCGTCGGGGTAGCCGTAGGGTTTGTCGCGGGCAAACTCCCCCAGCCCCACCAGCACATAGCGCATACCCCTGTGCTCGGCGTGGCCAATCCCAATTTTCTCGCGGCTGCCCTCGAAATTGAACCAGGCTTCGCCCACGTAATAACCCGGGATGCCCCAGTACCAGGGCAGAAAGATGGTGGGTTCCAGACCGTGAGCCCTGAGCGCGAAGGGTAGGCTACCCACCACATCGGCCAGGCCACCCACTTTGGCAAAAGGAAAGGCTTCGGAGGCAACTACAGCGAGTTTCATAGGCGCACCAGCAGTCTACTCCTTTGGCTGCATATGTTCACGCCAGACGCCATCCGGCAGCCAGACACCAGAGGCCCTCTGCACACTTTGCAGGCTGGGATAAGTGTAGACCCAGGCCAGGCAGGCCTCATCTGCCCGATTAGAAAGGTATGCAGTGGCTGGTCTTCGCAGGTATTCGCGGCCCTCGTCCTCGAGCCCATCCAGTATGTCCAGCGCCTGGTTAAGGTCGGCAAACCACTGCACCTCGCCCCAGACCCGGCCCTGCTGGCCGGCTGGACTGGCCATCACCACCGCCGGATAGCCGTAGGGCAGCCGCCCGCGCCGGGAAATGTAAAATAGCTGAAAACCCTCGATGTAGGCTGGCTCCGAGCGAACCCACCCCGCCTGCTTCGTGACCGCAAAATTGCGCTCCCCTTGCTTCAGGGTACCGTACACAAAGATCGCCCCGGGAAGCTCCGTCACGCCCATCAGAATACCGTCTATCCTCGGCCCAAAATCTGTTCGTACCAGCCAGTTCAAGGTAGGTAGCATTCACTGTCTGGGCCGGCCTTTACCCCTGCCCCACTCCCGGAGGGCAACGGCTTCCAATCTGGCAGAAAGATGTATTGCGCAAGAAGCAGTTTCTGAAACTGGCTGCTGAACAGACCCTTTGCAGAGTGGCCCAGCGTCCAAAGAACCAGCGTTTACCGCCCCAACAACAGCACCACCACCGGGTGCTCGGTATCGGGCAGCGAGAGTAGCTTGCACACGGCCTCGTCGTAAAAGGTTGCCGCTGGATAGGCCTGAAGCCCCAGGGCGGTGGCTGCAACCATCACCTCGCCCACCGCATAACCCACCTCGAGCAGGGCGTACCGGAAACCACGCAGACCAAACACTGCTTCGGAGCGCTCAGGTACCGTATTAAAAACCACCAGGGCGGCAGCGGTCTCTACCGCTTCCAGTCCCATCAGGGCCAATTTCCAGCTTTTGCCATTGAACTGGGCCGAGAGTTGTTCTAGCTGATGCTGTTTTGCCGCGTAGTGGTAGACGCCCTGAAAGGTGTCTTGCAAGTGCTGCACAGCCAGGTAGACCTCGAGGGGGTACGCACCCCCCGCCGAAGGATAGCCCCGCCCACCCCGGCGCACCGCAAGTGGGGCCAGCACCTGTGAAAGCTCGGCCAGGGTGATGGAGGAGCCCACTTTGGGAGTGGTGGGCGCAAGCCGGGAAAGCACCCGCCAGACCGCCGGGCCGCCCTGTCGTACCGGCTCGGCTAGTTCCACCGACTCCAGCGGGTTGGCATATACTTTGGCGGCTGGTGCCCGACCGCCCGGAAGCTGGTCCCCGGGGAAGATACGGGTCAGACGGTAAAAAGCCTTGCCGGGATGCTTGTCCATAAATGTCGATAGCTTATAGCCGATAGTCTATAGCCAAACCTCTTTAGGCTAAAGGCTATCAGCAACTGGCTAGAATCTGTAGCTCTTGGGCACCACCACAATGCCCTCGGGCGTGACGGTGAAGCCCCTGGCCCGGTCGGCCTCGAGGTCGTAGCCAATCTCGGCGTGCGGGGGAATGCTGACATTCTTGTCTACGATGGTGTTGCGTAGCTTGGCGTAACGCCCCACCTCAACCTCGTCAAACAGGATGCTGCGCTCGACCAGGGCGTAGGAATTGACACGACACCGACGGAAGACCACCGACTCGCGCAAAGTTCCGCCCGAGATGATGCAGCCCCCGGCGAGCAGGCTGTTAAAGGCCTGCCCGGTGCGGGCGCCGGCCTCGTGGACAAACTTGGCCGGCGGGGAGTTGAAATTAGCAGCCCTCAGCGGCCAGTCGGGGTTGTAGAGGTCAAACTCCGGAGTGACCTGTATCAGGTCCATGCTGGCCTCGAAGTAAGCGTCAATGGTTCCTACATCGCGCCAGTAGGTGTTGGGAACGCGCTGGCCAGGGATAGGGTTGCGTTTGAAGTCGTAGACCTGGATGCGGTACCCTTCGCTTAGAGCACGGGGAATCACATCCTTGCCAAAGTCGTGCGAGGAATTGGGGTCCTTGGCATCGTGCTCGAGCTTCTCCACCAGGGCCTCGGTACGAAAAAGATAGTTACCCATCGAGACCAGGGCCAGGTCAGATTTACCGGGGATGGGGGTGGGGTTTTTTGGCTTTTCCTGAAAGCCCACCATGCGCCACTGCTCATCTACCTGAAGCACCCCAAAGCGGCTGGCCTGTTCGATGGGCACCGGGTAGGCTGCAATGGTCATATCGGCGCGGGTATCGGAGTGGTAGTCCATCATGTGGGCGATATTCATCTTGAAGATGTGGTCGCCTCCAAAAATCGCCACACTATCTGGTTTGTGATTACCAATTAAGTGCAGGTTCTGGTAGATGGCATCCGCAGTGCCGCGATACCAGACCGGCCCTAGCTCCTCGTAGCGGTACATCTGGGCAGGAACCAGCAGAATAAAAGCGTCCTCCAGAAAGCCGCCAAAGCGCCAGTGCCGCTGCACATGCTCGGTAAGGGACTGGGCTTTGAACTGGGTAAGCACATAAATGCCAAAGATGCCCGAGTTCAGGAAGTTGTTAAGCACAAAATCTACTATGCGGTAACGCGCCCCAAATGGCACCGAAGGTTTGGCGCGCTTGGCCGTTAGGGGGAATAACCTGGAACCCTGGCCCCCCGCGAGAATCATTCCAAGAA
Source organism: Deinococcota bacterium (assembly GCA_041695225.1). GTDB lineage: Bacteria > Deinococcota > Deinococci > Deinococcales > Thermaceae > Meiothermus. The sequence goes on from JBGFRI010000038.1 coordinate 53,447, forward strand.
CTCGCATTGACATGACGACGCTGCCTCCTTTGTTACAGCATAACAGGCTTGGGGTCTAGCCGAAAGCCTGAAGCTGAAGGCCGATAGCTGATAGCTGATGGTCAATAGTCGATAGTCGATAGCTGATAGCCAAATAGTCGATAGTCGATAGTCGATAGCCCATAGTCAATAGCTGGTGGCCAAAAGCGAGACAAAAACAATGTCTTACTTTCGCTTTAGAGCTTGACCCACCCCGCCATACGGTAAAACGCGCGCCTAGATGAGCATTGCTGATGGCCGATAGCTAATAGCCGATAGCGGGTCAGCCTCAGTGTTTTAGGCTGTAACCTACCTCGCCATAGGGTAAAACACATGCCTCGACGAGCATTTGACTTGCGACATGCAACCTGAGACCTGTGACCTGAGACCTGCGACTTTTGACCTTCGACCTGAGACTGTGACCTGTGACCTGGTCCCGGTCTTCACCCAGACTCCCTGCCACCCGGCTGTGGGTATACTTTTCCAGCATGAAGCTTTCATACCAGGACCTGGAGTGGCGCACTTTTGCCGACGATTCCGCGGATATTGTGGCATTCCCGCTGGCGCCCCCTTTTTTTGGTCAGGAGCGGGCCAGAGCAGCTTTGGAGCTAGCCATTCAGGGTGGGTTCCACGCCTATCTGGTGGGGCCTTCGAGCCTGGGCAAGCATGAGGCGTTGCTGGCTTATCTGGGCACTCAGTCGGTTGAAACCCCGCCGGACCTGCTCTACGTGCCCCTGTCGGAGCGCAGGGTGGCGGTGCTTACCCTGCCCAGCGGGCAGGAAACCCATCTGGCCGATGCGGTAGAGAACCTGCTTCTGGAGGTCAGTCGTCTGGACGAGTTGTTTCGTCAGACCTCTTTCTTGCGGGAAAAAACCCAGCTCGAGGCCCGTTTCAAAGACTTCCGCGACCAGCAGCTGGCCTCGCTACAGCAAGAAGCCCGGGAAGCCGGGTTCGCTTTGTCCATCAATGGGGATCGGCCAGAGTTTACTGGCCCCGGCCCGGTTCCCGCCGAACTAACTGCCAGGCTGGAAGAGGTCACCCTGGGAAGCCTGGCCGCCGCCGCCGAACTCGAGGTCTCGCTAAGGCGGCTACGCCGCGACTGGGCCATGCACTACCTCAATAACCGGGTTGAGCCCTTGTTTCAGCGTTTTCCCCAGGCCCGCCCCTACCTCGAGGCCCTGCGGGGCCGTCTGGCCCGCTATGCCGAAACCGGCGAACCCCTCGACCCCGCGCAGTGGCGGCCCAATCTGCTAACCTCTTCCAGCAGCGGCAAACCGCCCCCCATCGTGTATGAGCCCTACGCTACCGCTCCCCGTCTGTTTGGACGGCTGGATTACGTGGTTGACCGGGGGGTGTGGAGCACCAATGCCAGCCTGATCCGCCCGGGGGCCATCCACCGCGCCCAGGGCGGCTATCTAATTCTGGATGCCCTGAGCCTTAAACGCGAGGGAACCTGGGAGCCTTTTAAACGTGCGCTGCGCAATGGGCAGGTCGAACCCGTAACCGAGCCTCAGGCGCCGGCCAGCCTCGAGGTCGAACCCTTCCCCATCCAGATCCAGGTCATGCTGGTGGGAACCCACGAAGCCTTCGAGTGGCTCGAGGAAGACCCAGCTTTCAACGAGCTATTTCGCATCCGGGTGGAGTTCTCCCCCACCCTACCCGCAACCCCGGACAACCTGTTGGCGCTGGGTGGGTGGCTTCAGGCCCAGGGTTTCCAGCTTACCCACGGTGGCCTGATCCGGCTCTTCGACGAGGCCCGACGCAGCATCGAACAGCGCAACCGCATGGATGCCCGCCTGGTGGAGACCCGGGCCCTGGCCGAGGAAGCCTCGGTGCTGGGCAACGGGGTCCTCTCGGCCCAGGCAGTGACCGAGGCCATTCAGGCCCGCGATTACCGGGGTTTACAGTCCGAGGAAGACTTTTTGCGGGCCGTGCAGGAGGGGGTCGTCAGTCTCAGGGTCACTGGTCAGGGGGTGGGCGAGGTCAATAGCCTGGTGGTGGTCGAGTCCCCTCCCTACTGGGGGCGCCCCGCTCGCCTGACCGCCCGGGCTGCCCCCGGCCGTGACCACCTGATCTCTATAGACCGGGAGGCGGGCCTGGGAGGGCAGATCTTCCACAAGGCGGTGCTGACCCTGGCCGGTTATCTTCGCAGCCGGTATATCGAGAGCGGCTCACTACCCGCCACCATCAGCCTGGCCTTTGAACAAAGCTACGTCTCCATGGATGGCGATTCGGCAGGGCTGGCCGAGCTGGTCGCCGTACTCTCGGCCATCGGCAACTTTCCCCTCCGGCAAGACCTGGCGGTGACGGGCGCGGTGGACCAGACCGGCAAAGTGCTAACGGTGGGGGCCATCAATGCCAAGGTCGAGGGGTTTTTCCGGGTCTGCAAGGTGCTGGGCCTCAGCGGAGCCCAGGGCGTGGTGCTACCCAAAGCCAATATCTCCAGCCTGACCCTGCGGGCCGAGGTACTCGAGGCTATCCGGGATGGTCAGTTTCACCTCTACGCGGTCGAAACGGTAGAACAGGCCCTGGAACTGCTCACCGGCGCCCGTGTAGATGGCTTCCGGGGCTTACAAGACAAGATCAGGGCCGGGCTGGAAATGTTTGCCAAGCTGGAAGATGATCGCGACAAAGACGATAAAGCAACTTAGATTCACCATGGTAGGGAGGTCGCAGGTTACAGGTCGCAGGTCGCAGGTCTAGGGTCGCAAGTCCCAAGTCTCAGGTCTCAGGTCCTAAAGCTATCAGCTATTGACTATGGGCTATCGACTATTGACTATCAACTATTGACTATTGGCTATGCGCTATCAGCCACGTATCTTTGGCGTATCATGCGATTGTGCGCTGCTGGGTAGTCGGGTTGGTTCTACTGGGAAGTCTGGCCCTGGCCCAGGACGCCCAGACCTTTGCCCTGCGGCTCGAGCAAGCCTGGAGGCTGGTCAAGGAGCGCTACTACGACACCAGCTTCAATGGCGTGAACTGGGAGGCCGTGGGCAATACCTACCGGCTCAAGCTGGGCCAGGTAAGAGACTGGGATGAGCTGTATCGTCTGCTCGACGATATGTACGGCGAGCTGCGCGATGACCACTCGAGGGTTCTGAGCCCTGCTCAGGCACAGCGTTACCTGAGCGGGACGCAGTGTTTTGCTCTACCCTTCCGGGATCAGGAACTGCTTCCCGCGGTTACCCTGCCCGCACCTGCCGGCCCAGGCCCTCCCGGTACCGCCCCAACCCGGCCAGTAAGCCCAGTCCCAGCACCCGCCCAGCCTACCCGGCCACCCTACCAGGCTGCCGAGGTACGTTTTACCGATGGGGTGGTGATTGTTCGGCTGAGCAACCTGGTAGACGTAGCGGGCCTGCGCGTGTTGCAGGACGCCATCCGCCGCTACGACGCCAGGGCCCGGGGCTATGTGCTAGACCTGCGCGGCAACCCCGGCGGGCTGGTGCTGCGCATGGCCGAGGTGGCCGGGGTCTTCATGCGGGGCGTACCCTGGCGCATTGTCAGCCGGGGCATTGGGGCCATTCCGGTACCAACTATTCCGTTCTTCGGACGCCCCCAGACCCAAAAACCGCTGGTAGTGCTGATTGATGGCAGTGTGCACTCGGCCGCCGAGGGACTGGCGGGCGCACTCAAAAACGCTAACCGGGCCTTTGTTATCGGCACCCGTAGCGCAGGCAACACCGAAGCCCTTACCCCCTACTGCTTCCCCGACGGCGGTGTTGCGCTGGTTGCTGGCGGGGTGCTGGCCCCTTTCTTTGGGCCTACCTGGGAGGGGCGCGGGGTTGAGCCCGACCTGGTCGAAAGAGACCCCCACGAACAGCTCGAGGCCGCCCTGCGCCACATTCTGCGCCAGCGGTAGCGACTACTCGCCATCAGTAAGTCTCGGGCCTGAGCTAGAGAGAATTCTGAAGTTACCTGGACACCCACCCTCCTGAGGAGAATGTTCAATGAGGACCCTAGCTGAGAGGGCGGCACTCTGGGCCCCCTATCCCAAAGACAGCGGTCGAAGGTCTAAAGACCAAGGTCGAAGGCCGAAACGCGAGAGCGCCGCAGACCTTCGACCTTAAACCTTGGACATTCGACGAGCAGTCGAAGGCCAGAACTCGAGACCGTCGCAGACCTTAGACCTTAGACTTTCGACCTTAGACCTTCGACCATAGACCTACGAAGATAGGAGCACTGCGCTCAATACAATTTGGGTTAAGCCATGACCACAAGATGACACCTTCCAGTTTTACTGGGTTAGGGTGCGCCCCAGGGGGTTGATCACAATGCTAAAGAAACTGCTGACAGTGATGTTGCTGGCTCTGCTGATGAGCCTGTTCATCAGCGCCAATGCCCAGCGGGTGCGGGTAGAGTTCTGGCACGGCCTGGGCGGGCCGCTAGGCCAGTTGCTCGAGGCCATCACCGACGACTTCAACCGCTCGCAAGACCGTTTCTATGTCAATGCCACCTTCCGCGGAAGCTATCCCGAGACCATGGTTGCGGCCATTGCCGCTTTCCGGGCCGGGAATGCCCCCCACATCGTGCAGATGTTCGAGGTCGGCACGGCCACCATGATGCACGCGGGCGGGGCCATTGTGCCGGTCTACCAGCTTTTCGCCCGCACCGGGGTTCCCTTCGACCCCAACGTCTTCCTTCCCGCGGTGCGCAGCTACTACAGCATGGCCGACGGGCGACTGATGTCGCTCCCGTTCAACAGCTCTACCGCCATCATGTGGTACAACCGCGACGCCTTCCGCGCTGCCGGCCTGAACCCCGACCAGCCACCGCGCACCTGGGCCGAGCTACGCGCAGCTTCCAGGCAGATTGTAGCCAGGGGCGCCGCCCGCTGCGGTTTTTCCACAGCCTGGCCCACCTGGACCCAGTTCGAACAGTTTAGCGCCATTCACAACGTACCCCTGGCCACCCGCGCCAACGGGATGGAGGGTCTGGATGCCCGGCTGCAGATCAACAGCCCACTACATGTGCGGCATCTGCAGATGCTAATGGATATGCAAAGAGAAGGCTCGTTCACCTGGGGTGGGCGTGACAGCGCCGCCGATGCCCTGTTTGTCAATGGAACCTGCGCTATCCTGCACGGTTCTTCGGCGCTCTTGGGCCGGGTGCGGGCCGAGGCCACCTTCAGCTGGGGTGTGGCCTACCTGCCCCACCACGACGATGTCAGGGGCGCTCCAATCAACTCCATTATCGGCGGGGCCAGCTTCTGGGTGATGACCGCCCCTGGCCGCACCGAGCAGGAGTACCGCGCCGTGGCCGAGTTCTTCCGCTTTGTCAGCCGCCCCGAAATTGCCCGCCGCTGGCATACCGGGACCGGCTTTCTGCCCATTCGCATGGACGTTTTCAACGAGCTTTCCGCGGCTGGTTTTTACCGGGACAATCCGGGGCGCGACCTGCCCCTTCGCCAGCTAACCCGCACCGAGCCGACCGTGAACTCTCGCGGCCTGCGCCTGGGTAATATGCCCGAAATCCGCAACATCATTCAAGAAGAGGTAGAAAACGCCCTTCAAGGTCGCCAGACCGCCCAGCAGGCGCTGGACAATGCGGTGCGGCGAGGCAATGCAGTGCTGGCGGCGTTTGAGCGCGCCCACCGATAGAAGACCTCGGGCCTAAGTACCTGCGGGTTGGTCTGTACAGATGAGCCCAGACCAGATTCAAACGCAACTATGCCTTTTCTCCTGGTCTAAGCATCACACTTTGTCGAACCCACTGCCAGGGGGTGGTTGCCGGAGGAAACTCTAGCAGCCACCACTTTGGCACATAGACCAAAGGCTCGCAAATGGTCTTTATCGGAGAGGGCCTGCTAGTTATGGGCATCACATGGCATTACCGCATGGAGTAGGTGAATCAGGGGTAGGAGATTAAACTGTCCAGCCTATGGAGTAGGTGAATCAGGGGTAGGAGATTAAACTGCCAGTCTATACTGCTGCCCAGTCAAAACAAACTTATGCAAAGGCGAACTATCTACCCGGACAAACTGCTGCCATATCTGTTGCTGGCCCCGCAGATATTCATTACGCTGGTTTTTTTCATCTACCCGGCTGCCGAGGCCATCAGACAGTCGCTCTACCAGCAGGACCCCTTTGGCCTCAGAGCTAGCTTTGTCTGGCTGGACAACTTTGCGGCGGTGCTGCAAGACCCGCTTTACTGGGAGGCTGTCCGGGTAACGGTAGTTTTCTCGCTGGCGGTAACTTTTCTGGCCATGGCACCGGCTTTGTTGCTGGCAGTCATGGCCGACAAGGTTATACGCGGCGCCACGGGTTACCGCACACTTATTGTCTGGCCCTATGCCATTGCCCCCGCAGTGGCCGCAGTGCTCTGGCTGTTTATCTTTCACCCCGATATTGGCTATATCGGACAGGGCCTGCTGGCTCTGGGCGTCCCCTGGGATTACCGGCTGAATGCCGCACAGGCTTTGCTGCTGGTCATCCTGGTCTCGGCCTGGAAGCAGATCAGCTACAACTTTTTGTTCTTTCTGGCAGCTTTGCAGTCCATTCCCAAATCAATAACCGAAGCTGCGGTAATTGATGGTGCGAATGGGCTGCGTGGCTTCTGGTTTGTCACCTTTCCCCTGCTCTCCCACATCACCTTTTTTCTGCTAGTGGTAAACCTGATCTTTTCCTTTTTCGATACCTTTGGGGTGATTCACGCCATAACCCAGGGTGGGCCGGGCGTGGCCACTACCACCCTGATGTACAGCATATACCGTTCGGGGGTAATCAACCTCGATCTGGGCGGCTCGTCGGCCCAGTCGGTAATTCTGATGGCTGGGGTGATCTTCCTGACCATGGTCCAGTTCCGGTACCTCGAGAAGCGGGTGCACTACTAGGTAGTGAAATATGCGTAGACCACGTAAATGGCTGGCACACCTCACCCTGATTCTGGGGGCGCTGATCTTCGCCTTTCCTATCTACCTGGCGGTAATCGGCTCGAGCCACGATGCCGGCACCATCGGGCGCGGACAGATGCCCCTGCTGCCCGGCGATCAGCTGCTCACCAACTACCAGCAGGCCCTGGAAACCGGCCAGGGTGAGCGCGTACGCGGCGTTCCCGCACTGGACATGATGCAGAACAGTCTGCTGATGGCGCTGGGCATCACCTTCGGGAAAATTGCCATCTCGCTGCTCTCGGCCTATGCGGTAGTATTTTTCCGCTTTCCTGGCAGAATGTTTTTTTTCTGGCTGATCTTTATCACCCTGATGCTGCCGGTGGAGGTCAGAATCATTCCGACCTATGCCGTGGTGGCCGATTTTGGTATGGTGAATACCTTTCAGGGCCTGATTATTCCCCTAATTGCCTCGGCTACTGCCACCCTGCTCTTCCGGCAGTTTTTTCTGACCATTCCCGATGAATTAGTAGACGCGGCAAAAATGGACGGCGCAGGTCCCATGCGGTTTTTCTGGTCAATTTTGCTGCCGCTCTCGAGTACCAATATCGCCGCGCTATTCGTGATTATGTTTATTTACGGCTGGAACCAGTATCTGTGGCCCCTGCTAATCACCACCACCAACGAGATGCAGACCATTGTGGTCGGTATTGTGAAGATGATCGGCACCGGTGAGGCCCAGACCGACTGGAACCTGATCATGGCCACCGCAGTGCTGGCCCTGCTTCCGCCGGTGCTGGTGATTATCTTGATGCAGCGCTGGTTTGTAAAGGGCCTGGTTGACGCCGATAAGTAGTCTCAGAGGTTGCCCTGGGCAAACAGCCGATGCTGGCGCCTCATCCGGGCTCCCACCTTGCTGCGGTCTATGCTCGAGGCGGTGGCCATGGTTCCCCTCTCTTACAGTGACTTGCGAAAACACACCAAGCGCACGACTTCCTGGTAGCCCAGACGGGCTAGGTTACTCGCATAGCGAGTATGCGCTACGCGCACCCCCTGGTGGGCCCGCTGGCTCTGGGTGTTATGAAGTTCGGTGTCTGAAGCCATTTCGAGGCAGCCCCTGGCCCTGGCCCAGTCCTCGGCGGTCTCCACCAGCCTGCGTCCGACCCCGCTACGCCCGTACTGGGGGGCCACGTACCAACCTTCCAGATAGCCCACCGGACTGGAGTTGCAGCCCTCGGCATAGGGCCGCAGCGAAACCTCCACAAAGCCGATCAGGGCCTGCTCATGCTCGGCCACAAAGCTGGCCTGGTCTGCTGCGCCGATAATCCCGGCCACCTCGAGCTCAAATCTACCCGCACTGTCGGGCCAAAGCGCAGTGCGTAGGTGAAAATAGGCCGGAAGGTCTGTGACTTGCAGGCTCCGAATCTTCATGGCCAGTGCAAACCCTCCTGTTCCCAACCAAACGCTATCGCCCGGTTACTCGACTCGCTGCGAACGCACAGGATGTCTCGTATCTAAGACAGCTAGTTCCTATTGGCTATCGGCGCCATCTGCAAGAAATCTGCTGGCTCAAACCCCGCCCAGCATGGTCTGGTGCATCGACGCGAATAAAGAGAGCTTCCACACTCGCCAGGCTGTAGACCAAAGCCTCGAGGCCAGGGCTAAGAATAGTTCCGGCGGTGATGAGGCTAGAGGGCATGAGATTATTCTATGCTTCAGAATGCAGCCGCCATAACTTTTCAGCAAAGCTATCTCAAAGGATCAACAGCGAGCATTAAGGCGGATACGCCTGTGCCCTTGGTTTTGCAGAAGGGCTGTTGTTTTTTGCGTACACCGCATAGCCTTCCAGGGCCTAGGCACGTATTTTTTGGGCGCAAACGATGGTACAGCTACTCTACAAGGTCGCTGTCATGCCGAACCCTTTGTGCCTCAGGGTAGCGCAGTGCTTGTGCGACGATTGTCGAGTAGACTCGAGGTGTGAAATGACGGACTTGATGCAGTTGGGGCAGTCGGTTCTCGGTCGCCAGCCATTCAGCCTGCTGCTGGGGGCAGAGCTGCTCGAGTTCGAGGCAGGCCGGGCGGTGCTGGCGATTACGGTGCGCGATGAGCTACTTCAGCAGCACGGGTTTGTACATGGCGGGGTGGTGAGTTACCTGATTGACAATGCCATCACCTTTGCGGGCGGCTCGGTGCTGGGCGAGAACGTGGTGACAGCCGAGTTTAAGGTCAACTATCTGCGACCGGCTTTGGGCCAGCGGCTGGTTGCCACCGCGGTGGTGGAAAGCACGGGGCGCCGGCTGGCGGTCTGCCGATGTGAGGTGGTCTCGTTTGGTAGTGATGGCGGGGTGCGCTGTGCGGTTGGGCTGGGAACCATCGCGGCCCTCGGCTAGCTCTGGCGGGATCGAGCCCACGCGGGGTTGCGCCAGACCACAAACACCCCGTAGTTGCCGCAACTGGGGTCGTCGAGATAATCGGGGATGATGCCCCAGACGTGGTATCCGCGCCTGAGCTGGATCGAGAGCACCGGGTCGAACATCTCGCCTCGCACTACCCGGCTCACATACTGCTCAATGGGCATACTGCGCTGGTGAGCGGCATAGCCCTTGGGCATCGCTCCCGCCACGTGGCCCCTCAGGCCCAGTGCGCCAACCAGGCTTTGGCGCACGGCGTATAACAAGGTGGATAACCCCGCACCACGAAAATCGGGGTGGACCCCGATATCGGCCCCGTAAAGCCAGTCGCCAGCGGGGTCGTGGCCGGTGAGCCAGTTGCCCCCGACCATCTCGATATACCTGTGCTGGTAGTGATTCAGGTCTATGAAGGTCTGGAAATCGGTAGAGCTGGCGACTACCTGGCGGGTTTCCCGCTCTATAACGGCATGCTGGCCCTGCGGGAAGACCTTCATGTGAGCCAGGTACTGGTCGGCGGTTATCAGCTCCTCCTTAGCCAGGGAGGGGAAGGAGGCTTTTTGAATGGCCTCGAGCTGGGGGGCCATCCACGGCTCGGACTGCACCACTGCAAAGCGGCTATCAGGGCTGAGGAGTATCTCGCTCATAGAACCATACTCAGTGCTCCTATCGTCGCAGGTCGAAGGTCTAAGGTCTGTGACGCTCTTGAGTTCTGGCCTTCGACCTTTGTCTTTAGACCTTCGACTTATGGTTGCAGGCTACACGATAACAGTCTGGAGCGCCGAAAGGCTAATATTGGCCCCGCAGATGACAACTACCACTTTCTGGCCCTGGTACTGAGGCAAACTCTTCAGAAATGCCGCCAGGGCCACCCCGGCCGCGCCCTCGAGCAGCTGGTGCTGGGACTCAATGAATAGCCGCATGGCTGCCTTGATCTCCGTTTCGCTCACGGTAATCCAGTCGTCCACCAGGCGCTTACACAGCTCAAAGGTGATGGCGCCGGGTTCCAGACCACCCGCGCTGCCGTCCGAAAGGGTGGGCCTGGCCTGGATTTTGACAATCTCCCCGGCCTGAACCGAAGCCAGCATGGCCGCGTCGTTTTCCGGCTGGCAGCCGATGATTCTGGTCGTCGGGTGAACCGATTTGAGGTAAGACGCGATCCCCGAGATCAGCCCGCCACCGCCCACGGTGACGAAAACGGCGTCTGGGGTTTCGGGCATTTGATGGGCGATCTCCACCCCCACGGTTCCTTGCCCAGCAATTACCTCTGGGTCGTTGTAGGGCGAGAGGTACGCCATGCTGTGCTGATCGGCATAGCGCCGTGCATAAACCTCGGTGTCATCACCGGTAACACCATACTGCCGCACCTCGAGCCCGTAACGGTGGATGGCCTCGAGCTTGGTCTGGCTGGCCCCCTCCGGCACAAACACTACCCCCTTTGCGCCCAGCCTGGCCAGCCCAAAGGCCACCCCTGCTCCGTGGTTGCCGCTGCTAGCCGCCACCGCCCCTTTTTGCAGTTGCTCGGGCGATAGCGAGAGCAGCTTGTTGATGGCCCCGCGCACCTTGAACGAGCCGGTCTGCTGGAGGTTCTCCAGCTTCAGCCAGACCCTGGCCCCGGTCATCTGGGAAAGAGCCAGCGAGTAGTCCAGCGGGGTCTCGCGCACGTGCGGGCGCAGGCGGGCCTGGGCTTGTCTAACAGCTTCGGGCAGATTCATGAACATGGGCCTAGAGGACTATTTTGAACTCCATTACGCTGCGCCAGGGTAGGTTTGACAGAAGGCCGGAGATGCGACCCCGGACACAGCCCGCTGCTGACGAAGTCGCCAAGGAGCCTTCAGGGGTTGTCCAGCGAGGTTTGCAGACTTGCAAGCCGGTTTTTCGCAGCCATTCGTTGGCATTTTGTCACAAATATTGCTGGTTCACAAAGCTCTGTTGCTGGGTCAATGTAGAAGCAGATCTTCGCGGCGAACCATAAGATTCATAGCTCAAACTAAAAACCCAATACAGTCTGCGCAGCAGACCGCTATCGCGATTGAGGGGAGCAACCCCAACCAAGGCGGCGACTTGCTGGTGTGACAAACAGCCCAACTCCGGCAACTCCGCTAACAGCGTCACGCTCAGCACCGGCCCCACACCCGGCACGCTCCTTAGCAGCTGCGCCTTGCTGAGCCAGTCGGGACTGGCTCGCACCAGCACCATCAGCTCCTGCTCGAGACTGTCTTTACGTCCTTGCAGGTAAAGCAGGTGCGCTTCGATGTCGTCTCGCACAGCCGCAGCATAGGTTGCGTGAAGCCGGTTGCGCTCGGTCACCATCATCTCGACCACCTGGCGACGGCGTGTCACCAGCGCCTCCAGCGCCCGAGCACGAGCATCAGCTAAGCCACGAACCTGCGGTCTTATCTTCTCGGCGAACTCTGCTAGCACCTGGGCGTCAAGGGCGATGCCGGCTGCCGAGTTCCCGGCTGTAAAGCGCACGCCTCCCGGTCGCAGTGCGACCTCCAGCTGAGCTGTGGCTACATCGATTCCCACAAACACCTCACCCACCATACAACTCTCAAGCGTTTAGGACCCGCTCCGGTGTGGCCCAGCCTTGCAGGTACGAGCTTGAAGCTCTGACAAGCGTTCGGGCTTGTACTGGAGACTCCGGCACGGCGACCCGCGCTTATTACCGGTCTTTATGACCTTGAGGGATCGGTCTGCCGTGCTGTGTCCCAATTCGAAGATGCAAGTGGGGTTGGGAGGATCATTAGTGCCCCACGCTACTGCTCGGTTCCGTTGACGCATGCGCCGTGCGCGCTAACAGCCCATTCGGCCAGAGCAGCCTTGGCCTGTGAGGTCTGAGATTCCTATTTGCTCAACGCTCCCTATAGCCAAAGTAGAAGCCCAGGGCAGTACCTACCAGGCCCACCAGAGCGGTGAAGAGCTTGTCGAAAAAGGCCGACAGATCCTGAAAGCTGGCCCCGGCGATGGTAGCGGCGACCAGGTATCCCAGAACAGCCACAAAGAAGCCCAGCAGCAAGCCCCCGGCAATCCGGGCGCGGGCTATTTCACGATCGCGCGCCGGGTCATAGGGGGTCTGATGTTCTTGTGGCCGAAGGTCCTGCTGGGTGGGCTGTTCGGAGCTAAGGTTGAGGCCATCGGTACCTGGGTCATCTTTCATCTAAAGAGGACCTCGCGCAAGCTCCCGTCGCTTTTTTCGATCAAAAGCTTTTCCCCCCGTTGCTGACGCTCCTGGATGAAGGCCTCGGTCTGCAAAGCCAGCCGCAGAGTATCGGTCATGGTCAGCCCCTTAGCCTCGGCCAGGTGTTTGAGGGTCTGAATATCTTCTTCGGTGAGGTTGACGGTCAGGCGGCGGATGGAATTTTCTTTGTTCTGCATAGCTACCTCCTGCCTGCATGATACCACTGTGACCATACCGCGTCCATATTGTGTATGCATCGTATAGGCTCGAGCTATGTAATCAGCAGCTTACGCAGGGATCACATGAGCGAATTGAAGGGTCTGATTCGCTGTACTGCACCGAACTCAGCTGACCTGGGTGCACCCCATGTCACCGCCCAACGGCCACAGAATAGCCCGTGAGAGGAAAAGTCGGTAGTACACTCTCAACTGCTAGTTTTTGGTCAGGTAGGAGTGGAGTGTCAGTCGTTATATAACTGCGAGGCTACGAAGGGCCCGAAGCAGTGCAGAAAGCCAAGGGAACTTCCTGGATTAATTACCCCCGTAAAAATGTCGCAGGTCTCAGGTCACAGGTCTTCATTGGCTTGCGACTTGCGACTCGCGACCTGAGACGCCTTGTATTAATCACCCCCATCCCTTCGACTCCCCCTTCGACGGGCTCAGGGCAAGGCTCAGCCACTTCGCCACCCAGGCAATTGCTTTGTCGGCCTGTGGCCTCCTCGCAAACCCCTTCATATGCCACTACCGCAATTTTGCCGGCGCTCGAGAGTCGCAATCCGCTTTAGTGATAAGAGCCGGTAGCACCCCGAGAGCGAGTTTACTAACTCCTCTGCTTTTAGTGAGAGGGGCGGTACAGGCTAACGTGTCGCTGGTCGGAGAAGCATGGTTGTTTGCATACTATCTATCCGAAACCGGCATCAGGTAAACTAAATGCTTGCGGGCGGGGTGGCCCGGAGGTATTTGTGAGCAAGGGTCGGGTGTTGGCGGCTATGAGCGGTGGAGTGGACTCCTCCGTTGCGGCGGCTTTGCTCAAAGAACAGGGGTACGAAGTAATCGGGGCCATGATGCGCTTCTGGCCCGATAACAAGCAGGACGACTGCTTTGAGACCTGCTGCTCACCCGATGCGGCCTACGAGGCCCGGCGGGTGGCCGACACCATTGGGGTACCGTTTTATTTACTAGACTACCGTGACGAGTTCCAGGAAAAAATTGTTGAGCCCTTTATTGAAAGTTACCGGGCGGGCGAGACCCCCAACCCCTGCGTCAGCTGCAATACCCGCGTCAAGTTCGATTCCCTATTGCAAAAAGCCAGGATGCTGGGCTGCAACTACGTGGCCACCGGTCATTACGTAATTCAGCAACAAGGCGCTCTGTACCGGGGCGACCCCAAGAAAGACCAGACCTATTTCTTGTGGGGCACCCCTAGGGAGGCCATTCCCCACCTGCTTTTTCCGGTGGGGCATCTGGAAAAACCCCAGGTACGGGTACTAGCCGAGCAATACGGCCTGCCTACTGCCCAAAAGCCCGAGAGCCAGAATATCTGCTTTGTGCAGGGCGACCTGAAGGATTATTTGGCCCGTCACTTTACCGCTCGTCCAGGACCACTGATTGACCTGGAAACCGGGGCGCAGATTGGTGAACATGCCGGGGCGCAGTTCTACACAGTGGGCCAGAGAAAAGGCCTGGGGCTGTGGAAAAGCCACCTGGAGCGCTACGTTGTTCGGGTCAATGCCGCTAACAACGAAGTAACTGTGGGGCCCAAAGAAGCCTGTTTGTGGGGAGGCCTGGAAACCCGCGAGACCAATCTGCTGGTAGAAGCGCAGGATTTGCCGGAGCACATGGAAGTTCAGGTACGTTACCGTACCAAGCCGGTACCTGCCAGGGTGGAGGAGCTGAGCCCGGGTCGGGTGGTGATCAAACTGCATGAACCACAGTTTGCCGTGACCCCGGGTCAGTCGGCGGTCTTCTACCAGGGTGACCGACTGCTGGGCGGGGGCTTTATTGCCCGGCCGCGATATAACCACTGGGAGGCCCTGGCCCGCAGCGCACAATCTATAGAGTCGAAGGTAGAAGGCCAAAACGCGGGACCGTCACAGACCTTCGACCTTAGACCTTAGACCTTAGACCGTCGCAGACCCTCATCGGCCATGCTTGGGCGCTTTTTGAAATGCCTGGTTATCGGCGGGCCCTGCGCTACACTTTTCGGATCCTCATGCTCTGTACCTGGCCGGTCTCGGCATTGATGCGGAAAGTTTTGTACTCGCGGGTGCGGGCTGCATCGCCCAGGCTCAGGTAGGCCGTGGGTTCGTGTACTACAAAGGAGAGTGTGACTTCCCAGTACTGGCCGTCGGCAGTTAGCTCGACTTCCTCGAGCCTTAGCTCGGGAATCTGACGCTCGGGAAACAGGGTATGGATATAGTCGGTTGCTATTTTGACCACTTCTTTGACTTCGAGCATGGCTATCTACCTCTGGCTACTAGTTTACGTGGTTCAGACAAGTTTTGCCGACTGGTGTGGTTGAGCCAGTACACCAGACCGCACGGCATAGCAGGTTTGGCGCACTCAAACCAGCGTGCTGCTCCTAGCAAAATCTGCGGTAAGCTGTGGCTTGTGCCAAGAAAGATCATCCTGGACTGCGACCCCGGACACGATGACACCATCGCCATGATGCTGGCCCTGGCCAGTGAAGAGCTCGAGGTCCTGGGCATCACCACCGTCTATGGCAATGTGGGCCTGGAGCAAACCACCCGCAACGCCCTGGTGGTGCGGGAAGTACTGGGTTCTACCGTGCCCATTTATGCCGGTACAGACCGACCCCTGGTGCGCGACCGCATCAGCGCCGAGGCCGTACACGGTATCTCGGGGCTGGAAGGCCCTGATCTGCCTACCCCCGGTGGTCAGCTCGAGCCAGGGCATGCCGTACACTTCATTATCGAGCAGGTGCTCAGATACCCTGGTGAGGTCACACTGGTGCCGGTGGGAGCGCTCACCAACATTGCGCTGTCCATGCGCTTAGAACCTCGCATCATTCCCCAGATTAAACAAATCGTGCTGATGGGTGGTTCAATTGACATCGGCAACTGGTCGCCCAGCGCCGAGTTTAACATTTTGTGCGACCCCCACGCCGCCAGGATCGTGTTTACCTCCGGCGTACCGTTGGTGATGATGGGCCTCAACCTGACCCATCAGACCGTGGCCCATCCCGCCAGGGTCCAGCGCTTCCGTGGCCTAAGTACCAGGGTAGGCATGTTTGTCGCAGAACTGCTCGAGTTCTACCGCGAACACCACATCCGACGCTACAACTGGGATGGCGCGCCCATCCACGATGCCTGCGCTATCGCTTTTTTGCTGCGCCCCACCCTGTTCAAAACCGCTATGTTCAATGTCGAGATCGAAGCCAACGAGGGACTGGCCTTTGGCCGTACAGTCTGCGACTTCTGGGGCGTGACCGGCAAGCAGGCCAACTGCGAGGTAGGGCTACAGATTGACGCAGAAGGTTTCTACGATCTGCTGATTGAGCAGATCGGGCGATACCGCTAAAGTATCCTGGTTACGATAACTTCAATTAAGCGGCACGAGCAGTCCACTACAGACGTCAATAGCCGATAGTCTAAAGTCTATAGTCCATAACTATACACGAGTTGCTTTGTACTGGCGCTGGAATGCAGGGACTTTCGGCCTTTCGTCTCCGACTTTTCGTCCAGGTAAGCTATTGAGCATGGGAATTGTGGTAGTTGGTAGCCTCAATATGGATCTGGTGGTAAAGGTCAAGCGCCACCCGGTACCGGGTGAGACCCTTTTGGGCTCGGATTACGAGACCCACCACGGCGGTAAGGGGGCCAATCAGGCCGTAGCAGCGGCGCGGATGCTGAAGCGAACGGCTAAAGGAGGCGTCACCGCAGCCCATGCCGCCGGGGTGCGGATGATTGGGCGGGTGGGGCAGGATGAGTATGGTAACCAACTGCGAAATGCGCTCAAGCGCGAGAATATCAATGTCCACGCCACCATCCCAATTGCGGCGCCCACGGGAGTGGCTTTCATTGCCGTGAGCGAGGAAGGACAGAACACCATTATCGTCTCGCCAGGGGCCAACCACCGCCTTCGACCCGAAAACCTTTCCCCAGCGGAATTTGAGGGCGCCCAGGTGGTGGTATTGCAGCTCGAGATACCCCTTGATACCGTGCGCCGCGCTGCCGAGCTGGGCCGCGAGGCCGGGGCCAGGGTAGTCCTGAACGCTGCGCCGGTGCAGAAACTGCCCGATAAACTGCTCGAGTGCACCGACATCCTGGTGGTCAACGAAAGTGAAGCCTTTGGCCTGACCGGGGTACTGCCGGACTCACCCGAGATGGCCCTCGAGGTGGCCAGGGAGCTGTCCGCAAAAACCCCGGTAGTGGTGGTAACCCTGGGCGAGCAGGGTGCAGTCTGGGTGGGGCCGGAGGGTTCGGGCTCTCAGGCCGCCCTCGAGGTCAAGGCTATTGACGCCACTGGCGCTGGCGATGCCTTTGTTGGCGCACTGGCTGTCGCCATTTGTGAAGGAAGAACACTGCCCCAGGCCGTACTCCACGGGTGTGTGGCCGGGGCTCTGGCAGCTACCAAGGTCGGGGCACAGGCCTCGCTGCCCTGTCGTGAAGAGGTGAACGCCAGGCTTGAGTCCTGAACCAGGCTCAAAAACTGCGTTGTCTCAGGTCGAAAGTCGCAGGCCGAAAGTCGTTAGACCTTTGACCTTTGACCTTAGACCTTAGACATTTGGCTTGAACCCTCTGCTCGGTGCACTTTTGATAGGCTGTTAAGCAGTGTTTTTGTCGGTTTATCATCTGACGGAATATTTCTACCCCGACGAGGCGTGGGACTCTTTTAATGAGTTGTGGCTTTATCCGGTAGACGACCACCGCCAGGGGCTGCTGGAGTTTCGGCTTCAGATTTTACCCGATTCAATGCCCCGCAGCCGCCAGGATTACTTCCGCAACCGGGTTTACGATTTTCACGTTACCAGGCCACACAAACAACTGCGGGTGGAAATGCGGGCCAGGGTGGTAACGTTTGGCGTTCCAAAACCATGTTCGGTGGCGGTGCAGGTCCTGGAAAGTATGGAAGCTCGCTTTTTCGAATTTCTGGCTCCTACGGGGCGTGTACCCCTGCACCACAACTGGCTAAAGCTGCTAAAGCTACGTCGCCCCAGCCCCCGCGAAGACCTGCATGGTTACCTGCTCGAGGTCACCGAACACCTCAACCGGCTCTTCAGCTACAATACCGGGTCTACCCAGGTAGACACCCCCTTGCTTCAGTTTGTAGAAGGTGGGGCCGGGGTCTGCCAGGATTATGCCCAGGCCATGCTGGCGGCGCTGCGCAGTGTGGGTATTCCGGCCCGCTATGTTTCGGGGTATCTGGCGACTGGCGTAGGTTCGGAGGGGAACCACGCCTGGGTCGAAGCCTTTGTGCCCGGGTCAGGCTGGTATGGCTACGATCCCACCAACAACTCCATCATTACCGAACAGTATGTCAAAAAAGCCCACGGGCGCGATTACGACGACTGTCCACCGCTCAAGGGGCTCAGGCGGGGTGGGGGTAAGGAAAGCCTGAAGGTGCAGGTCAGGGTAGAGCCCTGGCAGAGGCCGCTCTCAAATGGCTAATCTTGCGCAACCCTCCCCGTCACCTGGCGCCGGTTAGTTGAGACTTTCGCCCACGGTCTCTTCAAACAGTCTGCGGGCGTCCTCGAGGTTCATCTCCATAACCTGGGAGATCTCCTCGGCCAGCAGGTGCATGGCCCGCCGCAGGGCCTGGCGGTCGAGGTCGGGCAGGCCTTTTTCTAGCTCCCAGGCCCGCAACTGACCCGCCAGGGTGGCAATGCGGAAGGGGTCTCCATCGGCCAGAATCTCGGTAGTCTTGCGGTGGCGGGCAGCCCATTGGCGCGGCAGGGGTAGGCGGCCCTCGTGCAGCAGGCCCAGAATCTCGTTTACCTGATCTGGCGACAAGGCCCGACGCAGACGGGTGGTTTGCGGTGCTTCTACGGGTACATAGGCTTTGGAACGCGTTCCGGGGAAGTCAACTTGATAATAGGTTCTGTCGGAACCAGCAACCGAACGCTGGGCAATCCCAGCCACCACACCTACGCCATATGGCGGCAACACAACCTTATCTCCTGGACGGTATTCGCTCACAACGCCACTCCTTTCAACAACACCCCAAGCAGGTGCTCGAGGTAGGCTTCCCGTGGAAACTCGAGCTGCGGACTGCAGGCCAGAGCAGCAATGCTGGCAGCGGTCAGACTGGTATCTAGTTCGCGGCGAACCTCGCCCCTGGACTTGCCATCCTGTACCAGCTTTTCCAGCAGATGCTGGTAGTGCTCGTGCATACCCCTGAGCCAGCCAGTGGTATCCACAGGATGGGCCTCGCGCGCTACCGCCGCCCACAAACCGCGCCACTCCTCTACCCAGGCGATGCGAAGCCGCAACACCAGAGCCAGCCGGTCGCGGAACGAGCCACCCCGGTTCACTACTTCTTCTACCCTCTGGTAGTAGGAGAAGGTGTGGTGCTCGACCAGCGCCTTCAGCAGGTCTTGTTTATCCTGGAAATAAAGATAAACCGTGCCTTTGCCGACTTCGGCTTCCCTGGCAACTTCCTCGACTTTTAGGCCCGACAACCCCCGGTCTCTTAAGACTCGGATGGTTGCCTCGAGGATTACTTCACGTTTGGGGGCAGTCCGAGCCTCCACGGTCACGGCTCTAAAGTTTAGCAGAACCCCGGGGGGTATGGATGAGACCGGTCCCTGGTCAGGAGTTGGACCTTTTGTTAATGCTTGTCTGACGAGATTTTCGCGTTAGGCGAATTCTCATGCAAGCAAGCTTGCATACTTTTCCGATATGTTCATGCCACATTTACACTGGCCCTGTTTTTCTCTGGGGAGAGTGGATTGTAAGTAGTACCAAATAGCTAGCTTGCTGCCCGAGGTTGCGATCATTGGCGGGGATCTCTCAGTGACGACAAAACTTAGCAGACTGACCCGACGAGTTTAGCAAACCACATAAGGCACAGCCTAAACCCAGCTCACCGCCCCAAAGGTGTCTTCGCGGCGGGGGCTGGTCGAAAACATTACTACTGGGGTCTCGGTGTAACCCTCGATCAGCTCGATGAAGCGCTGCACACTGGCAGGTAGCTGTTCGCGGCTGTGGATGCCCGCAAGGTTGCCCCAGCCCGGCAGTTCCTCGTATTTGACTGCGCCGCCCGGGCGGTGTTCGACCCCAATTTTCACCACGGGAAAGTCTGACAAAATGTCCAGCTTGGTCAGCACCAGGCCATCGAAACCATTGACCTCGCAGGCGTATTTGAGCAGCACCAGATCGAGCCAGCCGGTGCGACGGGCGCGTCCGGTGGTCACGCCGAACTCGCCGCCTTTCTGCCGCAGAAACTCGTCTTCGGCTCCGTGCAACTCGGTAGGGAAAGGGCCGTTGCCGACCCTGGTCGCATAGGCTTTGACCACCCCGTATACCTTGTTGATGGCCTTGTGGCTCACGCCAGTTCCCACCATAATGCCCCCCACCGTTGGGTGTGAGCTGGTCACGAAGGGGTAGTCGCCGTAGTTAAGGTCGAGCATGGTGGCCTGCGCCCCCTCGAACAGCACTTTTTTGCCATGTTTGATGGCATTGCGCAGCAGGCTTCCGGTGTCGCTTATGTGGGAGGCCAGAATCTCACCCATCCTGCGCAGGTCGGCCAGGGCTCTTTCGGAGGTGTCCCAGCCAGCCTCGAGGGTCGAGTTGGGCTTCTGGGTGAGAAGCTGGTCTACCCGCTCCTTCAGCACAGAATCGTTGAGCAAGTCTCCGGCGCGAATACCCACCCGACGCGCCCGGTCGGAGTAGGCTGGCCCGATGCCGCGCTTAGTGGTGCCCACAAAGTTGTTGCGGGCCTCCACGGCCTTGTGGTGGGGCAAGACCAGATGGGCTTTGTCCGAAACCAGCACTCTGGGCTCTAATCCTTCGGCGCGGATGTTCTGCATTTCTTCGGCAAAGCGAAAGGCATCAATCACCATGCCATCGCCCAGGATGTTGGTCGCTCGAGGGTGAATGACCCCGGTCGGTAGCAGGTTCAGTCGGAAGGTCTTGCCCTGGGCCACCACGGTGTGGCCGGCGTTGGCCCCGCCCTGGTAGCGCACCACAAAATCGGCATTTTCCGCGAGGGCATCAGTAACCTTGCCCTTTCCTTCGTCGCCCCACTGTGCTCCAATAATGGCAATACCTGGCACGCTTTATAGCCTAAGGCCAGGAGTCCAAAGCGAAAAGCCAGCGTTTGGGAGGAAAATACACGGCCTAGGGGTGTAGTTTTAGGGGCCCGGTGACGCAGGTGAAGGCGATACTCGAGGGCGTGTTGTGCATCAGTGAAAAAGCTAGTCTATAGTCCATAGTCTATAGTCCATAGTCTATAGTCCATTGACGATAGACGGCCAGCCCGTACACCAGGGCGACAATCCACGTGGGTTAGCCGGATGGATGGTTCACTACGGAGCAATTACCCACAACAGACTACCTTGGCCGGAGGTGGAAGATAACCTCTGCCGTCCACCAACGGGGGCGTGACCTGGTTGTGCATTTTGACCACGGGATTCTCCTTCGCCGTGTTACTCTGCACTAGTAGTTCAATGAAGGAGTTCACGCTTGAGAAAGGGAGGTAAGGTGCAAAAGAGATGGCGAGATGGATTAATCCCAACGCATGCCCAGCCACTGCACTCGCCAGCATATGGAGAAAGCCATCCGGCGATCTCTGTTTCCAGGCACGGGTTGCCAAAACTGTCCCGCAGCGAATTGGCTCTGATATACCCCAATGCTCTAATAACACACCGCAAAATTTGCGGAGATAGCCAGGGCGGTATTCACAGCGGACGGTTTTTCACCAGGTTACGTTTTTGCCCCAGTCGCCCTTCGCCAGTCTCAGAGTTTTGTTTGATTGCGGCTAAAGGGCTGGCTCTAAGCCTTGAGGCGGCCCTGGTCCGTAGCGGCTATACAGTTGTCCTGGACTCACCAGGGCCCCAAAGGGATCTGCAAGGAGTGTAGGCATGAATAAGGCTGGGGGACCAATCCAACTCAAACTATGGGGGCCGGCGCGGCTGGAATACCAGGGCCGCGAGCTAAAGCTCCAGCGCAAGGGACTGGCCATTCTGTTTTATCTGGCCCTCGAGGGTGCTACTCGGCGCGAAGTCCTGGCCGATCTGCTCTGGGGCCACACCGCGGCCTCGCAAAACCTGAGGGTCGAACTGCACCGGCTGAGCCAGGCCCTCTCACCCCTGGGCTTTACCCTGTTCAAAGCTGGCGAAGACCCTTTGCAGCTTCCCCCCTTTGTTTCCCTGGACCGCACCCCCTCGCCAGGCGCGCCAATGGAGGGGCTAGAAGAGCTATCGGTGGAGTTTAGAGCCTGGCTCGAGGGCCAGCGTTCACAACTGATGGCCAACAATTCTGGTACGGTAGGGCGGGAACGGCTGGTGCAGGAGGTAGCCTCGCAGCTGACCCTTCCCTCGGTCTTGATCCTGATGGGCCGGACCGGTTCAGGACGGGCGGCTTTTGCCCAGGCCCTGGCCAAAGTCTTGGGTATGCCCTTTCTGGAAGGCCCTCGAGGGGGAGGCAAGGCCCTGCACTACCTGCGCCCGCCTTACAACGATATCTCGATGGAGCGCATTCTTACCGACCGCGACGGGTTATGGGTGGTCGAACGCTCCTCCTACGGAGAAGACCCCAAACTAATCCTGGAGTTGCGTAGCCACTATCCCGCCGAGCGTACCCGCTACATTACCCTGCCGCCCATGTCCTGGGCCGAGGCCCGCGCCTCGATGCTCTCCAAGCTGCCCTTTGTACAGGCTGCCCGGCTGTTTCTGGCTTCAGGCGGCTCGCCCGGCCACCTGCGGGAGCTGCTGGCGGTGCCCCACAGCGGGACAGAAATGCCCCTGCCACAGCGGATACGTGCCCAGGTACAGCTCGAGGCCCGCATGCTCTCGCTCGAGGCTCGCCTCGCGCTGGAGCGGCTCTCGGTGCACCCTGGCCCCTACAGCCAGGGTCTGCTGGATGCGCTGGAAGCTACACCCTATCTGGATGAGCTCGAGCGCCGGGGCTGGCTGGTTTACGCTGGACAGTGGCAGTTCACCGACGATGCCAGCCGCCGGGTTTTGTACCTGGGACTGCAGCCAGGCCGTCGCCAGCAGTACCATCGCCAGGCAGCCCTGCAATGCGCTATGGAAGAACAACGCATGGCCGAGGCCTACCACCGCCTGATGGCGGGTGACACTGCCGACTGGGGTACCTTCGTCAGTTCCCTGCCGGGGTGGACCCGCTACGGCCTCAAGGCCTGGCTGGGTATGAATGAAACCCTGCCTATGGGGCCGAGCATGGGCGAGCTGGCCAGAGGTAGCGAGCTGGTGCTGCTGGAAGAAGCCCGTTTTGGACAGGGTTTTGAAGTGGATGGCCGTCATGTGCGCTGGGTACGCACCCCTTCCCAGGCCACCACCTCGGGCATCATGTGGGCCAGCCACGATGAAACCTCACTGCTAAACCTCAAGGGCCAGATTTATGTGGAAAACCCCCTGGGTGTAGGTATCTCGGGCCGGGCTGCTCCGCTCATGCTTGAAATTCAAGAGCCCCGCGAAGCCCGCGTGATCTTTCTCCCAGGAGTCCAGGCGGGCGCCTTGGCCGACAACGCCCTGCTTTTGCCGCTGCAAGAGGAACTCGACATCTGGTTCCGGGTTCCTGCTGGGGCCAGCATCCGCCTCACCAGCAGCGCCGAAAGCGGTCTGATTGATTTCGAGGCCACCTCCTACCGTGTGGCCCCGGCAGCTCAAGCCCACTCTGCCCCAAGGGTAAAGGCATTCGAATTTTTTCGTAGCGCGGTAGATACCGCCAGGAAATACTAAACCGGGATGTCTCAGGTCGCGAGTCGCAAGTCGCAAGCCAATAAAGACCTGTGACCTGAGACCTGCGACATTTTTACGGGGGCGATTAATCCATAAACTGGGAGACTGAGTGGTCGAGGCTTGTCCTGAGCCTTGCCCTGAGCCCGTCGAATGGGCCGTCAAAAGGGCAGTCGAAGGGATGGGGGTGATTAATCCATCAAGGATAGGATCGTAAGCCACCCGCTGCAGGGCCGATCTGGATTGCGCCGCACCTCTCAGGTACTCGCAGCTACTAAATCATTTGTCAAAGGGTTGCCGATAGGTTGTCGAAAGGTTGCCGGAGGGTTGCCGGAGGGTTGCCGAAGGGGTCGTCATCGCGTAAGGCACGCATGTCAATAGAGTCGGGCAGTGGGCGTCGTACTGCTAAATCCCCCAACCCCCGTGCAAAGGGGGGAGGCCGCAGGCCGGGGGATTTACCTGGCAAGCTGGTCTACTTGACATACTAGGTTCATAGTGAGGAGGGTACAGACTACTCTTTCGTCCTTAGGGTGGTCTCTACTCACTTTCTTGACTCCCAACGCCAGATGCTCAGCCCCTCAGACGGCTTAGATCTGCCGCTCCATTCCAGCGACTGGAACCGGGCCACCGCCTAGATCTGCCGCTCCATAAACCAGCGAATTATCTGGTAGTGGTCTTCGAAGAAGCGGGCTTGGTGCTGGTATAGCTCGCCGAGTGGAAGCCAGAAGGCGGTATAGGCGTCGTGCTGACCATGAACGGGTGGGGGGGTAGCGTCGCCCAGATCAAAGTAGTGGCCGTGACTGATAACCCTGCCTCGCTGGCTACGACCTGGGTAGTCGAAGGCCTTGGTGGCCTTGAGCAGCTGGGGTTTGAGCACTAAACCGGTTTTGTCCCCTAACCCGCGGAGAGCAGACTGAAGCAGCGTTTCCTTGGGCTGCACATAAACCCCCGGCAGCGCCCAGGCGCCCTTGCTAAGTGCGCCGCCGTGTTCGACCAGCAGCACCTGCCCCTGGGCCAGCACCAGTGCGTCGGCAGTGACGTGCACAATGGGGTAAGGGTAGCAGTTATCGAGCGAGCAGTAGTGCTGAATGGTTTTCCATTCGGCTTGCAGGCGGCCATACTCGCTGGTGATGGCAAACTGCTCCATGAACCGACGTACGGCCTGTGGAACCATCCCCTTCCACCCATCGCTGCCTGCAAAATAGCTATTTCGTATGCTGGTAGCGCTAAGACTGCTCACCACCCCGCTGGGCTCGTAGAGCCAGTTGCTAAAGCCATGTAAGTAGTAGCTGCTCTGGTCCTTGTCAAAACCGGTGATACGGATATCGGCGTCTTGTCCCGCGATGGCCTCCACGGCGGAGCGTACCGTGCGAAACCAGCGGGGGTCGTCGTAGAAGTCGTCGGGCATGTGTAGATAGTGGAGTCGAGGGTCGGGCGTGGAGGATGGGGTGCCAGGCCAACGGGTTGATAACGGGCTACTCGAGGTCTTATCCTCTAGCTGCGTTTCCGAAACCAGGCTTTCTCGAATCATCCGCTCGCGCTCTTCTGCGCTGAACGGGTTTTTGGTGGTGGGGTAGCACAGGGCGCTGCCCAGCACCACAATCAGTCGATCATAACGGGCCAGCGCACGGGTTATGGTCTTCAGGTGGGCCAGATGGGGGGGTTGGAAGCGCCCAATGAATACGGCGGTCTTCATGCTTCGCCCCTAAAACGATACAGCTCGGCGGGCCGAAACCCCACCCCGCTCTCGAGTTGGCCGGTTGGCTGAAGCATCCCCGAGGCCAGCATCTTGCGCCGGAATGAATCTTTGTTGAGCTTTTTTTGCAGTATGGCCTCGTGCACTGCTTGAAGCTGGCGCAGGGTAAAGCGTCGGGGCAGCAGCTCGAAGCCGATGGAGGTGTAAAGGAGTTTGCCCCGGATGCGCTGGACTGCCATGCCCAGAATCTCGGCGTGGTCGAAAGCCAACGAATACTTTTTGTTCTTGGAATCAAATATCTCCACCGGGCCCTGGTCTTCGGGGAAGCGCAAGCGGAATAGCGAAGTCTCCTCGGCGACTTCTCGAATGTGGCTTAGCTCAACCAGCGCATAGTAGGCCACGCTGATGATGCGCATACGGGGATCGCGCTCGGGGCTACCAAAAGTGTAGAGCTGTTCCAGATAGATCGGGTGATCTCCGGTTTTTCCCTCGGCTACCGTTCTCACTAGGCCTTGCAGCGCTGCTTTTTGTCGCAGTACCCGCGCAGCGGCCTGGTCCAGCGATTCGTGCGCCTGCACAAACCCACCCGGCAGGCTCCAGTAGTTGAGGAAGGGGTGTCCCTTGCGCTTGACCAGGAGGGCTTCCAGATGCCCTTCCCTTAGGGTCAGGATAACCACATCCACTGCCACCGAGGGCCGGTCAGGCCCGGAAGCATCATAAGTTCCCGGGTATTGTTGTTCATTGCCAGGTTTGACCATATTGCCCCCTATCGCTCAAGCATCCTGTATGCACATAGCATATATGCGGAATGTATATAATACAACAGACTGGAAGGAAGCCGCAACACGCGGGCTAATTCTGCACAATGTACACATCTTTTGCAACACTTGATAATTTAGCCAGAGAGAGTGTGTTGAATTTTGCCAGCATAATGGTAATATGTCTTCCTAGGTGCTGCCCGCAGAACGCCAGTGCCCGCCCAGTTAGATGCAAGATACATCTAAGCGGTACAGCGAAATGAACCGGCAGGGCCCCACCGGAGGCAATATGAACCCCGACTTTGATGTAATCTCGGCTGCGCGCAACTGGCGCTTTAAGGATGTACGTAAGGTTTCTAGCGACATCGCTGGCGAGGTTTTTGCCAGTGATGTGCTGGACACCGACGAGCTGCGTGAATTGCTCTCCAGGCCGGTCTGGAAGTCGCTCCAGGCCACCATGGAAAGGGGTACGCCGCTCGATCCCAACATCGCCGATACGGTAGCCCTGGCCATGAAGAACTGGGCCCTGCAAAAAGGAGCCACCCACTACACCCACTGGTTTCACCCCCTTACCGGCTACACCGCCGAGAAGCATGACAGCTTTTATACCCCGGTCTCTGAAGGAAAAGCCATTGCTGCTTTTACCGGCAAGGAGCTAATCCAGGCCGAACCCGATGCCTCTTCGTTTCCGTCTGGTGGTTTGCGCGCTACCTTCGAGGCCAGGGGGTATACGGCCTGGGACCCCACCTCACCGGCTTTTTTGATGCGCCACTCAAACGGTTCGACACTGTGCATACCCACGGCCTTTGTGAGCTGGACCGGTGAAGCCCTGGATCTCAAGACCCCATTGCTGCGGTCAATAGAGGCCCTGGACAAGAGCGTCCAACGAGTGCTCAAGCACTTTGGCCTCGAGGCCAGCAAAGTCTTTTCTACCCTGGGCGCCGAGCAGGAGTACTTCCTTATTGACGAAGAGTTTTTCTATCGCCGCCCCGACCTGGTTATGACCGGTAGAACACTGTTTGGCGCCAGGCCGCCGCGTGGCCAGGAGCTGGAAGACCACTACTTTGGCTCCATCCCCGACCGGGTGCTGTCCTTCATGACCGATGTGGAAAGCCAGCTTTATGCCCTGGGCATCCCGGTCAAGACCCGCCACAACGAGGTAGCCCCCAGCCAGTTCGAGATCGCCCCCATCTTTGAACCCTCCAATCTTGCCGCCGACCACCAGCAGCTCACCATGCAGATCCTGCGCAACACCGCCCGCCGCTACGGTATGGTGGCATTACTGCACGAGAAACCCTTTGCAGGCATAAACGGCTCAGGTAAGCACTGCAACTGGAGCATGGCTACCGATACCGGGATCAACCTGCTCGAGCCCGGCGATACCCCTCACGACAACCTGCAGTTTCTTTTCTTCTGCACCGCGGTGATCAAGGCGGTAGACCTGCACCAGGACTTGCTGCGCATCAGCGTGGCCTCGGCCTCTAACGACCACCGCCTGGGCGCCAACGAAGCGCCTCCGGCGATTCTTTCAGTCTTCCTGGGCGAGCAGCTCACCGATGTTTTTGAGGGACTGACTAACGGCAGGGGTGGCGGCAGCCGCCGGGTAGCCACCCTGGAACTTGGCACTCCGGTGCTACCGGCGCTACCCAAGCACGCCGGCGACCGCAACCGCACCTCGCCCTTTGCCTTTACCGGCAACAAGTTTGAGTTCCGGGCGGTGGGCAGTGGCCAGAGCATCTCCTTCCCCATCACGGTTCTAAATACCATTGTGGCCGATGCGGTGGATGCCATGATGGATCAGGTCGAAGCCCAGATGAAGAAAAAGATGAGCTTCGAGCAGGCTCTACTCGAGGTCATCAAAGAGACCTATACCAAACACCGGCGCATCGTCTTCAACGGCGATGGCTACTCGGCAGCCTGGCACAAGGAAGCTGCCAGGCGGGGGCTCTTAAACCTGCGGACGGCCATTGACGCCATCGAACACTTCACCGACGAGAAAAACCTCAGGCTTTTTGACCGGCTGGCGGTGCTGAGCGAACGCGAGATTCAGGCCCGCCAGGAGATCATGTACGACATATATTTCAAACAGGTCAACATCGAGGGCGAGACCACCGAGTGGGTGGTTCAGACCCAGATTCTGCCCGGTGCCCTGACCTACCTGGCCGAACTCTCTGAAATTGATGTGAAGTCTCGCGCTGCCGAGCGCACCATCCAGCAAGTGGTAGAAGCCACCGATGCCCTCTCCGATGCCCTGGAAAAACTCAAAGTACAAAACGCCGAGCTGGGCGGTGACGAGGTGCACGAGAAAGCCCACCATATGCGCGACAATGTGCTACCCGCAATGGTCGAGGTACGCAAAGCCGCCGATGTGCTCGAGCGCATCCTGGCCGACTCCTACTGGCCCCTGCCCAGCTACCGCGAGATGCTGTTTGTGAAGTAGGCAATCTTTTTACTGGCCCGAAGACACCCTCCTTTGGCGCATATCCTTTGCGAGAGACTGATACTGAGTTTAGAATGGAGGGCGTCATAGTGAGGAGGCCACAGGCCGATGAAGCAGTCCACCAGGACATAAACGCAACTTGACCGACGGGGTGATCTGGATTGCTTCCCCTTCGGCAGGCTCCCTTCGACCCTGCTCAGGGCAGGCAGGGCAGGCTCCTTCGGCAGGCTCAGGGTCGCAATGAAAATCCCCATTCCTGCCCTTATTCCGAGGAGACCACAAGCCTATTTCTTGCGACGATGCTAAAGGCCCTCTCTCGTCATCGTGAGGAGGCCGAGAAAAGGCCATCTGGGGCTTGTGGCGAAGGGAGGACTGGTGACGCGGTGAGCCTCGAGTTCAGCGGTGAAATCTGGGAGTGGCGCGGCCCCGCTCCGTTCTACTTTGTGACCGTGCCCGAGGAGCAGAGCCAGGCCATCAAGAGTGCCGAGCGGTTTTTGACCTACGGCTGGGGCATGATTCCGGTAAAAGTCCGTATCGGAAAGACCGAGTGGAAGACCTCGCTGTGGCCCAAGGACGGCCTGTACGTCGTCCCGCTCAAAGACAAAGTTCGCCAGGCCGAGGGCTTGGGGGCGGGACAGACCGTAGAGGTATGGCTCGAGGTGGGTAAAGACGAAAGGGAATAGTCGTCAGGGGCATTCCTACTTCGGGACCCGTAAGGCGGGCGCATAGCCAGTTCTCACATACACCTGCCAGTAGTGCTCAGGTGTCTACCGACTGCTTGATGACATTGACCAGGGTTTGCAGCTCATGAGGTTTTGCGTTGTAGGTCAGGTGGGTAGGGCTGCGGCCTGCCCAGCCGGCAAACTCTAGGGGCAGGGTGGGCAGGTTGGCGGGATAGGCCTGCACTTCAAGCTCAACCTTGTGGGGAAACATCCGGTAAGAAACCCCAGCTCTAGGGAGGTAGCTTAGGTCGGTACTGGCCAGATAGTTCTGAAGGGTCAGGAAGTGTGCGAAGAACTGACCAGCGTGGTCTCGAGGGCGAAACCCCAGCCCATCGCACTCGAGGTGAAAACCAAAACGCCCCACCACATCGGCCTTAATCTGCAGGTTGCGGGGGTTCTCCAGCGCGACCCATTCGCTGTGACCACTAACCAGAAGCTGTACCTCTAAGGGAGGCTTGGGCTTGTAGGGTTGATGACTGTGCTGAGACATGGCTTGACCTCTTGCTGAATATCATAGTGTAACGAGCGGTGGGAGTGGGATAGGGAGGGGGGAGAGCCGTTGCTGAGCAAGCGCAAATGTGTTTTGGCCGCAAAGGGTGGCCTGGCCATGGTGTAGCCAAAAAATACATGTGCAGGCCCCGATTCTAGCACTGCTCCGGTTTTACAAGAGCTGCGCGTTGCCATAGACTGCAAAGGTATGGAGACGCTGTTCAGTCTTTTTCTGCTCGCAGTTGGCATCGTTTTACTCTATTTTGGGGGAGAGTGGCTGGTACGCAATTCGGTAATCCTGGCCCGCAGCTGGGGGGTCAGCGCCATGGTGGTGGGTCTGACCGTGGTAGCCTTTGGCACCAGCAGCCCCGAGCTGGCGGCTAGCCTTTCCGCTGCTCTTATGGGCAGCCCCGCGATTGCCATTGGCAACGTGGTGGGCTCCAACATCTTTAACATCCTGGTAATTCTCGGCCTTACCGCCGTGATTGCCCCCATTGCTGTGCAGTCGGGCTTCATCAAACGTGAAGTGCCCTTCATGATCGGGGTAACCTTGCTGCTATTCCCCATCCTGTATTTCGGCAACGATGTAAACCGCCTGGAAGGGCTGTTGCTGTTTTCCTTGCTGATAGGGTATGTGGTCTTTTTGTTCCGCTTTGGCCAGAGCGAGTCAGCCGCGGTGGAGGCCGAGTACGATGAAGAGTTTGGGGATGGTTCCCGACCAAAAGCTGGCTGGCGCGCTTACTTTGGTGTGGTGGTGGGGCTGGTATTGCTGGGGGTGGGGGCCCGCCTGCTGGTGATGGGGGCAGTGGATTTGGCCAGGGGTTTTGGGGTCTCTGAGCTGGTTATTGGCCTGACCATTGTGGCCGCTGGAACCAGCCTGCCCGAGGTTGCAGCTTCAATTGTGGCTGCCATCAGACGCCACCCCGATATTGCGCTGGGCAATATCGTGGGCTCGAATATCTTCAACATCCTTTCAATTCTGGGTATTGTTGCGCTGGTTCACCCCATTGGCCTGCCCTGGGAAACCATCCAGCGCGACATGCTGGTAATGCTGGCGGCCAGCCTTATACTCTGGCCCTTCCTGACCACCGGCTCGAGGCTAGGTCGAAGCGAGGGAGGTTTTTTCCTGCTGGCATATATCGCCTACGTAGCTTATCTGATTATCAGTGCCTGAACTGCCCCCTGGCCCCCACACTCCTTGCTAGGAGGCCCTTAGGCTTACGAAGCAATCCAGGCGGTACACACGCAACTTGACCGACGATGGTGATCTGGATTGCTTCCCCTTCGGCCGCGCCTCAGGCACCGCCCTGCCTGCCCTGAGCAGGGTCGAAGGGAGCCTGTCGAAGGGGCCTGTCCTGAGCCTGTTGAAGGATCGCAATGACGAAAATGTACGTTCGTGTCGTCATTGCGAGGAGGCCAGGGGCCGACGAAGCAATCCAGGAAAGCTCGTAACGCATACGCCGGCGGGGTGATCTGGATTGCTTCCCCTTCGGCTTCGCCTCAGGGCCTGTCCTGAGCCTGTCGAAGGATCGCAATGACGAAGCGGCCCTTGTCATTGCCTATAGGCCCAGGCCAATCGTGGTAGGGACGTAGGGTCAGAACCGCAAATCTATGTCCAGCGGCGCCTGGGCTCTGCGCCGGGCATCCAGGGCGCCGCCCAGAATGGTCAGCATAACTCCCAGCATCAAATACACATCCCCAATGCTGATCACGTTGCGATACTCCCACACCCGCACCGGGATCACATCGGCCAGAAACCACAGCCGGCTGGTCTCGGTCATAAGGGTGTGTATGGCGTTGTACTGCTCTTGCAGGCGGGGAATGATAGACTCCATTCCCACCTGGTACAGCGCGGCGGCATGGACGGGCATGTGCCCCTGGTTGGCAAAAATTACCAGCGCGTTAGAGGCCAGGCCCAGCCAGACAAACCACAGCCCGCGCAGGTGGCTGTTGACCCACAGCCCATAGCCCACCAGCCCCAGCACCAGGGCTTTGGCAACGGGGCCTGCAATTCCGGGCGCCACCAGGCCCTGCGACGTGGCAATGGCCAGCCCGCCTTCCAGCAGGGCCGCCCCTATGAACGCCCAGACTGCTTTGAGCTCGATACTGGCGAGGTCGCGGAGGCTGGCCCGGAGCGCGAGGGCGAGGACAATCCCGACAATGGCACTGGCGAGGTATAGCGTCGTAAGAATTCCTCCCGGTCTTTCCAGATGAGGTCTTCGAGCCACACTTCCTCGAAGAGCCGCACCACCTGCGGGTCGAACTGCTTGCCCGCATGCATGATTATCTCATTTAGCGCCTCTTCTGGCGACTTGGCCTTGGCATAGGCGCGCCCTGCGGTCATGGCCTCGTAGGCGTCGGCCAGCGTGACCACCCTGGCCCACTGCGGTATGGCCTCAGCCTTCAGACCGTCTGGGTAGCCCGTTCCGTCCCAACGCTCGTGATGATTCCTTATAACCCCCTGCACATCTTTGGACAGGCGCTGGCGCATGGGATAAAGCAGATCCAGCCCCTTGGCCGGGTGGCTTTTGATCAGGGCAAACTCCTTGGCAGTCAGCTCGCCCCCCTTCAGCAAAACCGAGTCGGGAATGGCCACCTTGCCAATATCGTGAATGCGGGCGGCATAGGTAATACGCTTCTGATCTTGCTCGTCCAGACCAATCTTTTGCGCAATGCTGTTAGATATGGCCGCCACCCGCTCGGAGTGCAGCCGGGTAAAGGGGTCTTTGGCATCCAGCGCCGATACCAGCACCTCGATGGTATTGTCGAAAGACTCCTCCATCTTTACCTTTTCGTCCCAGTAATAGCGCGAGAAATAGAGCAGCAGCATCATAAACAGCACCGTAAACCCACCCCAGCCCCCAATAAGCGGAACTTGATACGCCTTGGCCAGCAACAACCCCACCGGCGCCTGCACCAGGTAACTTACCCAGAGCCAGCCATAGTTTTCAAACCAGATTTTACGAACGCTGACCCCGCTGGAAAGGTGGATAACGTAGACCACACTGGCGATATTCACAATAAAAAACGCCGCCGCGGCTGCAAGTGTGCCAGCAGCCTCCAGGGCGTAAGGGTGAAAGCCAGCCTGAGACTGCACCAGCCACCAGGCCCAGCCCGCAACCCCAGTGGCGACTGCCACCTGAGTTCGGTTGAACAGGTCTTTGTACCAGGGGTACTCCGGCCTACCGGAATCCTTGTCGAAATTGGCCGCAAAAACCAGGGTGGTCGCTAGCCAGGCCGGGAAAAGTACTATTGCGGCTAGGGCCACCACAAAGGTGTGTGAGATAGAGGCCTGGAAGGGTAGCTTTACCTTGGCCCGGTTGGCTACAAGGATCAGCAGGGCCCAGAAAAGAATATCCAACCAGTTTACTTGCCTGGTATCCGGCAGAGCAGACAAAGCCAGGGTCAGGGCCAGCAGAGCCCCAAAGAGCCCCAGGATGTATAGCAGTACTCTGGTGGGAGGAAGCGAACGCCGGGAAGCCACCCGCTAAGTCTAGGGTATAAATAATAAAGAGCGGGTACGGATATCACACCCTTACCCGCACTGTAGTTATTTTGTTAGTTCCAATGAGTAGCAGCGCCAGCGGCCATAGCCAGGGCAACCAGAGCGGAGATCAGCGTTACGATTTTCAGGGTGACTTTTTTCATGATTATCTCCTTGTAGATGGTTTTGGAGCGCTAGTGGTATCTGCGTTCCTTTCCTTGGGAGAGACAATAACCCACTCCGCCCTGCTGGGTCAAGCCACAGCACGACTAGCTGCACTCGGTTTATAATGTGCTACCGATTACAATGCGGCTCAATTTTCACCGTCTACACCACGGTAGACGACCTTTAGTCTACGCGGCGGAGTGTGGGGCGTGTGTGATATTTGCACCAGAATTTGGGCTTTTGCGTTACTTGAGCAAGACCCAGAGCACCCGGTATTGCGGGGGCAAGGGGTGGCCAGCGCATCTGCGGCGCGTTTTGACGCCGCGTCATAGCGGCAGTAATGGGCACGTCGGGCACGTCGTCATTGCGATCCTTGCCAGGTAAATCCCCCCGGCCTGCGGCCACCCCCTTGTTAAGGGGGGAAGGCACGGTTTGCCCCCCTTAATAAGGGGGGGTAGGGGGGGATCATGGGAACCCCACCCTACCGCCCAACTCCGTTGACATGCGCGCCTGGCTCGGTGCCGGCCGATTCGACACCCATTCGGCAGGCTCAGGGCAGGCTCTGAGATGTAGCAGAAGGGTAGGCAATCCAGATCACCCCTGTGGCTAGTGGGCCTAAGAGCCTCTCCCAGATTGCTTCGTCGGCCTGCGGCCTCCTCGCCGTGACGAAAGGGGGCCGTTGACCTCGTCGTGGTGAACTGCCGGTGTAGCATCGTCGGAGTTATGCTGGAACAGGAACAACCGATCAGTCAATTCGAGTACGAGCGAGCCCAGGCAGGGGTGCATTTTGGTCAGTGGAGGGCCGCGCCAGAGGCCAACCGCAGAACTGTTCTACGAGGATTAGGCCGGGCCGGGCTGCTGGATTGGTTGAAGGACAACCCCCTTGGGGATATCTCGGTCGTTCGAAGCCTGCGTGACGAGTTCGGTCCTTTCCACGGGGTGTACGACCCAATTAGCGCAAACATTTGGCTGAGCCTCGAGCGTCCCGACATCAAGCAACCGTTGGTTTGGGGCGAGATTGGTACTGTTTCGGCAATCAGAAACAACCCTAACGCCGCAGCGCAGGTTTCGCTGGTTCACGAGACCAGCCACCACATCCTGACTATACTTGAGCGGCTGATGGGCGTCCCGCTCGAAGACAGGATAAGGGTGGTCTGGAACCGGGCCAACTACGTTTCGGGTCGGGCAGGTGTGAACTGGAAGGAGTACTTCTGTGAGACCCATTGTGCCTATGTCTACCTGCGAGATAAATTGCAGGCGCAAGACCCCGTAGGTTATAATCTGATTAATGAGATACGGCGGATGATCGGCGCAAAGGACTGATATGGCTAGTACCCTGACCAAAACCAACTGGACCCGTATGCGACAGCTTGCCGCAGAGGTCGAGCAACTCAAGGCCTCGGGCCGGTGGACCATTGAAGAGTACCGTCGGATCAACCGTGAAGCTGTGGCTGCGGGTGGCGACGCTCCCGGCGCCCGCGACTGGCTGCTGCAGGAGGCCGACCCCGCCTGGCGGGACCAATTAGTGCATACCGTGCAATAATCCAGGCCATACAACCCCTTCGACAAGCTCAGGGCAGGTTCTGAGACGTAGCAGAAGGGGAGACAATCCAGATCACCTCGGCGGCCAATGGGCTTAAGAGCGCTCCTGGCTTGCTTCGTCGGCCTCTGGCCTCCTCGCAATGAACCTAGTATGTCAAGTAGGCCCACCAGCCATAGCCTTCAAGACCCGGTAGACCTCCCGAGCCAGATAAGTCTTGAGCAGGCGCAGAGCCTCCCGTGAGGTTTTCCC
>JBGFRI010000027.1:0-87439 GCA_041695225.1 Deinococcota bacterium
ACAACCTGAATAGGGAACCGCTTTTGCGGGAATAGCTCAGTTGGTAGAGCACAACCTTGCCAAGGTTGGGGTCGCGAGTTCGAGTCTCGTTTCCCGCTCCAAGCACCAAATCAACCCCCACCTCTTAGAAGGTGGGGTTTTTTGTTGGTTTCTAGACAGGCTTCAACATGACATTTGAAACGAAATCAATAATAAATTCCTCGGCAGCATGAATTGAAAACAAAGTGCCAGAGAAATTTGTCGGCCATGTCAGGATACTTGTTGCCATATTCTTTATTCCCCCTCGAGACCACCCCAAACCCATGAACCCCAACACCTGATCCGGCATCAAATCGGCTCAAAAGTTGCCATCGCGCTCGAGGCCGACCGGCGCACCGGCAAGCTGGCCGAGGGCATCGGGTAGACCATCCTGACCAACTCCGCCATACACCCGCACGGGATCAAAGGACGCCTTAAGAGCGGTGTAGTGGGTAGGGTTACGCAGGTTTTGGACTAGCGGTGATGATCTATACCGGGCAAATACATGCGCCAGGCTTCGGGCAGATTGGGAAGGTCGGCGACCAGCAAGAGGCTGTGGCGAGGCGCAATGGGGCGGCGGGCCAGGCGCATGCCGGCTTCTTCGGGGGTGCGGTTTTTCTTCTTGAGGTTGCAGGGGCGGCAGGCCGCAACCAGATTCTCCCAGATGCCGCGTCCTCCCCGACTTTTGGGAAAAACGTGGTCTACGGTCAGGTCGCTTCCGCGTCTGCCACAGTACTGGCAGGTATAGGCGTCGCGGCGCAGGATGTTGCGCCGGTTAAGTGCAAGCCGCCCTGGAGGGCGGCGGACCAGACGTTTGAGGCGGATGATGCTGGGGACCGGGTAGGGGGTGCTGGGAGTTCGTAGGTACATCCCGCTTTCCTCGACCACCTCGGCAGTTCCGTTCATGACCAGAATGACCGCCCGCCTGACGCTGGCCAGGCCCAATGGTTCGTACCCGGCATTGAGCACCAGGATGCGGGGTAAGTCCAGATTCACGCGCTTAAGGATACTCGAAAAATGTCAGGAGAATCTAGACCAGTACCGAAGAGGGCCCTGGACCCACCTCCACACCCTGCACCAGCACTCTATTGACCACCCGTCTCCTGCTAGAATCGGAGGGTTATGGGCCGTCTGATTCGTGGGCTGGCTGCCGGCGGAAACCTACGGGTTTTAGCCGTAGAAACCACCGATATTACCGAAGAAGCCAGGGAACGCCACCAGCTCTCTC
This sequence comes from Deinococcota bacterium, assembly GCA_041695225.1. GTDB lineage: Bacteria > Deinococcota > Deinococci > Deinococcales > Thermaceae > Meiothermus. The sequence continues at coordinate 1,247 of JBGFRI010000027.1, forward strand.
CCACCGCTACTGCTGCTTTGGGCCGGGCCATGAGCGGGGCGCTGCTGCTGTCATTTCTGCTCTCCAAAACGCCCAAAGAGCGGGTTGGCCTACAGTTTGTGGGCGATGGGCCTCTGGGCGGGCCGGTGGTGGAAGCTGCGCCAGACGGGTTTGTGCGCGGGTATGTAAAGAACCCCCGGGCCCACCCCCCGCTGCGCCACGATGGCAAGCTCGACGTAGGTGCAGCCATTGGCAAGGGGGAGCTCAAGGTAGACCGGCTGCTGCCTGGCAGAGAACTCTATTCGTCCAGCATCAAACTGGTCAGCAGCGAGGTTGCCGAAGACTTAGCCCGCTACCTCTGGCAGTCTGAACAGATACCCTCGGCGCTGTTGCTGGGGGTGCGGGTGAGGGCATCTGGTGCAGTTCATACTGCTGGGGGAGTGGTTATTCAGGTGTTGCCAGACTGTCCTGAGCAGGTGGTTGGCAGGCTCGAGCACAACCTGCAAGGCCACGGCAGCCTTACCGAACTACTGCTCGAGCAAGGGCTCTATGGTGCAGTCCAGACCCTGATGGACGGGCTGGACTACGACCCCACCGACCTGAGCCTGCTGGGCTTCGGCAAGGGCCATATACCGCTGTACTTTCGCTGCCGTTGCAGCCGCGAACGGGCCCTGAACGCGCTGATCTACTTCTCACACGAGGAGCGCGAACAGATGGTCAGGCAGGATGGGGGAGCAGAAGTGCTGTGTCACTGGTGCGCCCAGAAATACCAGCTTACCCCCGAAGAAATTCGCTCTTTGCCCGCAGGCGAAGGGTTTGCCGCGGAAAGGCCACAGGCCTGAGTTCTTACATGAAGCGGGCCTGGGGATAGGCGTGCTGGACCCCCGCCCTGAACTGTTCGTACCCCGATTCCTCGACCAGGGCTACCGTAGAGCCGCCAAAGCCTGCTCCGGTCAGGCGCGCCCCGACGGCTCCGTGACGCAACTCGGCTTCTACCAGCATGTCGAGCTCGGGAATTGAGACCTGGTAGTCGTGGCAGAGCGAGCGGTGCGAGGCTACCATCAGCCTGCCAAAGTGTTTAATATCGCCCTGTTCCAGCGCCCTCACCCCATCCAGTACCCGCTGGTTCTCGGTCACGACATGACGGGCGCGACGGTTTATGGGCTCGGGCAGGGTGGCGAGGCGGGGCAGATCAGCCAGGGAAAGCTCGCGCAGCGATCTGATACCCAGCAGTGCGCAGGCCTGTTCACACTCGCTTCGACGGGTGTTGTAGCCCGACTCGGCCAGGCGGCGCGGAACAGCGGAGTCCACTACCGCCACCCGGTAGCCCTGCGGTAAGGCCACAAGCTGGCTGGTAAGGTCTTGGGTATCCAGAAACAGCGCATACCCCAGACGCCCCACCGAGGAAGCCATCTGATCCATGATGCCGCAACGCACCCCCACATACTCCACCTCGGCCTGCTGAGCCAGCAGGGCGATCTGTACGTCATCCAGGGGAAGGGTATAAAGTTCGCGTAAAGCTCGCAAGGCTGCCACCTCGAGGGCCGCCGAGCTGGACAATCCGCCGGTCATGGGCACCTGGCTACGTACATAAGCCCGGATGCCCGGAACAGCGTAGCCATTCTGACGTAGCACCCACACACAGCCTGCTATGTAGTCTAGCCAGTCACCCTGTCTGGTTGCGTCTAGCCCCCGGCTTCTGCACTCTTGAAAACTTTCGGCGTAGGCCTCGATGCCCGTGGCCTGGGTAGCTTCGATGTAGGTCTGATATATAAGGGGGGTAGGCAAGACCAAGCCCTGGTTGTAGTCGGTATGCTCACCCAGCAGATTAACACGGCCTGGAGCAGATACACGCACAGTGGGTTCGGTGCCAAAGACATCCTTGAACATAGCCCATCTAGCATACGGTAGGCAGGCCAGGGCCGAACGCTTAGCGGCGGGTAGCCACAATCAATCTGGCAAAAAGGCTCGATCATTCTGGCTTGAAACACAACCTCGGACCATCTTTTCCACACTGCAGCAACGCCGCACGCCCTCAAAAACGGCTTGGGCACGGCGTGCTCCAGGCTGCGCGTGGTTTTGGCGACTACTCCTCGTACGCCATTGGACGCAAGCGATTATCCACTGTCATCATGGGCCATCTGGGGTCGGGGGTAAGGTTTTCCAGCCCGGTCTCGGTGAGCAAGAAAGTGTCCTCGACCTTTGCGCCGGGCAGGCTGGGGTTCCAGGCCAGGGCCATGCCTGCTTCCAGCCTGGTGGGGTTGCCGGGAAGCGCCAGCACCTCCCGGCTGCAGTAGCCGGTCAGGCCACCCTGGTGGTGGTTTTCGAACTCCTGAGCGCGGCCAATGGCGCTGTAGCCCGCGCGAATGTTCTCCAGCACCTGACCCAGGGTGGCGCCTGTCTGAGAGGCCCTTAGCGCAGCCGCTTCTACCTGGCAGACGTGTTTGTGGAGGGCTTTGGCTTCGGGGTGTCCAAAGCTGCGCAACCGGCTTACGTTGGCAATCAGCCCGTGCCGCCGCCCACAGACAACACCCATGCACAGCCGCCCCAGGGGGCGCCTTTTGGGGATGGGGTGGCGGTGGCGGAACAGGCGCTCTTCGCCTGCTACCAGCAGCACCAGGGGCTGGATGCCCCTGGACAGGAGTCCCTCGCCGATGGCCCCGGCAAGTTCGTATTCGCTCCAGTCGGGCCTGGCAGAGCGGATGCCCTCGCCCAGGGCAGCGGCAGCATCCAGGCCCAGGGCCCGGTAGCGATCCTGTTCTTCTCTGGAGAGAACCAGGCGCAGAGGGGTAAGGTCGTGCTCCAGATCGCTGGGCCCTTGCGCCGCCGGTGGGCTATACCAGGGGTAGCGCACCACCTTCAACCCGGGCGCCTCTTCTTCCGCAAGACGAGCGGCCTCGATCTGCGAAGAATGTAAACGTACCGTGTCTGAGGTAATTTCCAGCCAGGCCGAGACCGGGCGAAAGCTCACCACTGTATTGTCGCCCCCGCCAGTAAGCCAGGCAAAGTTTTCCGGCTGTTGCACAAAAAAACGTGGAAAACTGTGGTTTTCCATCCAGCAACGTAGTCGGGTCAGGGCGGTGGAATTCACGTCTTATGGTAACACTCTTCATTTCCGAGGCATGAAAGTAGTGCAGCCAGTGCATTTTTTCCAGACTGCCTAGTGTCTCGACCAACCTAAACCCGCTCAACAGGCCATCGGCCCCATTTACTGCGGCGTGTTTGCCCTGTCGGTATGGTTTCAAGGCTGGCCGCTTCTTGTGGCAAGGCCGGTCAGATAACCACCTCACGCAGGGTTCGGGCGGTTTCTTCTGGCAGGGCATCCATCGCAAAAGTTCCGGCAGCAATCTCGGTGCCAGCCAGGTATTTCAGCTTGTCGGCGGTGCGCAGGGCGGGGTAGAACTCCACGTGGAAATGGAAGACCGCCTCGGCGCCTTTCGGCGCAGCATGCAGGGCCATCACATAGGGCATGGGCTGGCGGAACAGGCTATCGAGTTTCTGAACAACCTGGCCCAGCGTTTTTGCCAGGCTACGGGTCTGGCCAGGGCTGAAGGCCCACGGGCCAGGACTGAACTGCTTGGGAAAGAGCAGTAACTCGTAGGGGTAGCGTGCATAGGGCGGAATGCAGGCAATGGTGTACTCATCTTCCAGCACGGTATAAGGTTGCAGGTTCGGCAGCAGATCCAGCAAGACCGGGCTCTGCTGAAATGCATCGAGCTCTTTCTTCAAAATGGGCGGAACCCAGGGATAGGCATAGATCTGCCCGTGGGGGTGGTGCAGGGTGACCCCAATCTGCTCGCCCCGGTTCTCGAAGGGCATCACATACCGGATGTTTTCACGGGCATAGAGGTCTAAGTAGCGGTCGGCCCAGACCTGCACCAAGAGCTCGCGCCGCTGGGCGCAGAGGGTAGCGATACTGCCACTGTGTTCAGGGGTAAACACAATCACTTCACAGTCGCCGTGGGCATCGCGGGTGGGGATCGGCAGATCGCGGGGGGCCTCGCCCGCGTTGGGCGAGAGCGAGGGCCAGCGGTTCTGGAAGACCGCAATTTCAAAGTCTTCAAAGGGGATCTCGGTAGGGAAGCCCCCCGGTCTACTGGGTGCCAGCGGGTCATATTCTTTGGGTGGCAGGAAGGTTCGCCCCTGTCGGCTGGCGGCGAATACCACCCACTCCTGCCGCAGGGGGTGCCAGCGGGCATGAGACCAGGCCTGCTCGGTGTTCTCACCCTCCGGCAGTGGGGGCAGGGTGTGGGGGCTCAGGCCATAGAGATATAAGTTGCGCCCGTCCTTTTTCTGGTAGATGCGCTTATACATGACAACCTCGGTGGTTTAGGGCGCCCTTTGTGCCTGGCAGCGACATGTGAGCGAGCCAGGTACCGACTCACTGGTCTAGCCAGCTGGTGAAGTCTGCCTCGCGCTCGCCAATGGTGAAGGTGTAGGGGCCGGTCTGCTTGATGGGAGGGTTGGCCTCGAGCCATGTTTTGAGCTGCTCTTGCTCATCACCGTCTAGCCACTCTGGGGGGTCGGAGGTGGCTTTGAAGCCCGAGACCAGCGCCAGATCTTGCAACACTGCTCGCTGGGCGGGGTTTAGCAGGTTATAGCGGGTGCGGAAATAGGCCACGTCTGGGTCGGTGTGTACCAGCGGCCTCAGCCAGAGCCGGTGCAGGCTGGTGCGCAGAGCATTGTAGGCTGCTGGGCCAGTGGGGTCGTTCAGAAAGACCCGCCGGTCCAGATTGTCCCAGAAAGGAGCCACATCCGGCCCGATGCGGATGCCATCCACCAGGCCCAGCGAGGCAGTGATGGGCGCCCCGCAGGCCAGGATATACACCTCCTCTCCGGCGCTTTCCCGGATCAGGCGCATGGCTTCACGGTAGGCCTCTTCACGGGCAATATCGGCGTGCCGTCTGGCGGGCAGCGCAGCAGCATACAAAAAGTCCAGCTTCAAGTAGCGGTAGCCCCAGCCCCGCACCGCCTGGATCAGATTTTGCAGCCAGTCCTGCACCGCCTGGAGGGTCACATCCAGCGCATAGGTGCCGCCCCAGACCGAGCCCGCCGAGACCAGCTCGCCCTGTGCGTCTCGCAAAAACCAGTCCGGGTGTTCTTTAAACAGCCTCGAGCTGGGCCGGACGATAAAGGGGGCCAGCCACAGGCCCGGGGTTAGGCCCTGGCTCTGTGCTCGTAGCGCGATGGCCTGCATGCCAGAAGGAAACTTGTGGTTGGGCTCCCAGTCGCCCATGTTTTGCTGCCAGCCATCGTCTAGCTGAAATACCTCAAAAGGTAGGCCCTGCAGACCGGCGATGGTCTGCAGCATACTGCTCTCGGAGATCTCGTTATAGTAGCTATACCAGCTACACCAGACCCTGGGGGCAGCCTGCTGGGCGCGAACCCCCAGCGTAGCAGCCAGCAGTTCGGCGTAGCGGCCCAGCACCTGGCGCCAGTCGTCATAGGCCACAAACCACTGTAGCTCATGATCACAGCTACCCCTGAGATTCTGGCGGTCTGCCTCAACTCGTGCGCCGGGCCGCAAGGCCCCCAGGAATAACATCCGCCCATCAAAACCCTCTACACCCCCCAGCCCACTGCCACCATGCACCGGCGAAAGGGCATGTGCGGGATCGTCACACTGCGGGCGGCGCTCGGGAGGGAGCAGTGGTCTGGGGCTATCCTTCATGCTGACCCAGCCGGCCTCGCTCCAGCTCTGCCAGCCATGCTTGAAAAACCGGGTGCGCCCAAAGGGATGACCAATCTGAACAGCCTTGCCTGAGAGCAGGTAGCCACCCAGGGTCTCCTCGAGCCTGGTAGCGCTGATGCTAAAGTCGTAACCCTGAATCTGCATGGCTTCACCCTTGTTTCCAGACGCTCAAATTATAGGCCGCAATGGTGGGACCACCCAACAAAAACGCTGCTCCCTGGGGTGCGGGTGCAGCCTGAGGGTGGCCGGTGTAGTTGAAGGCAAATACCAGACTACCCCGACGGCGTAGCCGCAAGCCATCGGGCAGGGAATGGGAAAGCAGCCCGGCTGCACTAACCACCTGGCCCAGGTAGGCACTGAGAAACTCGAGGCCAGGCCAGAAGGCCAGGTAGTGCAGGTTGTGGTGCCGGTAGACTGCCCCTTTGCCATCGGCGAAGGTCGCTACGGGCTGCAACCCTGACTCAATCCACTCCTTCCAAACCTCGGCCTTCCACTGCTCCCCAGCAAAAAACACTTTCTGGGCCAGTCCGGGGCGGTAGCTTTCTACTCTAGTGACCTTGAGCGGCAGCAGTTCTTGTAAAGCACCGGGCGGCAGACTGGGTGGAATTCCCAAAAACTCGGTCTTGGAGCCGCTACGCGGGCCAAAGACGATCTGTCCCGCGCAGGCCCGAAAAGCCTCCAGGGTTTGCTCCCGCAGGATGGGCAGGCTGGGCACTACCACCAGCCGGTAGTGGTCGAGGCTGGCGCCGGGTGGCACAAAATCTATATCCAGCCCCAGTCCGCGCAGGGCCCGGTAGAAATTCCAGACCAGGTCACGGTAGATGAACTCCCGGCCCTGGGGCTGTACTTTCAAAAGCCAGTCGGTCTCATAGTCGAAGACCAGGGCTACCGGGGCGTGGGAGGTCGGGGGTAGCGAGAGCTGGGCCAGCTCCGTAGCCACCTGTTGTGCCTCGAAGAAGGCCAGGTCTGGTTCATAGTCGGGGCGATGGAGGCCAGCATGAAACTGTTCTTGAGCTTGCGGGAACTGCCGCCAGCGGAAGTAGTTAACCACCTCGGCACCGTGGGCCAGCGCCTCCCATGTCCAAAGCCGCACCATGCCGGGGGCCGGGGAGGGGTTGTGGTGGGCCCAGTTGACCGGCCCAGGCTGCTGCTCCATCACCCACCAGCGCGGCTTGACCCCCCGGTAGAGGTCGTGGTGAAAGGCCGCCATGTCGGGATGACCAGTCTGGGCATAAGCGGACTTCTCCGCCTGGGTGCAAGGCAGCAGGTCCATATCGGTGAAGCCCAGAGGGTAGCTGTCCCAGCCTGCAATATCCAGATCCTGGGCCAGCTTGAAGTGGTCGAAGTCTGGGGTATAGCCCATAAAGTTATGCAGGATAAAACGCCCCGGCGAGTGGGCCCGGATGATCTCCACCTGCATTCTGTTGCAGGCAGCTACCTGGTCCGAACTGAAGCGGTAGAAGTCCAGAACATGGCTGGGGTTGGGCGCGGTAACGGTGAGGTTGGGCAATTCAACCTCATCAAACGAGCGGTACTCCATACTCCAGAAGACATTGCCCCAAGCAGCGTTCAGCACCTCTACCCGACCGTATCTGGTCTGCAGCCACTCCCGAAAGGCCCGCAGGTCTTCGGGGCCATAGCTGCGGGTGGTGTCGTGGCAGCCGTACTCGTTATCGGTCTGCCAGCCTGCTACGTGGGAGTTCTGGCCATAGCGTAGGGCTAGCTCTGCAACAATACGGCGGGACTCGCCCAGGTAAACCCTGCTGCTGAAGCTATAGTGCCGGCGCGAGCCGAACCGGCGCGGGCGGCCCAAGGCGTCATAGGCAAGAACCTCGGGGTACCGGTCTACCAGCCACTTGGGCGGGGTGGCGGTGGGGGTGCCCAGCACAATCTTTAGTCCAGCACCGCCCAGGGTTTCGATCGCCTCATCCAGCCACTCCCAGGTAAAGCGCCCCGGATCGGGCTCTATGCGACTCCAGGCAAACTCGCCAATGCGCACATAAAATAGGCCCAGTGCTTTCATCCGGCGGGCATCCTCGGCCCAGTGCTCGCGGGGCCAGTGTTCGGGGTAGTAGCAGACGCCTAGCACTAGTCTTTCACCCCTCCCGCCGTGATTCCGGCAATGAAGTAGCGCTGCAAGAACAAGAACAGCAGCAAGAAGGGCAGGGTAGTCATAACCGCTCCCACCATGATGCCCCCCCAGGAGACCCGGGTCAGCCCGATCAGGGAGCCCAGGGCCACTGGCGCAGTCTGCATATCGCGGTCCGAGAGCACCAGCAGGGGCCACAAATAGTCGTTCCAGGAAGCCAAAAAGAGGATGATGGCCAGCGCGGCCATGGCCGGAAGCACCAGGGGCATGGCCACCCGGAAGAAGATGCGGAACTCCCCGGCCCCGTCTATGCGGGCGGCCTCGAGGAGGCTAACCGGCACACTCAAGAAGTTCTGCCGCATGAAAAACACCCCCAGGCTGTTGGCCAGAGAGGGCAGAATGACCGCCCACCAGGTATTGGTCAGACGAAACTCAAAGGCCATGGCCTCCACAAGTGCAGGTACCCCGAGGAATAGATAGGCCAGCCCGGCTACAGCGTAACCGGCCCAGACAGCCCGTTTCATACTGACCGAAAACTTTAGCCAGGCTAGCAGGGCGGCGACTCCACCAAACACGGCCATACCGATCATGATGGCCAGCAAGGTTTTGGCTTCTCGGGCTACCAGGATGAACTGCGGAATAACTACGGCGAAGTAGGGAATGGTCAGGGTAGCGATCACCAGCGAGAAGACCAAGCCCTTGCCCCAAAAATCGAAGCGGGCGAAAGCGTAACCCGCCAGGCTGGTCAGGAATACCGAGAGAACTGTATAAATGCTTGCAATCATAATACTGTTGAAGAGGGTTCGCAGGAAGTTGGTATCGGCTTGCAGGTTTTGCAGGTTGGCCAGAAACTGGTTGCCAGGCCAGACCGGGATAGGGGTACTGAAGATGGCTACCTCGGGGTGGGTCGAGAAGACAAACATTAGCCACAACGGGGCCAGCCACACAAGGGCCAGAGGGGTAAGGAGCAGGTGCAGCCAGAAGCTGCGCCGCCAAAGCCGCCGCTTCACTGCTCCCTCCCAAAAAGCCGTAGCTGGATGATGGAGAAGACCAGGGCCAGCAAGGTGATGACATAAGCGATGCTCGAGGCGTAGCCAAAGTTGATGTTCTGGAAGCCCTGGCGGTACAGATATACCCCCAGGGTGGTGGTAGCCGTGCCGGGGCCGCCATTGGTAATCAGCCACGGTTCGGTGAAGAGCTGTAGTGTTCCGATGATGGACAGGACTAAACAGAACAGCAGTACCGGGCGCAGACTGGGCAGAGTTACGTGCCAGAACTGCTGCCAGGGGCTGGCCCCATCAATCTCAGCAGCTTCGTAGATCTCCTTGGGGATGCTCTGCAACCCAGCCAGAATAATGATGGCATTGTAGCCCGTCCAGCGCCAGGTGAGGGTAAAGATGATGACCGCCATAGCCCCAGCTGGATCAAAGATCCAGTTCAAATTCAGCCCAGTAATCGCGTTCACTGCCCCATTTTCGTTGAAAAGCAGCCGGAAGACCGCCGAGTAAGCGACAGCTCCAACCACCACCGGCGCGAAGAAGGCAAAGCGAAAAAAGCCTCTGGCCCGAAGCAGCTGAGAGTTGAGGGCCAGGGCCAGGCCTGTAGCCAGAGCCAGCATGAGGGGTACCTGGACTACCAGGATGAACAAGGTATTACGCAGGGCATCCCAAAAAGCTGCGTCACCCAGGATGCGCCCCCAGTTGATGCCCAGGTTCCAGACCGGCGGGTAGACCCGGGTATTTTGAAATGACAAAAGCAAGGACTCGAGGATCGGCCAGGCCCAGAAAAGAGCAAAAATTGCCAGATAGGGCAGCAAAAAAAGGTACGGGGTCGCGCCGTGCTTCACGCGTCCTCCGGGTAAGGTGGGGTGGGTGGTGGGCTACACCTCACAATTGCACCGACTCCAATAATCAGTTTTGTGTCTGCCACCCCTGTACTGCCCCTTCTTCGTCAACTGAAGAAGGGGCAGATTAGGCGTGAACGGTATAGTGCTAAGGTGCAATGGGTAAACCGGTAGCCTGCGAGATCTGCCGGGCTGCTGCGTCCAGGGCTGCTCTTGCACTGGGGTAGCGGCCAGCAACAAACTCGCTCTGGGTTCTGATCATGATCGCGCGGGCTTCCTGGAAGAACTGGGTACCCCGGGCCTGCGGCACACTGCCCAGGGTCCCCAGGATCTGCTGCCAGATCCGCTGGTTGCCCCAGAAAGCCTGGGGCTGGGCCACAAAGGGGTCGCGGGTGGCAGCCAGCAGCGAGGGTACTAGACCGAACTCGCGCAGCATGGTCACCTGGCCTTCGGTGGTGCCCAGGGCGTAGCGCACGAAAGCCCAGGCAGCCTCTTTATTGCGCGAAGATGCGGGAATTGCCAGGGCCGAACCGCCCAGGTTGGCAGCCCGCACACCACCCGCACGCGAGGCAGGCATCATATACACACCCCAGCGGCCGCTCTGGTCGGCGGCATTGGTGCGGATAGTGCCTTCGTACCAGGCGCCGAACATGGCGCTGGCAACCTGGCCAGCCCGGAAGGCTTGAATTTGCTCATTCCAGCCGCCCTGCAAGATTATTCCCGCGTCAATCATGCGCTTGATGGTATCCAGCGCGGTTACACAGCCAGGTTGGTTCACGGTTACGGCGGTGCCTTCGTTATTAAAGTAGAAGCAGCCATTCTGGTTGGCCAGCATCCGGAACCACTCGTCATCCTGGCCGTTGGCAATGGTAGCCATGCGTACGCGGTTGTTGGTAGCCTGGAGCACCCGGCGGCCCGCAGTAATAAAGTCATCCCAGGTGCGGATGGTTGCTGGGTTGACCCCGGCCTGCTGGTACAGGTCGCGGCGGTAGAACATTACCACCGGGCCCGAATCCCACGGCATAGCGAAGATGCGATTGCCCACCATCAGTTCAGTCCATTTAAAGGCTGGGAACTGATTGCGGAAGGTAGAGGCAGCGGGCTCCAGGGTATTGAGATCGGTAAAGCAGTTGGGGAAACGCGCCCAGAAGACCTCGGCCTCGTTGTTTTCGATTGAATAGATATCGGGCAGATCGCGGCCCCCTGCAGCGCAACCGGCCAAGCCCCGGTCGTAGGTGGCCTGATTGCCCAGGTCTACAACATTAACCCGCACATTGGGGAAAAGCCGGTTGAAACCAGGAATATTGGCCTGCAAAGCCCTGGCCGCAACATCCCAGCTCCAAACGGTAATCTCGCCACGCAGGTTGGGGTTTCCCTGCATCGGCTGGGCCCAGGCTGCGGTCAGGGCCAGAGCCATAGATACTGCCAAAAGACGCTTGATCATCGAGGTCCTCCTTGTATTGCTGGCCTGGGGGTTGCACCAGGGCTCGAACAATGCACGCCCAAGTCGGCAGGGCTCGAGCTGCTCCGGCTTCCCCATCAAGCTTTGGGGCGAGTCTAACGGGGTACTTCCAGACTTGTCAATAGCTACGAACACTTTCGTATAGTTTCGGAAAGGATTAGGAGCCTCGGGAGGCCAGGGCTATCTCGAGGCCGGTTTTTCGCAGGGCCTCGAGGTCTTCGCCGCGGGCTTTGCGATCAGTAACCAGTAGATGGGCGGCCCTGAGCGGCGCAATGCGGGCGGCAGCAACCTGCATCAGCTTGCTATGGTCGGCCAGTACGATGGTCTCGCGGGCTGCCCTGATCATGGCCCGCTTGATCTCGGCTTCGTGTAAATTGGTGTTGCTAAAGCCCTTGTCGGGATGTACCCCGTTGCAACCGATAAAGGCCTTATCGGCGTTGATCTCCTGCAAAAGCAAGCTGCCATAAGGGTTGACCAGTGAGTGCTGTAAGGGCCGCAGTGTGCCACCGGTGACGATCACCGTGATGCCAGGGTGCGACTCCAGCAAGAGCGCAATATTGAGGCCGCTGGTGATTACTACCACATTTTTCAACGAAGGGGGCAGGGCCCTGGCCAGCTCGGTGGTGGTGCTGCCCACATCCACAATTACCGTTTCGCCGTCGCGCACCAGCCGGGCGGCATAGCGGCCAATGCTCTCTTTTTCTTTGCTGTGTACCTGGCGGGTGGCCTCGAGGGGCAGCTCAAAGCGTCTGGTCTCTAGCGGAACGGCACCACCTCTGGTTCGTCGAAGCTGCTTGTGCTCTTGCAGGTACTCCAGGTCGGAGCGGATGGTAACCTGCGAAACCCCGAACTGCTCGGCCAGCTGCGCTACACGAGCCTGGCTATCACGCCGCAGTATCTCCAGAATTTCCCGGTGGCGAAGGGTGGCCTCGAGAGAGGGCATATCGAAAGCATACGAAAGTCGGAAAAAAAGTGCAAACCACTATTCTTCTTCAGTCAGCAGCGGTAAGAAGACCGTGAAGCGGGTCTGGCCGGGCCGGCTGGCTACGCGAATTTCGCCCCCGTGGGCCTCGGCGATTTGTTTGGCGATGGCCAGGCCCAGCCCGGTGCCGCCCTCGGGGCCCCGGGCAAAACGGGTGAACAAGCGGGGCAGCATTTCGGCGGGGATGCCTGGCCCTCGGTCCACAATAGCAAAGGCGGCCCAGGGTTGCTTGGCCGGTTTCATCTCGGGAGTGGAGGTAGCGCGGGCCTCGTCGGTGGCTTCGTAGGGGTCCAGCGGATTGTCGGTGGGTTCTTTTACCATCCAGACCCGCACCTGCACTTTGTCGGCGGTTCCCGCGGCCCGCACCGCGTTGGCGATGAGATTGCGGGCCAGCTGCAACAGGCGATCGGGGTCGCCCAGTACCTCGGGAAACTCGGGGGGCATCTTGAGCACCACCCCAGGGTATTCGTTCACGGCCTGGCCGAGCAGGTCGCCCAGGTTGACGATATGGGCATTCACACTGCGCTCGGCCTCACCCCTGGCCAGGGCCAGCAAGTCCTGCACCATGCGGGCAGTGTGGGCCGCGATTCTGCGGGAGCGCTCGAGCATCTCGCTGTCGCCAGGGTTGCGGCTCAGGCGCTCGAGGTAGCCATTCAGCGAGGTGAGGGGGGTTCGCAGCTCGTGCGAGACCTCGGCCAGAAAGGCCCGCTCGCGTTCCTGGGCCTCGAGTAGCTCACCCAGCAGGTCGTTGACCTTTTCCACCATCACCCCCAGGTCGTCTTTGGGGCCGGTGTAGTGGATGGGCTCGAGGTTGCGCGGGCCGCGCCGTTCCACCTCCGAAGCAGCCCGGTGCAGCGGGGTGAGCGAAAGACGGGCCGCCAGCACAATCAGAAGGGCGCCCAGGGGTAGCAGAAAAGCCATCCCCTGGATCAGGGTATTGCGTACCGTGGTGGTGATCGCCTCGATGTAGCGGGTATCCTGGCTTACCGCTACCACTGCGCCGGGAATGGCCTGGTAGGCCGCCATAAAGTCAGGGGCGTAGAAAGGCTTGGGGGTACTGGTGGCAGCCTGGATAAAGTTTTGGGGTATTATCTGGTCGAAGTCGGGCGAGGGCGCAGCCAAAAGCTGCCCATCCGAACTGTAAAAACTCACGCTTACCGGGCCGGTGCGCGACAGATTAATTTCCCCTGCCAGGCCCGAGGCATAAAGCTGGGCGACCTCGTTTACGTAGCGCAACAGGGTGCGCTCGACCTGACCATAAAGACCAAAGCTAATGCTGTAAAAAGCGATGGCCAGCGTGAGGACCAGAATCAGCACCCACAGGATCGCATAGGCCACGATCAGTCGGGTAGGGAAAGACATAAGTAAGGCCGAGGGTCAAGCGTTAAGCAAGGGTCTAAAGCTGGGCTCCTGGAGCTAGATGCTGGACTCGGCCCTCGAAGCACTGCAAGCGTTTACTCCGCCTCGCGCTGGCGCAGGGCATAGCCCACCCCGCGCACGGTGCGAAGGTAGCCATAGGCGCCGGCCTCGCGCAGCTTGGAGCGCAGGTTGGCAATGTGCACGTCTACTACATTGGAGTCGCGCTCGAGCTGGCGTCCCCACAGGTGCTCCTCGATTTCCTGACGGCTGAAAACCTTTCCGGTGCGGCTGACCAGGAGCGACAACAGTTCAAACTCTTTGGGCGAGAGGCGCAGTTCCTGCCCGCCGTAGAGCACCTGGCGTTTGGCCAGATGCACTTCCAGCCCGCCCACGCTGACCTGCTCGCCGCCTTCGCGGTGGCGCAACTGCACCTGGATGCGGGCCATGAGTTCGGCCGGATGAAAGGGCTTAACCATGTAATCGTCGGCCCCGTCGGAGAGCAGGCTGACCTTGCGCTCGACCGCATCGGCAGCGGTGAGGACAATGATGGGCACTTCGTAGCCAGCCCGAATGCGGCGGGCCACCTCGCCCCCATCCAGATCGGGGAGGCCAAGGTCGAGAATCACCAGGTCGGGCACTGCTTCGCGCAGGCGCACCAGGCCCGACATCCCACCCGAGGCCCAGTCAACCGTGTAGCCAGCCTCGCCAAGCTCGAGCTGTAAGAGGTGGGCAATCTCGGGGTCATCTTCAATAAGCAGGATGCGCTTCATCGAACCTCCGGCAAGACACGCCCATTGGGCAGGTTCAGACGGTATGTGCGGGTCAAAAGCTCGTTCAGACTAACACGTTCTCCCTGGATCAGCAGCAACACATCACCCCTGGGTGTGGTGATCCCATTGTACGGGGCGCGGTAGCTGCCATCTACTCGAAACAGCACCCGCACCTCCCGGTTGGCCGGTGCCGGCAGCCTGCTCTGCAGAACCATGTTACGCACATCTACCTGCCAGACCACAAACACCGTTAGCAAGTCGGGGGAAACCACCCTAATCTCACTCCCCGAAGGAATAAAGGGCAGATTGGGCAGCGGGGCAAGCGCCAATACCAAAGCCAGTGTAAGACTGCGCATCGTTATACCACTATGCAAGGCTACCCAGACCAGCGCATGGGATTCCGGTAAAGGGCATTTTAACCTGATGAAGCAGGGCTTGTGCGGTTCGCAGGGTCAGACAGTGCTCCATAAGCTCTCTAACTGGGATCGGTACCAGGCAGGTTTAGCCGCAATACTAGTGCATATGCCAGCCAGTAAAGTTTAGCATTTCTTTAGCTTGTGAGGTAACACCGAATAACGGAGCAGGTTACTTTCCCGTGAATCCCCTTGGCGACAGGGCTTAGCAAGTACGCAGGTGCATAAGGCTGTCATGCCGGTTTCAAGACCGGGTGTGGTGGTGGACACAAGAAATCCACCAGCCTAGACATATAATGAGTCGATAGTCAATGGTCGATAGCCTATAGTCAACGGCTAATAGCTTTTGACCTGCGACCTGCGACCTTCGACTTTAGACCTTAGACCTGAGACATTCTGGCCGGCCGTACAATGCTGGCCCTACGGTTCTTGGGGGGTAGGTAGCCGGGTCCGGGAATCCTGCGATGGCGCGTTCAGGGTGCATTCAGAAAGTTGGCCTAAGCTGGGGTGGTGATCACCCTGCTGCAACGGCTGCTGTTTATAGGCTTGTTGTGCGGATTTGCTTATGCACAGAGGCCAGTTGACATTGTCTTTTGGCATACCCTGGACTCTCCCGGACGGGAGGCGCTGGAAAGAATCGTTAGCGAATTTAACGGCCGCCAGCGTGAATTTCGCGTGGTCGTTCAGCATGTTGGTGACCTGCGCGAAGGAGGCATCCGGCTTATGGCGGCGCTGCGGGCTGGTAATGCGCCCCAGATTTACTACGGCGAGGTCTCGTTTGTGAGCCGGGCTGTGCAGGAAAACCTGGCTTTGCCGCTCGATGAATTCCTTGGCAACTTACCGGGCGACTTCTATCCGGGCTTTCTGGAAACGGGGAGGTTTCGGGGCAGAACCTATGCCCTGCCGGTAGAGCTACACCTGCCGGTGTTGTTTTTCAATGCCGATCAGCTGGCGGCCCGTCGCCTCGAGCCCCCCCAGACCTGGGAAGCCCTGTCGGCAGCGGCGGGCCAGCTAACCACCCGCACCGCCCGTGGTTTTACCATTGTTAGTGATGTGTATACCTTCAATGCGGTAGTGATGAGCCGTGGTGGGCAGCTTTTGCGCGATGGTCGTCCCAACTTTACCGATGCCAGGGTGGTGCAGAGCCTCGAGTATCTCCAGAACCTGGTGCGATTGAACCATGCCCAGAGCCGCAACATGGCCGAGGCCCCGTTTGCCTTGCTCGACTTCGTTCGCACCAGAACCTTTATGGGTATTGCCCCCGTTACCATGTGGCCGGTTCTGGAGCAGCGCTCACCCCTTCCCTTCCGCTTAGGGGTGGCCCCCCTGCCACGCACACCCGATGGCAGGCTACCACTGGCCGGAGGCACCCTGCTGGTCTTGCGAGGCTCCAGCGAGGCCCAGGCTCGAGGAGCAGTCGCCTTGTGGCGCTACTGGATGGAGCCTGCCGTGATGGCACAGTGGGTCAAAGCGACGTACTGCCTGCCCATGCGCCGCTCGGCCCAGCCCCTGCTAGAGGACTTTTACCGTGAAGACCCCCGCCGCCGGGTGGCCTTTGGTGGGCTCGAGCATGCGGTCTCCTGGGTACAGGATCCCGGGGTTACCATCTGGTATGGGTTTTTGGAGGAGGCCCTGGAGCGTGTTTTGAAGGGCAACGCTAACCCCCGCCAGGCCCTGGAGGAGGCCCAGCGCAGGGCCAACGCCGTAGAGCGTCGTTGAATAGTGCAGGTTACTGCCACCTGGCCCCGCTGCAAAGGGACTGGGCTAACTGCAGGAACGCGGGAAAGGCTGCCTCGACCACTAAAGAGAAGCCCTCTCCATACCCCAGGTCAGATATGCCCATACTCAGGAGATAAGCCGCCGGCGCATGCCCGTACAGGGCCAGGCTAAGCTGTAGCAGTTCAGCAGGGCTCAAGCCATGGCTGAGGGCGCCTGCGTCCGGCTGGGCCAGCCTGCGCAGGTAGATTGCGCCAGGCCGCAGGCTCAGGTCGGCATCCATGAACAGCACCTGGCTGGTCTGGGCCAGCCTATCGGCCAGCTCGGGCAGTAGCTGGCATACGGCCAGGGCACACAAGCCCTGCTGCTCTAGCTCTAGGGCCGCCCGGTAGCCCACCCCGTCGTCGCGGCGCAGGGGATTTCCCAGCCCAATCACCAGGGTCATCAGCGTGAGCGCCGGTCGAGCAACCCGCCATCGGCCCCTAGTAGCTGCACCTCCAGGGGCATCTGGCCTACCGCGTGGGTGGCGCAGGAAAGACAGGGGTCGAAGGCGCGGATAACCGCCTCTACCCGGTTGAGCATCCCCTCTTGCAGGCGGTTGCCGTCCACAAAGTGTTTGGCAGCTTGCAGAATGCCCTGGTTCATGGCCAGGTTGTTGTGGCCGGTAGCGATGATCAGGTTGGCCCAGGTCACCAGGCCATGCTGGTCAATGCGGTAGTGGTGTATCAGGGTGCCGCGCGGAGCCTCGGCCACGCCCACCCCCTCCTGGCGGCTGGGCTGGGCCTGGGCGCGCACCCGGGTATCGAGGGCCTGGGGGCGGCTGGTGAGTTCTTGCAGCTTTTCCAGGGCGAAAAGCATCTCAATCAAGCGGGCGTAATGGTAGTAAAAACTCGAGAGCTCCGCCCCGCGCTCAAGACCGCGAAACTCGGCCAGCTCAAAATCGGCTCGTGGCGTGCCGCAGCGCTCAATTACATTGATCCGGGCCAGCGGCCCCACCCGGTACATTCCGGCTGGGTAGCCCAGAGGCCGATAGTAAGGCGACTTGAGGTAGGAGTCGGGCTCATCCTGCTCGGCCAGATACTGATGGTACTGGGCCGGGTCTAGCCTGTCTGCAACCACCCTACCGCTCGGCTCTACCATACGCAGCTGGCCGTGGTAATGCTCGAGCTCGCCCTGATCACCTACCAGGCCCAGGAAGAGGGTAGGGAAGCTGGCAAAAGTGCGGATCTCCTCACGGTAGTTCTCCAGGCTGCGTTTGAACTCGTCCAGCGTGGCCTGCACGGTCTTTTGGGCAGAGGGGATGCCTTGCAGGATAAAGTCGCGGGTCTCGCGGCTCATGGGGTTAGAAACCCCGCCCGGTACTACCCAGGCTGGGTGAATGCGTCTGCCAGCCAGCCGCTCGATAATCTCCTGGCCAAACCGGCGCAGGGCTACCCCACCGCGGGCTACCTGGGGGTGCTGGGCCAGCAGCCCCAGCAGGTTACGCTTCTGGGGGTCGGCATCCATCCCCAAGAGCAGATCGGGGGCCGAAAGGTAAAAGTAGCTCAGGGCATGGGACTGAAAGATCTGGGCTAGGTGGAGTATGCGGCGCAAATACACCGCAGCCTGCGGCACCTCTACTGCCAGCAGCGCATCGGCAGCCTTGGCCCCGGCAATCAGGTGGCTCACCGGGCAGATGCCACAGGTGCGGGCCATCAGGCCGGGCATCTCGTAAAATGGCCGCCCCAGGGCCAGCTTCTCGAAGCCCCGGAACTGCTCGATGTGCAGCCGGGCCTGTTCTACCCGGCCACTCTCGCCCAGGTGCAGGCTGATTTTGGCGTGGCCTTCAATACGGGTCACCGGGTTGATCTCGATTCGGCGCATGCATTCCTCATTTCTGCTCGGCGGCCGGTGGAAATGGTTTGGTGTCCATCTTTACTGCCCGGGATCTCGTTGGTTCCTACTAAAACCCGGGCATCCGGGTTCAGTTGCCAAAACGGGCCGCCTGCAGGTCGGGCGGCCGGCCCTCCAGAAGGGCCTCGAGGGCCGCCCCGATGATAGCGGCCGAGGGAGGGCAGCCGGGTAGGTAAAAGTCCACAGCCACTACCTGGTGCACCGGTTTTACCCACAGCAACTCGGGCACTTCGCTTGTCGGCGGCGCGTGGTAGACATCCAGCACTTCCTTTAGGGTGTTGCGGAGGGCGGGTATATTGCCGGTTACCGCGCAGTCACCCAGGCTGACCAGCAGTCGGCTACGCTGGCACACCTGCCGGATTTTGTCCAGGTCGGCCTGGCTCGAGACCGCCCCTTCCACCAGGGTTACATCTACCCCCGGGGGAAACTCCTTGGTATCCACCAGGGGACTGTAGACCAGCTCGAAGCGCTCGGCCAGCTCGAGCAGCCGTTCATCCAGATCCAGGAGGGACATATGGCAGCCGGAGCAGCCGTCCAGCCAGATGGTGGCAATTTTGGGCTTCATGCCAGCCCCCTGCGCATACGCTGTAAATAAGGTAGGAAGCCAGTGCGCCTTTGCATCTCACCGGCTGCCTTGCCCTGCAAAAACAAGGCCCCGGTAGGGCAGACCTGCACACACTTGCCACAACCGGTGCAGCTTTCGGAGGCGCCCCAGGGTTCGGCCAGGTCGCTCACCAGGAGGCTCTCGACGCCCCGTCCGGCGATGTCCCAGGTGTGAGCGCCTTCCACCTCGTGGCAGACCCGCACACAGCGGGTGCACAGCACACAGCGGTTGTGATCGAGGGCAAAGCGCTCGTGCGAAGCATCTACCCCCAGGGCAGGGTAAAGGTACGCAAAACGCACATGGTCCATACCCAGGCTTTGCGCCAGCGTCTGCAGCTCGCAGTGCCCGCTGGAAACACAGATAGCGCAGACATGGTTCCGCTCGGCAAACAAAAGCTCCAGAACACCCCGCCGGTATCGGTTCAGGCGGGGGGAGCTGGTCTGTACCCGCATTCCCTCCCAGACCTGGGTGGTGCAGGCCGGGGCCAGCTTGCTCTGCCCCTCGATCTCCATCAGGCACAGCCTGCAGGCCCCCCAGCCTGAGAGGCCTTCCAGGTAGCAAAGGGTAGGAATGGGGATGTGGTTCTCGCGGGCCACCTCGAGCAGGGTCTGGCCGCTTCCTGCCCCAACTTCCTTGCCATCTATAAGCAGGGTGTGCACGCTCATACCACCGCCTCCTTGGTCATGTTACAGACCCCTGCTGGGCAGTTACCCTGCAGGTGAGCCTGGTACTCCTGGGGGAAATAGCGCAGGGTAGAGAGCACCGGGTTGGGGGCCGACTGCCCTAACCCGCACAGGCTGGTCTGCTGCACCAGTTCGCACAGCTCTTCTAGCAGCGCGAGGTCGGAGGCAGTGGCCTGGCCCTGGCTGATTTTGTCCAGCAGCCCGTACAGTTGCACCGTGCCAACCCGGCAGGGCACGCATTTGCCGCAGGACTCGTCGCGGCAGAAACCCATAAAGTACCTGGCGACATCCACCATACAGGTATCGCTACCCATCACGATCATCCCACCCGATCCCATAATGGAGCCCAGAGCCGTTAGCGACTCGTAGTCCACCGGGGAGTCCAGGTAATCGGCCGGAATGCAGCCTCCAGAGGGGCCGCCGGTCTGCACCGCCTTGAAGTGATCGCCATCGGGGATGCCGCCCCCCAGGTCGAAGATAATTTCCCGCAGGGTCATGCCCATCGGTACTTCCACCAGCCCTACATTGACAATTTTGCCTGCCAGGGCAAAAACCTTGGTGCCCCGGGACTTTTCGGTTCCCAGCCTGGCAAACCAGGCTGCTCCGTGGCGCAGGATAGAGGGGATATTGGCGAAGGTTTCCACGTTGTTGATCAGGGTGGGTCGGCCAAACAACCCCTTTTCTGCCGGATAGGGTGGGCGAGGGCGCGGCAGCCCCCGACCCCCCTCGATAGAAGCCAGCAGAGCGGTCTCTTCACCACAGACATAGGCCCCGGCGCCCAGACGCACCTCTACTGCAAAGTTAAAGTCGGTTCCCCCGATATTCTGGCCCAGCAGACCCTGCCGCTCGGCCTGGCGGATGGCTTTTTTCAGCCGCTCTATCGCCAGAGGGTATTCGGCCCGCACATAAAGGTAGCCAAGGCTGGCCCCCACGGCGTAGGCAGCAATGGCCATGCCTTCCAGCACACGGTGGGGGTCGGACTCGAGCACGCTGCGGTTCATGTAGGCGCCAGGGTCGCCTTCATCTCCGTTGCAGATCACATATTTCGGCGCGCCCTGGGCCTTGGCCACGGTGCGCCACTTGAGCCCGGTGGAGTAGCCGGCCCCACCCCGGCCCCTCAGGCCCGAGGCCACTACCTCGTCCACTACCTGGACCGGCGAACGCTCGGTCAGGGCGGTGAGCAGGGACTGGTAGCCGCCCACCGCCAGGTAGTCATCGAGCTTTTCGGGGTCAATGGAGCCTATGTGTTCGGTAACCACAGGCAGCTGTCTGGCAAAAAAAGCGGTCTGGAAGGAAAGCTGCTTCTCCAAAAGCACCGGCTGCCCGTCTTTTAGCTCGGCCACCAGGCGGGGTGCGTCCTCAAGCGCCAGATGTTGCAACAACACGCGCTCCTCTCGGCGCCTCACCGCCCCTAAAGGCCCCCTGGAACACAGCCCCCGGCAGCCTACTTTCCGCACCAGACAGGCTGCCTCGAGGCCCTGCTGCCTGACCTCTTGCTCCAGTGTCTCGGCCAGCTTCTGGCTGTTGAGCGAGATGCAGCTGGCGGATACACAGACCGAGACCTCGAGGGGCTTTTGCTGCTGCTGTAAAGCTTCGGCCTGCTGCTTGAGGGCTTCTAGGGTCATGGCTCTACCTCGTCTGGGGAATCAGACCGCCCAAACCAGCTCGAGGTCGTTTCCAGGGCTTGTTCGGGTGTTACCTTGCCTTTGACCGCGCCGTCCAGAACCACCACCGGGGCCAGACTGCAAGCCCCCACACAGCGGGCCTGGAGCAGGGCCATCTCGCCCCCAGGACTACTCCCTCCCACCCTAACCCGGTGGGCCTTGCTGAGCACCTGTACGATGGCAGGGCCGCCCTTAAGATGGCAGACAGTACCCAGGCACACCACGCAGGTGTGCTTAGCCGGGGGCCTCAGGGTGAAGTGGTGATAGAAGGTAGCCGCCCCCCAGACCTTGGCCAACGGAAGCGAAAGGGTTTCGGCCAGGTAGCGGAGTGAGGGTTTGTCTAAGTAGCCAAAGGTCTGCTGGATCAGGTGCATTCCCTCCACCAGGGCGGCAGGTTTATAGCCATGACGGCGCAGGGCCACCTCAACGATTTTCCAGCGCTTGTCCCCGGTAGGCGTAGGCACGCTGGGCATAATCACCTCCTGTGGGCATCAGCTCACCAGTTTTCCAAAGGCGGCTGGGTATCCGGGTTGCCGAGGGTTGCGACTCTGGTCATCTGGCAGAACCTTCTTGATCATCCTCCTGGTGTCTGCCGCGCTGGCACGGCTTGGGTGGGACTGCTGTCAGAAGGGTTAGGCATTGGCCAGTTGTTACTCTGAAGTTCCCAGGGCTGGGCAAATAGTTTCTGTGCTCGCTAAAAGGTCATGCCGCTCTTTGGCCCCGTCATCGTCCTGAGTACGTTCTTCCTGCGTCCAGACGGCCTTTCGCCGTCTTGAAGCACAGCCATTGTAACAGGCGACTGGTGGTGATGCGCGGGACATGTGACCCCTGCTAGTGGAATGTCACAAGCCTCAGGTCAAAGGTCGAAGGTCGAAGGTCGAGGGTCAAATAAAGGCCTAAGGCTTTTAGCTTTCGGCTTTAGGCTATCGGCTATTGGCTATGGGCTAATGGAATGTCCCAGGTCTCGAGTCATACGAGATGCGACTTGTGACCTGCGCCTAGATGGGTACACAAAGGCGTCGTTCAGAGCCGCCATTCCCTGTCCCAGTCTCCGCTTTAATAGCTACCGAACAACTGATGTAATGTTCGCAAAGGTCTTTGTAGCTAGCTTTTATCCCTTTGTTGGGACTTGCTCCCTCTGACTTGGCTGGTCGTATCTACCCAGTTCCGGACAAGAAGAAAAATGTTGGCTCTTCCAGAAATAGTGTGGCCTCTATCCAGCTGTCTATCAATGCCGTAGCAA
Source organism: Deinococcota bacterium (assembly GCA_041695225.1). Classification (GTDB taxonomy): domain Bacteria; phylum Deinococcota; class Deinococci; order Deinococcales; family Thermaceae; genus Meiothermus. The sequence continues at coordinate 23,639 of JBGFRI010000027.1, forward strand.
GGTCGGCTATGCGTTCTCCCTCTCCCCCTGGGAGAGGGCTGGGGTGAGGGCTCTAGACATTCAGATTCGAGCCTCCAAGTATAAACCCGGGTTGCGCCTAGTGTTGGCCTGAGGTCATGGCCAATGGGACATAACCGCGTATGGCCGGGTCTAGACGTAGAGAGCCAACCCCCAAATCCGCCGGAGGAGTGGTGAAAATACTGTGCTCCTAGCAAGCGCCCAACCCAGACAAAACTGGGAAGAGCCGAAATGTTTAGAGCGCACCGGATGGGCATTTGGGAAGTTGAGTTTAGATGTGGCGCTTTAGCCACTCCTCTACATCCCGCAAAACCCGGGCTTTGTCCAGGTCGTTGTGGGGCTCGTGGAACCCACCGGGATAAATCCGCAGCTCCTTGTCGGTATGGGCCACTTTGTTGAATAGCCAGCCTGCTCCTTCAACGCGATTGATGGCATCGGCTTCGCCGTGCAAAATCAGCAGCGGTGTAACAATATCTTTGGCTTTAGCCTTGACAGACTCAATGGTTTTCAGCACCTCGGTGCCCCAGCGGGCGCTAGCCTGGCCGTGAACCAGGGGGTCGGTAGTGTATGCCTGTACTACCGCGCTGTCGCGTGAAAGGGCTTTTGTATCCAGGCCTAGCCCGAGTGAAAACTGAGGCCAGTAGCGCGAAAGCAGCCGTGCAATGATGATTAGCAGCGGTCTGGCACTCTTGCCTGGCTCAATCAAAGCGCCGCTAACTATGGCCCCTCGCAGGTGGGATGGGAAGTGTATGAGATAGTCGAGCACAACCAGGCTACCCATACTGTGGCCGTAGGCAAAAAGTGGAAGGCCGGGCTCGAGCGACTCCACCTTCTGCCGGAATAGAGCAAAATCCATCTGATACTCACTCCAGCGCTCGAGGTGACCCCGTTGGCCCGGCGAGCGCCCGTGGCCCCGTTGGTCGAAGGCATATACGACAAACCCTCGGGGAACCAGGTGCTCGACCAGGCTGGTATATCGTCCACTGTGCTCACCAAAGCCATGTGCAACCAGCACAGCCGCCTTTGCAGGCAAAGCAGGCCGCCAGCACTGATAAAACAGCGTTAAGCCGTCCGAACCTGTAAATCTCCCTTCGCAATGTTCCATACAATTCCCCGTTGGCTCATTTTCCAGCCTTTGGCAGGTTATGGCCAGAACGCACTTTCTATCACTCGGTCTGGGCCAGACCCGGCCAGCTTGCCGGGCGTTCTCCCAGCCCCAGACGCCAGGCCACCCCCTGGGCACAGCGTAGGGCTGCCCGGCCATCGCCGTAGGGGTTGGGCCGGTTGCGCATAGCTTGGAGGGCTGCCTCATCCGATAGCAGGGTATTGATAGTGGCGAAGACCTGTCCGGGGTCGGTTCCGGCCAGTTTCAAAGCCCCCACCGCCAGTCCCTCGGGCCGCTCGGTAACGTTGCGCATCACCACCACCGGTACCCCTAGGGTGGCCCCGCTTTCCTGTACTCCCCCGGAGTCGGTCACCAGCAGGTCGGCGCGTTTCATCAGGCCAGCCATGGCCCCAAACTCCAGCGGCTCCAAAAGCTGGAAGTTTGGCAGGCCGGCGAGCTCGGGATAGACCGCCTCGCGTACCGCCGGATTCAGATGCACCGGATAGACAAAATGGCAGTCGGGATGGGCCCTGGCTATCCGCCCCAGGGCAGCCGCCAAGCCGCGCATGAAGGGCAGATTCTCGCGGCGGTGCATGGTCACGCCCACGATGCGCTTTCCTTCAGGTAAGGGCGGGGGCGTACCGCGCTCACTGGCGTATAGTACGGCATCAACCTCGGTCTGGCCGGTCACGATGATATTTTGTGCGGCTTTGCCTTCGCGCAAGAGGTTTTCCTTGGAAGTATGGGTGGGAGGCAGGTCCAGGTCAGTCAGCACATCGGTCAGGCGGCGGTTGGCTTCTTCGGGGAAGGGCTCGAGCATATTGAAGCTACGAAGCCCAGCCTCCACATGGGCCACCGGGATACCCTCGAAAAAAGCCGCCAGCGTTACGGCAAAGGTAGTAAGGGTATCGCCGTGCACCACCACATAATCGGCCCGCAATTCTTTGAGCTTGTCTGCTGCGGCTGGCACGATGCGTCCCATCAGGGCAGGTAGAGTCTGGCGGTCGGTCATCACCTGCAGGTCGCTATCAGGCACGATGCCAAACACCCGCAAGGCATCCTCGAGCTGGGTGCGGTGTTGTCCGGTAGAGAGTACAATAGTCTCTATCCCAGCCTGCTGCCGCATGGCAAAGATAACCGGGGCCATCTTGATGGCCTCGGGCCGGGTACCAAAGGCCAGCACCACCCGCTGGCTCATCCTGTCCCCTGGCTACTGGTGTGCAAAGAATACGCGCCCATCTTACTGCCTCATAGTCTACACAAGCTATCTACGCCGGCTACCGCTGTGAGCCAGGGTTATTCTTATGTGGTTTTCGTTGTTCCTTGTAAGGTTTTTGGGCCGATGACCTGCTTTAACGGCTGTGCCTCAGTTCCCTCAACCAGACCGACACCTGTTGCGCAGGCCCTGCATTGTAATCCACTCTAAACGCCGTGGAAGCACGACCCTGATGCTTAGCGGCGACGACGTAGCAGGCGTGAGTCTGGCCAGATACCATCGGCAATCAGGTGCAGCCACTGAGAGGCATAATACCCCAAGACCAGCGCCCACAAGACTTCTGGTGGGGGTACTTTAAGCTGGGCCTGCACATCTAAACTGACCCCCATATAGCCGGTGATGGCCGTACTGAGCCAGTACAAAGCTACCCCCATCGCGCCGAGGTACATGATGCGCGTTAGGGGGCCCACTATCCAGGTGTGAGAAAGCCCTCGATGGGAAAAAATCCAGCCATAGGGTACCCAGAACAAACCCAACCAACCCCAGCGTCCTTTGGCCTGCACCTGTCGCTCGGCGAGATCGAGGTCGGGGGTAATCAGGAAAGTTCCCAGCAAGAAGCTGCCGACAAAGGCCACTGCAACGGGCTGGCTGATGGCGATATCCTGCTGGAAGACCCAGTAAGCGGCTGAGCCTAGCCCCAGCGCGCCAGTGTTGATGGCTTCGTGAACACGACCAGACGGCACCTGTGTAGTTTACTGCTCGGGCTGGGGGTTTGGTCCCAAGCCAACAATATCGTAAGCCCATCAGCCGACGGGTGATCTGGACTGCTTTCCCGTTGGCTACGCCTCAGGGTCGCAGAGACCCGAAAAATCTATTCCTACCGAGGTTACCAGAGAGTCTCAGGACAGTCCAGTTATTTCGAGTATAAACAGCATATACAACACTAAAAATAGCATACCCTCCCAGTTGGAGATGCGCCGGTCTTGCACCAAAAGATAAAACAAGAGCGAGGAGCCTGCCATAAAGGGGAGGGCAAACCCAGTTAGCTCGGGGGGTGCTTGAACGGTCCCATATGCTGCTCCAGCTCCCACTACCACCAGTGCATTAAAGACACAAGAACCCAGGATGCTGCCTACTGCTAGAGAGGCTTTACCCTGTCGCGCAGCCGTAAGACACACCACCAGTTCGGGCAGGGTGGTACCCAGCGCCAGAATCGTCACCGCCACAATGGCTGTAGGGACCCCCAGGCCGGTCGCCAAGCCCTGGAGGCTCCCCACAGTCCAGACCGCGCCAAAATAGATGCCCACAGCACTGAACAAAACAATTAGCAGGTCTTGCACAGCAATGGGGGTCCTGGTTTTGATGTTGCGCCAACCACTGCTCTCTCGGAGCAGATACCCTACATAAAGCAGATAGACCAGCAGCATTAACAGCCCCTCTACCCGGCCCACCATCCCGTCAAACATGACCACGCTAAGTACAAAGGCCGAACCCACCAGAAAATGCAGATCAATTGCGATATACTTCTCGCCGAGATAAACTGGCCGCAACACCGAAAAAACCGCAGTCACACCGAGGACAAGAAGTAGATTGGACACATTGGCACCGAGAACGTTGCCACTCACTATTTCCGAAACCCCCTGGCGTACTGCGATCAGACCCGAGACCAGTTCGGGTAACGATGTTCCTACTCCTACGATAATGACTCCCACCATGAAGGTAGAAAGACCCAGCGCCAGCCCAATGCGTTCGGCAGACCTGGTAAATAGGCGAGCTGAGATCAGCAACAGGGCAAGGCTGCCTGCGAAAACTAAGAACAGTAGCCACATGGGGAGTACCTGCTTAGCACCATACACACAAAAACATTCATAATCCAAATATACCGGGTCGCAGTCTGACGATAGCCTGGATCCCAAAGCCGGACACTGAGCACAGACCGGACGCCGCATCTCGCCGTCATTGCAGGGAGGCCAAAGGCCGACGCAGCAACCCAGAATCAGCGAGTGGGCTAGTGGACGGCTCCTGCGCCTCGTAGTGACCGCTGAGGCCTTCGGGACTATCCAAGTTTTATCCTGCATCATCTAGTGGCCCGCCTCAGTGCCTTGCAGTGACGACGGAGACTGCACACACGCGCTGGGCGAAAGTTAGCGATTGACAGCGCACTAGCAAACAGCGCGATAAAATATCCTCCATGCGTCCCGCCTGGCTGGAAGTCAGTTTCGATGCCCTGGCCCACAATCTGAATCTGCTGCGGGCTAAGGCAGGTAATGCGCAGGTGGTAGGGGTTGTCAAGGCCAACGCCTACGGACATGGCGCGGTGGAGGTGGGCAAGGAATTGCTTCGGCTAGGGGTCTGGGGGCTGGCCGTGGCCACGACCGAAGAAGCCCGTGAACTGCGTAAGGCCGGCATTGTAGCCCGAATTTTGTTACTGGGCAGCCTGCACCCCGGGCAAGTGAGGGAAGTGGTCGAGCTGAACCTAATTCCCTCTATTTCGACCCCGGAAAGCGCCGAGGCGTTAAATGCTGTGGGAAAGGCGGTGGTGGTACACCTCGAGTTCGACACCGGGATGGGCCGGGTGGGCTTTCAGCCCGGGGTAGCCCAGACGGTCAAAGAACACTTTGTCCGCTATGAAAACTTGCTTATCCAGGGTATCTACTCCCACTTTGCCGATGCCGAGAAAAACCCCATCTGGACAAAAGAGCAAATTGCCAGCTTCGCGCAGGTGCAGCAGGTGTTTGGGCCAGGCTACTTCTACCATCTGTGCAACACCGCCGGAACTGTTAATTTTAGTAAATATGGTTTTAGCGCTGTACGCCCAGGGATTGGGCTGTATGGGTTGCTGCCCGACCTGGGTCTGAATCCCATTGCCCGCCTGCTAGCTAAACCTACCCAGGTAAAACTGCTTCCAGCTGGGCGCAAAATTGGCTACAGCGGTCTGTACACCACCCAGGGCCCGGAATGGATTGCCACCCTGCCGGTTGGTTATGCTGACGGTATGCCCCGGCTGGTCTTCAACCGGGCCACGGTGCGGTTTTATGATGCCGAGTCTCATAACCCCTGCGCCTGCCTGGTGGTGGGAGGGGTTTCGATGGACCAGATCACGGTTAGAATTCCTAAGCCGGTGGGTTTAGATCAGATATTTGAAGTGGCGACTGCGGACTTTGACCCCACCAGCAGTCTGTGGGGCTGGGCGGAACTGACTAAAACGGTGAGCTACGAACCGGCGGTGCGGCTATCGCCCCGTCTGCCACGGGTATATCTGCGCGACGGGGTGGAGGTTGCACGCACGGGGTAGTGTGCGCCCCGGAGCCGGTACGAGATACTTTTGCTTTCCAAGCCAGCGGCGAGAATCGGGTAGGTGAATGCGGTGAAAGCCATCAAGCTGTTTCAGGGCTACTTGTGGCACCCTAAAGGGCTAGACTTCGACCCACGCACAGCCATTCCCCGCCAGCTGGGGGAGGTGCATGTGCTGATTGACAGGGTGCGCGCGCCCATGACCTTTTTCGATAATGGCAGCCTGACCGAGACCCAGGAGTTCTACCAGGTCACGCTGCTGGTGCGCACCGAGCAAGAGCCAGACGAACTGAAGCCCCTGGCCCAGTGGGTGAGCCAGGAGCTAAACCCCCACCTCGAGGCCACGCCCAAAGAGGTGGGCTGGCAACTGCTGGAAGACCTGCGGCAAATGTGAGCGGCTTTTTCAGACCAGTCTGACGGGCTGGGTCAAGATGAAGCTCAGCCCTGCAGTTTTGACGGGCCGCAGGTCAGCAAGCCTAGCAGCAGCTTGTGGTCTTAGAAGCTACCCCGTACGCCAGCCCCAAACCATGCCCTGGGACATAAGTGGCCAGTGAGACTGGATCCTATGAAGTTTTAGACCCGGCTCCGTCGAGTTTAGTCCACTGGGTCTGGTCGTGGTCGGGGATCAGGTCCTCGGCCTGACGCACCACCCGAAACAAGTAACCTCCCAGACCCACTGCCATCCCCAGCAGGCCGCTTACCACCAGCAGCAGGCCCATCCCGGCCCCTGGCCCCACGCCCAGCAGGCCGCCAAACAGGTCGGCCAGGGAGCCGCCGGGCATCATGGCGGGAGTGAGAACCCGGTCGGCCAGCGGCCCAGCTATCAGCATGGCCACTGGGCCCGCCGCCCAGGCAATCATGCGCCGGGCCGAGAAGACCCTGCCCTGTACATCGGGAGGCACCTTGGCCTGCCAGATGGCCTGATTGGAGCCATTCAGCATGGGCACAATTAGCGCAAAGACAAAGGCGCAGGCCGCCCAGACCCAGACGCTCTGCCCCAGCCCCAGCAGCACACTGCCGAAAAAACTCGAGAGCACCCAGCCCAGCAGCACCCCATGCACTTTGCGGCGCGGACCTCCCCAGGTTGCCAGCAGCAAGCCGCCCAGCACCCCACCAATGCCCGCCGCACTCTGCACCGTGGCCAGCGCGGTCTCGCTCGAGGTGGTGCGGGCCAGAATCATGGCGGCCATGGCGACCGAACCCAGGTTGGCCGCCAGATTTCCCAACAAAAATACCAGCTGCAAACCCCAACTGGAGCAGAAAAATACGTGATGCACCTGGGCCTGGCCCACACCCCCGACCCCTAGAGCCATCCGTCGAGTTGCATCTCTGTAGTGTCCAATATGGCTGAGCGAGGCAACAGGGTTGGGGGAAAGAACAGCCCTTGTGGAGATATGTTCTGTCTCTATTAGGAATGAGGGGCTGGACGGCGGTTCGCAAGAACCATACCCGGGGCGCCTCAGTCGTCTGCCGCCGACCGCGAGCCGTCTGGGCGCTTCTTGCTACCAAACAAGCGCCGGAAGAAGCTCAGCACCGGGTCGTAGTACTCGTCCACTACCCGCTCTTTGAGCGGGATGATGGCGTTATCGGTGATGTGGATGTGCTCGGGGCAGACCTCGGTACAGCACTTGGTGATGTTGCAGAAACCGATGCCACCCTCGTTCTTGAGCATCTCGAGGCGGCTGGCGGTATCCAGGGGATGCATCTCCAGGCTGGCCGTGCGCACCAGCAGGCGAGGCCCGATAAAGCCCGTTTTCTCGTCGTGGTCGCGCAGTACGTGACAAACATTCTGGCACAGGAAGCACTCGATACACTTGCGGAACTCCTGCACCCGGTCCACGTCCTCCTGCATCATGATCCAGTCGGTGTTGGGCGCCGGGGTAAAGGGCTTGATTTTCTTGTTGGCCTCGTAGTTCCACTGCACGTCGGTGGTCAGGTCGCGGATCAGCGGGAAGGTCTTCATGGGCCGAACCGTGATGGGCTTGGAGGTGTCAATGGAGTCTAGCCGGGTCATGCACATCAGGGTCGGCTTGCCGTTGACCTCGGCTCCGCAGGAGCCACACTTTCCGGCTTTACAGTTCCAGCGGCAGGCCAGGTCGGGGGCTTGTTCGGCCTGGATCTGCTGGATGGCGTCCAGCACTACCATCCCCTCCTCCACCACCACGGTGTAATCCTTCAGCTCACCGCCGCTCTTGTCGCCCCGGAACACCTTAAAGTTGAGGTTTTGCATCTCAGGCTCCTACCTTGTCGCTGAGTTCTTTGAGGTCTTTGACCTCGGCTATCCTGCGCCGGTCTTCGGGCATCTCGGGCAGCGGCTCGGCTACCACACTGAGGGCGCCATCGCTGCTGCGGCGGATGATGTGGTTTAGCCTGGCGAAGGTGGCATCGGGGTCGGGGTAGTCCAGCCGGGCGTGCCCACCCCGGCTCTCCTTACGGGCCAGCGCGGCCAGTACCACCGCCTCGGAAATCTCTACCATCAGTTGGATGTCAATAGCAGTGTGCCAGCCGGGGTTGTAGACCCGGGTTCCGGTGGCGGAGGTCTGCTTGGCGCGCTGTTTGAGGCTTGCCAGAATATCTAGCTGGGTTTTGAGCTCACTCTCTTCGCGCATGATGCCCGCATTCTGTTGCATGGTGGAGCGCAGTTCTTTCATGAGTGCAAAGGGGTTCTCGCCCTGGGGATTAGAAAAGGGCTCGAGGGCTTCAGCGATATACTCACGCACCTGGGCATCACTAACCATGCCAGAACTACCCGGTGCTGCTGCATACTCTGCGGCCGCAAGGCCGGCCCGCTGGCCAAACACCACCAGGTCGGAAAGCGAGTTTCCGCCCAGGCGGTTGGCTCCGTGCAGGCCGCCAGCCACCTCGCCCGCAGCATAGAGGCCCGGAACATTGGTGGCCTGGGTATCGGGGTCAACGCGGACGCCGCCCATCACATAATGGCAGGTTGGTCCGACTTCCATGGGTTCTTTGGTGATGTCCAGGTTGGCCAGCTTCATGAACTGGTGGTACATGCTGGGGAGCTTTTTCTTGATGTAGTCGGCAGGGCGGCGGCTAGCGATATCCAGATAAGCCCCACCGTGCGGGCTGCCCCGGCCTTCGTTGACCTCGCGGCGGATGGCCCTGGCTACCACGTCTCGGACCAGCAGCTCTGGGGGACGGCGGGCCTCGCGGTCGCCGCCCAGCCACTTTTCAGCCTCTTCTTCGGTCTCGGCGAACTCACCCTTGTAGCGCTCGGGCACGTTGTCGAACATAAAGCGCCTGCCCTCGCGGTTCTTAAGCACCCCGCCCTCGCCCCGCACCCCCTCGGTAACAAGCACCCCCATCACGCCCGGGGGCCAGATCATGCCGGTGGGGTGAAACTGGATGAACTCCATGTCAATCAGGTCGGCCCCCACCATGCTGGCCAGTGCGAAGCCATCTCCGGTACACTCCCAGGAGTTGGAGGTGATCTGGTAAATGCGGCCCAGCCCGCCGGTTGCGAGAATCACTGCTCTGGCCCGAAATACCAGAAATTCGCCGGTCTGGCGGTCGAAACCCAAAGCCCCTACCACAGCCCCGCCCTCGGTGAGGAGGCGGTAGATGGTGGTCTCCATATGGGCGTTGATACCAACCTTCACCGCGTGGTCTTGCAGGGTGCGGATCAGCTCGAGCCCCGTGCGGTCTCCCACATGAGCCAGGCGGGGGTAGGAGTGCCCGCCGAAGTTGCGTTGATTGATTCTCCCATCGGGTGTACGGTCAAAAACAGCGCCCCACCGCTCGAGCTCAAGCACCCGCTCGGCGGCCTCTTTGGTGTAGTTCTCCACCATCTTCCAGTTGTTGAGCATCCCGCCACCCTTGAGGGTATCGCGGAAGTGCACCTTCCAGTTGTCTTCGGGGCGAGCATTGCCCAGGGCCGCGGCCATGCCGCCCTCGGCCATCACGGTATGGGCCTTGCCCAGCAGGCTCTTGCTGACCACCCCTACCCGGGCCCCTTTTTCAATGGCAGCGATGGCAGCTCGCAGGCCCGCCCCGCCAGCGCCGATTACCAGTACGTCGTAGTCGTAGGTTGTGTAGGACTCCATAACCGGGCTCCTTTAGAAAAAGCGGAAATCGCTGATGATGCCCATTGAACACATGCGGATGTACACGTCGGTGAACCAGACCGAGAGCATACTGGTAACACCCCAGAAACCATGGCTTTTATTGATATTGCTAATGCGCTGCCAGAGGCCGTAGCGGGCCTTGTGTTTGGACATGCAGTTGAGGCAGCCACCGGCTATGTGCCGCCAGGCATGGCAAGAGAAAGTGTAGTAGGAAAGTAGGATTACGTTTGCCAGCATGATCAGGCTACCCACCCCGACCCCAAATCCGTCGCTGAAAAAGAAGGCTTTAAGGGCGTCGTACCACAAGAAAACCATCACCGGAATGGAGAAATAAAAGAAATAGCGGTGCAGGTTATTTAGGACGAAAGGAAAACGCTGTTCGCCACTATACGACTTCCTTAGCTCGGGGACTGCGCACGATGGCGGATCCCAGAAGAAGGCCCGGTAGTAGGCCTTGCGGTAGTAGTAACAGGTTGCCCTGAAGCCCAGGGGGATCCACAGTACCAGGAAGGCTGGTGAGATGGCCAGCCAGTCCAGGTCGCGGGCGTAAACCCCCGGGATGGGGATCGAGTAAAAGGGCGATATGTACGGCCCATACTCGAAGTGCTGGCGGTTCCAGGCCACCCACAGCGCATACACTCCGAACAAGCCCAGGCTCAGCACCGTAAATAGGGGCTCGATCCACCACTTGTCCTGCCGATCGGCTAGCCGATTTTCTGTACCCGTCACTGGTTTCGTGCTCATTTCCCCTAGACTATACCTGCTCGTGTGCTTATAGGATACCTTTAGGAGATACAAAGACTGGTGTAATTAATAATGCCTTGCTTCGGTCAGTGGGCCAGGGGTTGCAGGTGTCTGTCATCCAGGACTATCTTTTGCTGTGAGCAGGTTCACGCCTTGACCCCCCGTGTGCCCGTATTCTGGGGCTGTTGACATCAAGGCCGGCCAGAGTCGCTGGCGCCCATTTAGAAAAGCCGGGGTTGGAGTTGTGATTATAGTCTTAACCTAAAGCATTGACGGGTTACCCCGCCGGTACTGGGGTAGTTGAAGGGGGAGCAATGTCTTGCTGGCGCAGCTTAACCTGCCCAGCCTAACCGTAGTGAAACTGCGTCGGCGGCCCGCCTGATTCTGAACCCCAAGGCCTCCAGACGTTCGTCGGGAACCCGGCTGGCAGGGGCCGAGAGCGAGATGGAGGCCACCACCTTGCCCCGGTTGTCATGAATAGGAGTAGCGATACACCGCACCCCATCCTCACGCTCCTGATCATCTATCACATAGCGGCGCTGGCGCGCCTCTTGCAGGGTTTTAAGAAAGCTATCCAGGGTGGTAATGGTCTTGGCCGTATAGGGTTTGAAGGGCCCTGCCCCCACAATCCGGCGCACTTCTGGCTCCTGGTGTTCTAATAGCAGGGCTTTGCCCACTCCGGTGCAGTAGATGGGGGCCCTGGCCCCAATCCGGGTAAACATACGGATGAGCTGGCGGCCCTCGACCTGCGCAATGTAAACCACCTCGTTGCCGTCCAGCACGGCCAGATTGACCGTTTCGTTGAGCTCGTCCACCAGCTTTTCCATCTCGGGCATGGCCGCATCAATTAGCCCCCCCCGCGTCAGGAAGGCCGACCCTACCTGATAAGCCCGCAGGCCGACTTTCCAGCGGCCCTTGGCCTCGTCCCAGTCGGCAAAGCCCCGGTGGCGCAGGGTTTCTAAGAGCCGGTAAGCTGTGCTGGGCGAGAGTTCGGTCTTGCGGGCTAGCTCGGACAGAGTAAGGGTCTCGGACTCGGAGAGCGCTGTAAGCAGCTGGAGACCACGCTCCAGGGTTCGTACTTCTCCCACTCTGGTTTTGCGGCTGCGCCCTGGGCGACGCTTGGCTTCCATGGCTAAAGGCTAAACCGGTTCCCGATATTTTTCAATGGGTGCAAAACAATCTCACGTGTTGACAAACTTATTTTCGAGGGGCTAGGCTTTGACTTAGCCAGGGAGTAAACTGCCCTCCTCCCAAACTCACTAACCAGGAGACCCCTATGAGCGAGCTGCCCCACGGTGTACAGATTACCGGAGCCAGACTACCAGCTTCCGACACGGTGCTTACCCCCGAAGCCCTGGCCTTTCTGGCCGGACTACAGCGCGAATTTAATGCAGTGCGCAAAGGTCTGCTGCAACGCCGCGCCGAAATTGCCATACGAATTGAGGCAGGCGAGAAGCCTGGCTTCCTGGTCCATACCCGCTTCATGCGAGAGGGCGGCTGGAAAGTGGCCCCCGCTCCGGCCGACCTCAATGACCGACGGGTAGAGATCACCGGCCCCACCGAGCGCAAGATGATGATTAATGCCCTCAACTCCGGGGCTAGGGTCTTTATGGCCGACTGCGAAGACTCGCTCTCGCCCACCTGGGAAAACGTGGTACAGGGCCAGCAAAACCTGATGGATGCGGTGCGCCGCACGATCAGCCTTAGCACCCCCGAAAAGGAATATAGGCTTAACCAGAAAATTGCTACTTTGCTGGTGCGCCCCCGTGGCTGGCACCTGAACGAACGTCACCTGCTGGTAGACGGAGAGCCGATCTCGGGGAGTCTCTTCGACTTCGGTCTGTATTTTTTTCACAACGCCCACGAACTCCTAAAGCGCGGAAGCGGGCCCTATTTTTACCTGCCCAAGACCGAGAGCCACCTCGAGGCCCGCCTGTGGAACGAGGTCTTCAAGTTTGCCCAGAGCTACCTGGGAATTCCCCAGGGTACCATCCGGGCTACCGTGCTGATCGAGACCATTCTGGCCGCCTTCGAGATGGAAGAGATCCTGTACGAGCTGCGTGAACACGCGGCGGGTCTCAACGCCGGACGCTGGGACTACATTTTTAGCTGCATCAAAAAATTTGCAACCTACGATGTGCTCTTCCCCGACCGCGCCCAGGTCACCATGACCGTGCCCTTTATGCGGGCCTACACCGAGCTGCTGGTGCGTACTTGCCACAAGCGCGGGGCGCACGCCATTGGGGGGATGTCGGCCTTTATCCCCAGTCGCAAAGACCCCGAGGTGAATGCCAAGGCTATAGAACAGGTAACCAGGGACAAAGAGCGCGAGTCCGGCGATGGTTTTGATGGTACCTGGGTCGCCCACCCCGACCTGGTGCCGGTGGCCCTGACGGTATTTGACCGGGTGCTGGGTGAGAGGCCCAACCAGAAAGACCGCCTGCGCGAGGAGGTGGATGGCCGGATCAAGGCCCAGGACCTGATTGATCTCAAAGTGCCGGGCGGCAAGATCACCGAGGCCGGCATCCGCAACAACATCAGCGTGGGGTTGCAGTACTTGGCGGCCTGGCTGGGTGGCTCTGGCGCAGTGGCAATTTTCAACCTGATGGAAGACGCAGCCACCGCCGAGATTTCTCGTTCGCAACTGTGGCAGTGGCTCAAAAAGGGCGCGAAGCTGGACGATGGACGCACCTTCACCAGTGAATTGTATGCGCAGCTCAAGCAGGAGGAGATGGCAAAGCTGGCGGGCATGAAAAACCTGGAAGCGGCAGCGCAACTCCTGGACGAACTAGTGTTGCAGCCCGATTTTGTGGAGTTCCTGACCCTGCCCGCCTATGAGCGGCTGGGTTGAAGCTATACCAGGGTCACAAAGAGCTGGCTTCATTACCATGATCGAGGCGCCGGTGCTGAGCTGGCTGTAGATTGGTGAAAAAGGCCTCGAAGCAGTCCAGGAAACTTTCATCCACACAGGTATTCCTGAACTGCTTCGCTGCTGTTGGTTGCTAGTCATGGTTGCCCGAAGACGATGATCTACGGCAATTTCACATTGGGATTAACCAGTACCCAGCCTGTGGAAAAGCTCTTTAGCTGGGTTTGGTCTTGACTTTTGCCTTGGTCTTGTCCTTGACAGGCGGAGGCCCATCCGGGCTATGCTCGGCGCTACGGATACGGGCCAGCGGGGTCAGGTGCTGGACTTCCAGGACCCGCTTGTAGCGCCTGGCTTTGGTCTCCTTGTCTTCCCAGACCTCGGTTTTGAGCGCGCCTTCCAGCAAGAGTTGCGAGCCCTTCTTGAGGCCGGCAAACTGCTCGGCCAGGTCGCGCCAGGCTTCCAGCTCGAGATAGTGGCTCCTGGCCTGCTTGGCCGAAGCGTTCCAGCTCGAGAAGCCCAGACTGGCCCTGGTGACCGGGGTTTGGAGTGAGGTCTGACGGAACTCGGGGTCGGCGGTGAGTCCACCGGTCAGGATCACCCGGTTCAGGGCGCAGTACAGTACCGGACCTTTTTCCTCGGTGCGGATATCGGCACGTTCCAGCTTGAAGAGCTCCTCGCCCACAATGCGTAAGCGCGAGCCTTTCACACCGTCGGAGTCCCAGGTTTCGTAGACCAGGCGGCCAACGGCCTGATAAGCCTGCCCATCTACCAGTTGATCGGCCAGATGCTCGGCCATCTTGCCATAGAAGGTGAGGTCGGCGCGGAAGAAGACGTGGTTCTCGGTTACGGGCCGCTTGCCGACCAGAAAAACCTCGAGTACGGGAGTTGCTTTGGGGGTGTAGCGCAGTTCGTGTTTGCTGAGGACGCCGCTGATGAGGACTAAGTTGGTGGACATGTTTTTCTCCTTATGCGTTACGGTCAGAAAAGATAGGGCATTGCTAGTAGGGCTCAGGAAGTGGTCGGCAGCCAGTCGAAGCTCTGACCACCGCATACCTTGATCTGCTTGGCGCTAGGCTGGAATTTCACGATGCCCCCATAAGGGGTGCGGGTTTGCAGCGGTGGGATCATCTCTGTTTCGCTGCTTTGCGGGTGAGGTGTTTTTCGGTTCGGATAATGGTTCTTAGGCTGCTCTCCGGCTTCCTGCAATGCTGCCAGCCAGTTCACAAACTCGACCAGGAGTTGCTGGGCCACTTTCCGAGTGCTGGCGTCTGGACTCCGGCAGTCTTTGAGATGTTCGGCGAACTGGCCCCGGTGCAGGCTCGGATGGGGAAGGCCCGAAACCTCGAGAGCTTCCGTGCGGCTAAGGCTGTAGAGCTTGCGGCCAGGCCGGTCGAGCAGCAGGATAGGGTGCTCGCCAGGAGCCAGGATGGGCTTAACCGAGGGGTGGGCGGCCCAGATCAGGTAGGCCCAGGAGTTGGCGGGGCCGCTTGTCAGGCCGTCTTGGTAGATCAGACTATCGCTTTTGGGTTCCCAGTAGAAGACCACTCTGGGGGCGTGGCCAGCATAACCAAAGATGGTCTCTAGATGGGGGTGCAGGGGGAGCTCGAGCTCTTTCATCATCCACTTCCGTTTCGGTCTGCGCCACAGGGGCGCTTTGCTTGGGGTCGTCTGTTTCGGGCGGCTCGTTGGGTGTGCGTTGCGGTCAGTTTTTTTCAGTTCATCTGCGTTTTGTTCCTTCCCCCGTTTGGTTTGTACCAACTCGGATGGAGTAAGCCTATAACATAATCGCCGTTTTGTCTAGTGGGTTTAACCAAGTGGTTAGAAAAGTTGTCCGGTGGACGATAATGGTCATTCTTGCAACCGGCCTGCGCTGTTCCACCAAACCATCTTGGGCCGCTTGAAAAAAGAATCCTTATGTGTTCATCAGAATCATCCCAGTAATACAGACGGGGGCTCGAGGGTCGCAAATATGCCAGCAAATTAGATGGAAGCGCATAAGCCAGCGCGGGTGCTTGTGCAGAAATACCATGCCCCGCACGGATAAAGGCTCTATCCGGGCTGGGCGACAACTGGGCGTGAGGCAAAGCTCAGCTCTGAAGCGAAACTGCGAGCGTTAAGCATCAGTAACGGCCAGAAGCCAGATTCGAACTCGGAGCATTCCATCAGGCTGGGAGGCGGGTTGTGGCGTAAATCGCCCGCATTATTGGGTGATTGATTTTTACGATAAGAAGCGGGTATTTGGCAGTTTTGCGTAGTACAATTCAGTACCGTAATGAGAGAGCTCCCCGGTATCATCAAGGTAGACTTCGCTGAATTTTACCAGCGGTTATTACGCTATAGCTGGGTTCTTATTCTGCTTGCGCTCGCGGCGACCGTTGCGGCTTATCTAATTTCGCGCCTGCAACCGCCCGTATACCAGGCCACCGCCCGGCTGCTGGCGGCACAGCCCACCGCCTTTTCCGGAACCGGCATCAGCAGCGTGCATGTCGCCAGCCCTCTCGATAGCCAGGCCTACCGCGAGGCAGCCCTGAGCAGCCAGGTGCTCAAGGATACCCTCGACAGCCCACAAAACCAGCATTCCCTCGAGGAATTCCGGCGCAAACTACGGGTGCGCACGGTGGATGGCCGCCAGTCCGGCATCATCATCCTCAGTGTTCGCGACAGCGACCCTGCAAAGGCGGCCCAGCTGGCCAATGAGTGGGCCGATGCCCTGAGGAACTGGGACGACCAGCGTATACGGGGCAGCTTCAGCCGCTACCGCCAGTCGCTTGAGACCCAGCTGGGCTCGGTCCGGGCCGATCTGGCCAGGGGCAACCACACGCCCGAACGCATCGAAGGCCTGCGCAGCTTGCAGGGCAGCTTGCTGCGCGACCTCGACTTGGTGCGGGCGTTGGAGCAAGGGGCCACCGGCCAGCTAAGTCTGCTGGATACCGCCGAACTGCCCATCCGCCCCATCGGGCCCCGCTCCCTGCTCAACGCGCTACTGGCTGGGGCGCTTACCCTGGCTTTTGGCATTCTCTTTATGCTGCTGCGTGAGGTCTCGGTGCGTACGGTACGCAACAGCCAGGATGCCGCGCAATTGACCGGGCTGCAAGTGCTGGGGGAGTTCCCCAAGATCAACAATGTCAGCCGCGACCTGCCGCGGGAGGCTGCCAGCTATCTGCGCACCTATGTCAACCAGGGTCTGATGGACGAGGACGACCCAAAAATTATCGCTGTTACCAGCCCAGAAGCCAAAGAGGGTAAAAGCAGCGTCGCCATCGCCCTGGCAAGGGCCTATGCCCGAACCGGAAAGCGCACCCTGCTGATTGACCTCGACCTACACCGCCCCATCCTGCACAGCGAATTCAACATCGAGACTGGCCCCGATGTGATATCGGTGCTGCGCGACCCGCTTTTTAGCATGGCCACCCACCAGCTCGAGCGCGGACTATCCCTGCTACCGTGCTTGCAGAGTGTCGAAGACCCCTCGGGTCTGCTCTCCCAGCATTTTCGACCCTTTTTGCGCCGCCTGCGTGAATCGGGTGACTGGGACACCATCATTATTGATACACCTCCCGTACTCGCCGTCACCGATACGCTGGTAGTTGCTCCGCAGGTCTCTGGCATGCTGGTGCTGGTGAACACCGGTAATACCCACCGCCGCAGCCTGGTAGCTGCCGTAGACAGCCTGACCCGTATCGGGGCCAGGGTGCTGGGTCTGGTCGTGAACCAATTGCGTTCAGGGGAGGGAATGCTGGAGTTCTCGAGGGGCTACAACGGCTACGGGCAGTATGGAAACCGCCCTCGAGCAAGCACGACCTCGCTAACCGAGACCCACGAGCAGGACCCACTTCGCACGCAGTGGTGAGTCTGGTCCCAGAGGCAAATTCCAGAAGCTTTTCTAGCGACCGAGGGTTGTGGTATGCTTTTTAGGCTTGTGTTTTGAACCCCACACCAGTGTTGTGGCGTGATCAAAACAGATCCTGACAGGTCCCGACAGATCCCGACAGATCCTGGGCCCGATGTCCAGCAAAAAAGAGAGTTTTGGAGGAAGGCAATGGAATACCGCATCAAAGCCCTTAGTCGTGGGAACGAAAACCCCACTGCATTGCGAGAGGCAGGCAAACTGCCCGGCGTGGTTTACAACCGCCAGGAGAACTACAAGGTGGTGGTAGATCTCAAAGAGTTCAACAAGGTCTTTATGGCTGCGGGTATTCACCAGGTGATTACCCTCGAGCTCGAGGGCGGTAAAACCATTGATACCCTGGTGCGCCAGATCAACCTCGACAAGCGCCGCCGCCGCCCCGACCATGTGGACTTTTATGCCCTTTCCGACGAGCCGGTGCTGATGTGGATTCCTGTCAAGGTTGTGGGCATACCCCAGGGTGTGCGCGAGGGGGGCGTCCTTCAGATGGTCAACAACGACCTCCAGGTCAAGGTCTTGCCCAAGTCCATCCCGCCCTTCATCGAAGTTAATGCCAGCGAGCTGCGCATCGGCGATAGCATTCACGCCGACGGGCTCACCCTTCCTGAAGGGGTAAAACTGGCCATGAATGCCCGTACTACTGTTTTGGCCATCGTACCGCCAGAAGACGCCGAGAAACTAACCGCCCAGGCCGCTACGGTACCTGCCGAGGTAGAAGTCATCAAGAAGGGTAAGGTCGAGGAGGAAAAGTAGGTACCAGGCCGCCTGTCAGTGGCCATTGCAGCTGTTTCCGAGCCCCGACTTCTAACGTCTGTCCTGGGGCCTGGTCTACGTCTGGCACCGCACTTGCTAACCCCCTTCCCTGTATGCTGGGTATGCTGGCCGTTAGTATCTCTCAATAGCAGTAATTGAGAGCTTTCGCCGCCGATGAACCAGGACGTGAGCCATTGGTTGGATCCAGCTTGGAGTGGAAAGGCTGAAAATCGCAGGGTAGCGCAATGTTTCTAATTGTCGGGCTGGGAAATCCGGGGATTCAATATGCACGTACCAAGCACAATGTGGGGTTCTGGGTGCTGGATCGTCTTAGCTCGAGTTTCCAGCACCGGCGAAATGCCCTAATAGCCAGGTATGAGGTTCCGACACCTGCCGGTGAACGTGTTTCAGGCTGGCTGGTCAAACCCACCACCTTCTACAACGTTAGTGGTGAGGCCGTGGCGCCGCTGGCTGGTTTTTACAAAATTCCACCAGAGCGGATCCTGGTAGTGCATGATGAACTAGACTTACCCCCGGGCCGCCTGCGCTTCAAGGCGGGTGGGAGCAGTGCAGGGAATTATGGCTTGGAGTCCATCGCCACCCACCTGGGCACCAGGGATTTTCATCGCCTTCGCATTGGTATCGGTAAGCCCCCCAGCCCCGATGACGGAGCAGGCTGGGTGCTCACTGGCTTTCACCCCGACCTGGAAGCGGTGATGGATAAAGTGGTTCAGACTGCCGCCGAAGCGGCACAAACCTGGGTGATCGAGGGTATAAAAGCCTGCCAGAAGAAATACAATGGGCTGAACTTTGCTACACCACCCGAGCCCACAGCGCCTGCGAATTAGTCAGGCTTAGCCGAAACGGCCGGTGATATAGGCTTCGGTGTGCGGGTCTTTGGGGTTAGTGAAAAGCTGATTGGTTGGCCCAAACTCGATCAGATCACCTAGCAGGAAGTATCCGGTAAAGTCTGAGACCCGGCCAGCCTGCTGCATGTTGTGGGTGACAATAGCTACGGTGACATGCTTCTTGAGCTCGGTCAGGAGGTCTTCGATGCTCTGGGTAGAGATGGGGTCTAGCGACGAGGTGGGCTCGTCCATCAGCAGCACCTCTGGCTGCACCGTCAAGGCACGGGCAATGCACAGACGCTGCTGCTGCCCACCGGATAGACTCATCCCCGGCGCCCGCAGGCGATCTTTGACCTCATTCCACAGGGCGGCCTGGGTCAGAGATCGCTCAACAGCTTCGTCTAGCACGTCCCTGCGGCGCACACCCATCAGCTTGAGGCCAGCCGCCACATTGTCGTAAATGGTAAGGGTAGGGAAGGGGTTTGGCTTCTGGAAAACCATCCCAATTTTACGCCTGATCTCCACCGCGTCCACTCCAGGGGCATAGATGTTTTGTCCATCCAGCAGAGCCTCGCCCTCAACCCGCGCAATGGGGGTGAGGTCGTGCATGCGGTTCAAAGCCCGTAAAAAAGTGGTCTTACCACACCCCGAAGGGCCAATTAAGGCGGTAACGGTGTTGGCATAGATGGGCATGCTCACATTGCGTACGCCCATCTTTTTGCCGTAGTAAACCGAGAGTCCCTTGGTCTCCATGCGGGGCCGCAAATCTGCTGCCAGGGTCAGCTTGGTCTCGGTCTGACCGGTGGGCATGGAAACGCTGTAGGGCTTTTGTTGGTTCATCGAATCTCCTCCGAAAGCTAGTTGTATTTTCGCGTAGCCCAGCGGGCCAGCAGGCTGGCAACCAGGACCATAGAGGTTAGTATCAAAGCGGCGCCCCAGGCTTGCTCCTGGCGTAGTACCGCGGGCTCGTTGGCGTACTTGAATATGGTCAGGGCCAGGCTCTCGGTCGGCTGGCCCAGCGTTAGGTTTAGAAACTGGCTTCCCCCGGCGGTGAAGAAGAGCGGCGCGGCCTCGCCAGCGGCCCGGGCGAAGCCCAGCATCAGGCCTGTCACCACCCCAAAAGTGGCTGCCGGAATAACCAGGGAAATGGTTACTCTCCAACGGGGCAGCCCCAGGGCCACGCCTGCCTCGCGCACACTCCAGGGGACCAGCTGAAGAACCCCCTCGGTAGACCGCAATACGATCGGGGCAAGGATGATGGCCAGGGCCAGCGCGCCGGCATAGCCGGAGAACATCCCGGTAGGGAGCACAATTATGGCGTAAATCACCAGACCTTTTAGCAAGGCCGGAAGACCGTTTAGCAGGTCGGAGATGGTACGCAGGTAAGGGGTTATGGGGTGGTCGGGGTACTCCGAGAGCAGCACACCCCCGGCAAAGCCCAGTAGCCCACCGATTAGCAGGGCCAGCAGGTTCATCATCAGGGTGCCAACGATGGCGTGCAACAGGCCACCACCACCCTCTCCGACTGGTCTGAACTCCTGGGTCAGGAAAGCCAGGTTTATGGTTGGCAATCCGTTGACAAAAACTGCCCCCAGAACTGCGATTAATGGTGAGAGAACGACGATTGAGCCCAGCAGCAACAGAATTACCATTACGACATTCCAAACACGCCTGACCCGAAGATTGCCCCCTTTGGGAATCGCTGAGGCGATGTCAGTGGGCGGTCTCACAGTCTACCCTCCACACTCATACGCTTTACGATCCAGGCAGCCAGAAGGTTCATTGCCCCACTCATGATAAAGAGGATAAATCCCAGCGCCAGCAAGGCGCTTAGCTTCAGGTCCATCGCCTCGCCGAACTCGTTAATAATTGAAGCCGGAATGGTAGTGGCACTGCCAAAGATGGTAAAAGGCAAGTTGTTGTTGTTACCAATTACCATCACAACGGCCATAGTCTCACCCAGAGCCCGGGTGAACCCCAGGATTATACCCGCCAGAATACCCCCTTTAGCGTAGGGCAAAACTGCATTTTTGATCACTTCCCACTTGGTGGCACCCAGGGCATAGGCCGCCTCGCGCTGAGCGCCGGGAACCAGGGCAATGGAGTCTTTGGCCAAACTGGCCGCATAGGGTATTACCATTACAGCAAGGACAATTATCGCGGTGCTCATGCCAAAGCCAATGGGAGGGCCCAGGATGGCCAGCAGCCAGTCATGCTGGTTTTCCATGGCCCAAATCACGATATTCTGCTGGTAACTACGGAGTATTGGGGCCAGTACCAGCAGGCCCCAGAGCCCATAGATTACGCTGGGCAGTGCCGCCAGGAGCTCAAGCGCATACTGGATGGTATTACTCAACCAGCGTGGAGCATACTCCACCGCATAGATAGCTATCGCGATAGCGGGGAAAAAAGCCAGTATTATAGCAGCCAGACTGGTAATCAGGGTTCCCAGAATAAAAGGCCAGGCCCCATACACGTTGGCCACTGGGTCCCAGGTAACACCACCCAGAAAGCCCAGCAGACCAAACTGGGCAAAGGCCTGGCTGCCGCCCGCTGCTAGCTGCCAGCCCATCAAGACGACAATACCTATGATGGTTAGGCCGAACAACAGTAGTACTAGCAGGAAAAGCCGGTCACCAAAGGCCCGGTACAATGGAGAGTGTCTAGCGCTAAGAAAAGGTTGTGAAGCCATAAGGAGTTCTTCCGATAAAAGGGTGAGGCTGAGAAGCCTCACCCCGTATTATGCTACAGCCTAGCGAATAGGAGCACCGTTGAAGGTCATGGTGTCGACCATGGCCAGAGCGCGGCGGGCCACGTCTGGTGAGAGCCTTACCATATTAGCCCGCTCATTCAGCTCCTGGCCTTCAGTCAGAATCCAGCGCAGGAAACGCACCAGGGCTCGAGCCTGCTCGATATTACGGGCGGTTACACTCTGCTCCTGGTGAACCAGCAGCCAGGTCATGCCTACGATCGGGTAACCCTGCGGGTGGGTGGTATTGATAACGTGGCCGGGTAGCCTCAAGTCTGCGGGTATGGTGACACCATCCAGTGCCGCAGTTGCTGCCGCAAGGGTAGGACGGATCCAGTTGCCGGCCTGGTTGCGCAGGGTAGCAAAGGGCAGGTTGTTTTCCACGGCAAACTTCAGTTCCACGTAGCCGATGGCCCCAGGGGTCTGGGCCACCATGGCCGCAACCCCAGCGTTACCCCTGCCGCCCAGTGTGGTGAAGGCCGGCCAGTTGACCGAGGTTGCGGCACCTACCCGGGTTCTCCACTCGGTCGAAATGGCCGAGAGGTAGTTGGTGTAGATCAGAGTAGTACCGGAAGCATCGGAGCGGTGAACTGCCGAGATCATCAGGGTAGGCAGACGCACATTGGGGTTAAGGGCCTGGATACGGGGGTCATTCCAGCGCACTATACGGCCCAGCTTGATGGCAGCCAGAGTGTCGGGGTCGAGGCGAATCTCGGTCTCGCGGGGAAGCATCGGCAGGTTGTAGATCACCACCACCGAGCCCAGTGCAGTGGGAATGTGCAGCGGGGTGGAGCCGGTGGCCGTACGAATAGCGGCGATTGCTGCATCGGTCAGGGGGGCATCGGTGGCGCCGAACTGCACTACCCGGTCAGTAAACTGGCGGATGCCCGCCCCCGAGCCTACGGCTGCGTAGCTAATACGAATGTCTGGATTGGCCCGGTGGAAGTTAGGCAGATAGTACTCGGTGTAAAGCGGTGCAGGAAAAGTTGCTCCCGCACCTGACAGGGTGACTTGCGCCATGGCTGCGCCTGCAAGGCTTAGCATGGCAGCGGCTACAACTAGCTTCTTTTTCATCTCAGTTTCTCCTTGGTTTCGGTAGCAAGCGGTACAAGTAACGCGGTACCACTCTCCGAGGTATAGCTTCTCAGGCATGTGTCAGGGGAATGTCAGGTACAAGGCAAAAAACTAATGATAGACGGTAGTTTTGCCACTACAGTGTTTGGCAGAAATTTCACTCTACCAGAAACAGTGGTTAAGGTGATTACCTGGTGGGCAGCACAGTGTGCGGGATTTGTTTCTGCGACTAGCTCAACAGGCACAGAGCTACCTGGAGATACGAGGGTAGGCATGTCAGCGGCTTTGTAGAGCGGCTGGGGATCACCAAAGCCCAAAAACTTGCACAGGCTCTGGGCAGTTCAAGTGTAAATTTGGATTCCGGAAAGTGAGAGGATGGAGGTCCAGCCCTCCGCGATGGAAGTATACCGCCGTCTTGAAGTGCTCGAGGTTCCGAAAGCCTCACACGGTCTTCTTCACCTACCACGTAGTGGCGTTCACTGCCTACAACCCTGCATAGGTGATACTGTGACGAAGGGAAATAAGCACGTTCGGGGGGTGGGGCCGGCCATGCCACACTTGTCATCGGTAAATCGAGCCCTGACTTCGGCGAAAAATATATCGGAGCGTGAGCTAACAAGATTGATCGCAGCTCTGGACTACCCAGATGCCCTCCATCTGGCATATGCTGCTGCCGATGCAGTGGAGTGGGGCTATTTTGGCGGGGGGGCAGTCCAGCCGGTTTGGGCAAGACAAAGCGCTGTATGTTTACCGGGGCAAGCCCCTGATTGTTTGGGCGATGGATTCGCTGGCCGAGGCCACAGAGCGTTTTGTGGTATCCAATCGGGACTATCCTGGGCTAGGGCAGGTTTATCACGACCTAAAGCTGGGCGGGGATACTTTGTCAGGGCTGCATGCGGCCCTGGTTCACGCTAAGCAGGACTGGGTGGCCGTGGCAGGCTGTGACCAACCCTTCTTAAGCAAGGAGTTCTGGCGGTTTATGCTCTGCCACATTACCCCAGATACCAAAGCAGTGGTGGCTGCTTCGGGGGATTTCTTTGAACCACTGGGGGGGCTTTACCATAAGTCCCTCGAGCCCGAAGTTTTGCGCCGCCTCGAGGCCGGTCAGTTCAAAGTACAGGCAGTCTTGCGCAGTATCCCACATGTAGCACTGGACAAGGCCGAGCTGGAAGCCCGTTTTGGGCCATACTTATTTCTAAACGCCAACCACCCCGGTGACCTGCCTTCGTGACTGCCCCGGCTGGCAAATAAGGTCTTAGGTCTCAAGTCCCAGGTCGCAGGTCTCAAGTCCCAGGTCGCAGGTGGCAAGTCGCAGGTCCAGGGTCGGACCGGGGCTGGGATGGTTTACTAGTGTCGCATGCCTAAGGTCGAAGGTCTGCCACGGTCTTGCCTTTTGGCTTTCGACCTTCGTCGTTAGACCTTCGACCAAGCGCGCAAGCGCTTGCTCCGCCTCCACCAAGACTCCCAGCTTTTTACTCCCTGCCCTCGACTCTCGACCCTCGACACTTTCCTTCTTGCCTTCGCCTTTCGCCTCTAACATGGGGTCATTTTGTTGATGTAATCTTGCTGCCAGACCATTGGCTCTCACCTTTTACCGATATTGTGCTTCTCACCCAAACCTGTACAATGAAGCGCTATGGCCGGGTTGTTCTCGTTTCGCGGTGAAGATGTGGGTATTGACCTGGGCACCGCATCGGTGCTCATTTATGTGCGTGGCAAGGGTATTGTGCTGCGTGAACCTTCGGTTATTGCCATGGTCAGCGAGACCAAGGAGGTCAAGGCCGTTGGGGCCGAGGCCTACCGAATGCTTGGCCGCACCCCTGGCAACATCGTGGCAGCCCGCCCCCTCAAGGATGGGGTAATTGCCGACTATACCCTGACCGAGCGGATGCTTACCCTGTTTATCAGAAAAGTCCTGCCCCCATTGCGTTTTTTTCGCCCGCAAGTGATGGTTGGGGTACCCTCGGGCGTGACCGAGGTCGAACGGCGTGCGGTGGTGCAGGCGATTGTGGAAGCCGGCGCCAAACGGGCATATCTGATTGATGAACCCCTGGCTGCGGCCATTGGGGCTGGCATCAAGATTGCCGAGCCTACCGGAAGCATGGTAGTGGACATCGGGGGAGGTTCCAGCGATATTGCGGTTATTTCGCTGGGGGGTATTGTTCGTTCGATCAGCCTGCGTATTGCTGGCAACGAGTTTGATGAGTCCATCATTCGCTTCATTCGCAACAAGTACAGTCTGATGATCGGCGAGCGCACGGCCGAGGAGCTCAAAATCAAGATTGGGGCTGCCAAGCGCACGCCGGGCGAGCAGGATGCACTGGCCGAGGTGCGGGGGCGCGACCTGATTACGGGGCTGCCCAAGAGCGTCGAGGTGAGCACCGATGATGTGGTAGAAGCCCTCAAGGAGCCCCTGGAGAAGATAGTTCAGGGAGTGAGGAGTGTGCTCGAGACTACCCCTCCCGAGCTGGTGGCCGACATCATTGACCGGGGCATCTTGCTTACCGGCGGGGGCGCTCTGCTGCGCAACCTGGATCTGCTGCTGCAGGAGGCTACCGGGGTGCCGGTGGTGGTGGCTGAAAATGCGGTGGAGGCCGTTGTGCTGGGTACTGGCCGGGCGCTGGACATGCTGCATGTGCTGCGCGATGCGCTGGTGACATCGGACAATGTGCTCAGGCGCTAGCGCGCTGGTTCGTGTTGTGGGTTTGTTTAGGGTCAAGAGTCAGGGGTCGAAGGACAAAGGACGAAGGTCGAAGCAACTGTCTACTATCGACCATAGACTATTGACCATAGACTATCGACCTAATGTATGGACTTCGAAACGACCCCGAAACAAGAACCAGAGGCGAGAACACCCCATGCTGCTTTCTGAAATTGCCCGGCAGATTGGAGGCCGCCTGGAGGGCCCCGATCTGGAAATTGTTCGCCTTAACTCACCCGACCAGGCTCGGGCCGGTGAGCTAGCAGTGGTGCGGGAGGACCGGTTTCTCGAGGTGGCCCTGGCCAGTGGTGCGGCCCTGCTGCTGGGCGAGACCAGCTTTTGCCCAGATACTGTCAGTCGAATTCGCGTTCCTGATGTAGAAAAAGCCTGGCCCGCCATTCTGGCCCTTTTCAACCCGAAAATTAACTGGGCCAGGGTAGGAATTCATCCAACCGCCACCATTGAAGCCGGGGCCAGGGTAGACCCTACCGCGTCGGTTGGGGCCTACGTCCTGGTCTGCCAGGGGGCCAGCATTGCCGCGGGTGCGGTAATTGCCCCTTTCTGCTACATTGGCGAAGGGGCAGAAATTGGCCCCCGAACGGTGCTGGAGCCCAGGGTTACCCTCTACCGCAACACCTGCCTGGGGGCCGACTGCCAGATTGGCGCGGGAGCAGTGCTGGGAGCAGTGGGGTTTGGGTTTCAAGGCCTCCAGCGCCTGCCCCACACCGGCAGGGTGGTGCTGGAGGACGGGGTGGAGCTGGGAGCGGGCAGCGTGGTGCAGCGCAGTCTGGTGGGAGAGACCCGAATTGGTGCAAACACTAAAATTGGCGATTTAACCGACATTGGCCACAACGTGCAAATTGGCAAGGGTGTAGTTATGGTTGGTAGCAGCGCGATTGGTGGAAGCGCGGTGATCGAAGATGGCGTCTTGATGGGAGGATGGGTGGTGCTCTCGGACCATGTGCGGGTGGGCAAGGGCGCCAGGCTGACAGGCGGCAGCGGGATTTCCAAGCATGTTCCACCCGGCGAAACCTGGGCCAGTGGAATACCCGCGCAGCCCATCCGCAAGCACTGGCGTCGGCTGGCCGTTTTGGACTGGCTGGTGAGCGTCGAGCGCACCTTACGGCAGCTCCTGAAGCAGCCTTAGATGACTTTTTGCTTTAGCTCCCATGACGATTAGCGGTATTGGTCTCCATTCTGGTGAACAGAGTACGGTGCGGTTTCATCCGGCCGAGGGGCCGGTGCGTTTTCGCGTAGGTGGGCTCGAGTTTCGCCCCCTGGCCTCCAAAGTAGTAGACACCACTCGCTGTACGGTAATTGGCCATAACACTCTCAGACTGATGACGGTCGAGCATCTGCTGGCGGCGCTCTACCTCCGTGGAATCTGGGAGGGTCTGGTCATCGAAGTGTCGGGCCCGGAGGTTCCCATTCTGGATGGCAGCGCCCAGGAGTGGCTGGCGGCCTTGCAGGGCTTCCCGGCACTCGGTCCACAACCTCAGCCCTTGAGCGAAATTACCCGAATTGAGGAGGATCGCAGCAGCGTGCTGGCCCAGCCAGCCGAGACTTTCTCGCTAAGTGCAACAATTTTTTTCCCGCACCCCAGGATTGGCTATCAGCAGGTGCAGAGCCCCCCCACCAGACTAGAAGAGCTTGCCCCGGCGCGCACCTTTGGCTTTTTACATGAGGTTGAGGCTATGCGGGCCAGGGGTCTTATCCGAGGGGCCACGCTGGAGAATGCCCTGGTCTTTAGCCAGCACGACTTTGTCAATACTCCCCGCATGCTGCACGAGCCGGCCTGGCACAAGGCCCTGGATTTTCTGGGCGATCTGTACCTGGCGGGCAGGCCCTACCAGGGCGGTTTTGTGGTGCACCGCGGCTCCCACCGGTTGCATGTGGAGCTGGCAAGGCGGTTGCAGGGCTGAAGCAGCACGCTCTGTCCTGGGTCTTTCAACCGATCCTTACCCCAGGTTCGCAAGGAGCGGGATGAGTTTTTGGACGCCGTGCAGTCGGCCGG
This sequence comes from Deinococcota bacterium, assembly GCA_041695225.1. GTDB lineage: Bacteria > Deinococcota > Deinococci > Deinococcales > Thermaceae > Meiothermus. The sequence continues at coordinate 51,013 of JBGFRI010000027.1, forward strand.
TCTGCGCCTTGTCCACGCGCTGGCTCGGAGCGCCTACGCGGTACAATAGGTACGGGCCATGCTGGGTTTGGAGATAGCCCCACCACCTTCCCCCAAGCCGGTTCATGCCAGCCCCCAACCTCTTCGTCCCCCATTTGCCCCGAGCGTGTGGCCCCAATGGTCAAGCGAAAGGCCAATCAATGCGAGCACGCGGGAAAGCGCTTTTGGGCTTGTAACTGTTACTAGGAGTGCAGGGCATTCGTATCCATCGGGGGTAGGACGCCGGGGTAGAGAATATAGGGCCCAGTCCCGCTCAACACAGCTCGAGGTCATCCCCTATAATTGGGCCATGTCGGTGAAAGAGCGCATGACCGAGATCATCAAGGCTCAGCCGGATGACAGCAGTTTCGAGGAGATTCTGCGTGAATTGGCCTTTGCCCGGATGGTTGAACTGGGACTAGAAGATTCGAGGGCCGGACGTACCGTATCCACCGAAGAGCTCAAGCAGAAGGCAGCCTTGTGGCGCGGGTAAACTGGACGCTCCAGGCCGAGCGCTGGTTACAGAAGATTCACGGCTACATCGCGGAGCGAAACCCCGAGGCCGCGGCAAAGGTTGTTTTAGACCTGATTCGCCAGGCTGACACGCTGGCGCTTTTTCCCGAGATGGGGTACAAGTACCGTTCTGAACCGGAAGGTGATATCCGCGTGTTGGTTTACGGCCACTACAAAATTGCCTATCTGCTGAGGTCGCAGGACGAGGTAGTTGTGCTCGGGATTTTTCATGGGGCGATGGAGATGGATCAATATCTGGATCAGTAGCGGTCGTCCTTTATATCGATGCTTCTGGAAGACCTCTCCCGAGTCATCGGGCACGGCTTTTTTGCATCACAGGTTTGCCATTTGATAAAAGTTTTTTATACACTGTAAAAAAAGCACTTCCTTACGTTTTGCCTGCAAAAAATCTGCTGTAATGTAAGGCCAGTGACAAAGGTCGAGGGTCGAGTGTCAAGAGCCAGACCAGCCCGGAGCCAGCGGCAGTTGGCAGACGCTTCAAGGCCCAGTTCCGACCCTAGCCTGATAGCAGCAGACTAACCTACTGTTACGTAACCCCAAGGAGTGGCGAATGGTTGAAGATCGGGAACTAATAGCAGCTCGAGCCGGGCTATCGGCCGAAGAGCAACTGAGGCTGGAAGACCTCGAGAACCAGGAGTGGCGCGAGAGCCTCGAGTACGTCCTGCGCACCGCCGGGCGCGACCGGGTGGCGCAGATAATGGAGATGCTCGAAAACCACGCCTACCGCCACGGGGTGGTCATCCAGGACAAGGTCAACACCCCCTATATCAACACCATCCCGCGACAAAACCAGCCGCCCTATCCGGGAGACCTGGCCATAGAGCAGCGCATTGCCAACATTCTGCGCTGGAATACCATTGCCATTGTGCAGCAGGCCAACCTAAAGGCCGATGGCGTTGGCGGGCACATCTCTACCTATGCTAGCATTGCCGAGCTGATGGAGGTAGGCTTCAACCATTTCTTCCGGGGCCAGGAGTCTTCCGACCACGACAAGGTCTTTTACCAGGGCCATATGTCGCCAGGGGTCTATGCCCGCAGTTTTCTGGAAGGGCGCTTTAGCACCGAAGACCTGGGCAAGTTCCGCCGCGAGCTACAAGATGGGCCGGGGCGCGGTCTTTCCAGCTACCCCCACCCCTGGCTGATGCCCGACTACTGGGAGTTCCCTACCGTCTCGATGGGGCTGGGGCCGCTGCAAGCCATATACCAGGCCCGCTTCATGCGCTACCTGGAAGACCGGGGGCTCAGGCCCAGGTCAGATGCCAAGGTCTGGGCCTTTCTGGGCGACGGCGAACAGGACGAGGTAGAGACCCTGGGTGGGCTGCGGGTGGCGGCCTACGAGGAGCTGGATAATCTGATTTTTGTGATCAATGCCAATTTGCAGCGCCTGGACGGACCGGTGCGCGGCAACTCCAAGGTGATCCAGGAGCTTGAGAGCATCTACCGGGGCAATGGCTGGAATGTAATCAAGCTGGTCTGGGGCAGCGCCTGGGACGAACTCTTTGCCCGGGATGCCGAGGATGTACTGCTAGAGCGGATGGAGCAACTGGTAGACGGAGAGAGCCAGCGCTACGCGGCTTATGGCGGTAAGGAGCTGCGCGAGAAGTTCTTCAACACCCCAGCTTTGCAAAAGCTGATCGAGGGCTACTCCGACCAGGACCTAGACCGGCTCACGCGCTCGCGCGGGGGGCATGACCCAGTTAAAATTTACGCCGCCTACAAGGCTGCGGTGGAGCATCGCGGCTCGCCTACGGTGATTATTGCCCGCTCGATCAAGGGATATGCTCTGGGGCCAACCGCCCAGGCCAAAAATGTGGCCCACCAGGTCAAAAAGCTCACCCTGGAAGACCTCCGCGAGGCCCGCGACTTCCTGGAAATTCCGGTAAAAGACCAGGACCTGGAAAACACCCCTTTCTACCACCCCGGCCCCGACTCGCCAGAGGCGGGCTACATGCTAGCCCGCCGGGCGGATCTGGGTGGTCTGATACCCGAGCGGAGGGTGCCTGAGTACCGGCTCCATACCCCCGAGCTGTCTTTCTTTGAGGAGTTTCTGACAGGCTCTGGCGGGCGTGAAATCTCCACCACCATGGCTTTCGTACGGATGCTGGCCAAGCTGGTGCGGCACCCTGAGGTGGGCAAACTCATCGTCCCAATTGTCCCCGACGAGGCCCGCACCTTTGGCATGGAGGGGGTAATTAGCTCGGTGGGCATCTACTCGCCCAAGGGCCAGCTATACATCCCGGTTGACGCTGGGACTGTTACCGTTTACCGCGAGTCCCAGACCGGGCAGCTGCTGCAAGAGGGTATCAACGAGGCCGGCGCCATGTGCAGTTTTATTGCTGCTGGTACGGCCTACGCCAACTACGGGGTGCCTGCCATCCCCTTCTACATCTACTACTCGATGTTTGGCCTGCAACGGGTGGGCGACCTGGCCTGGGCCGCTGGCGACCAGCGCACTAAGGGCTTCATGATGGGGGCGACGGCGGGCCGCACCACTCTAAACGGCGAGGGTTTGCAGCACCAGGATGGACACAGCCACATGCAGGCCATTCCCATCCCCAACATGCCTGCCTACGACCCCGCCTTCGCCTACGAGCTGGCGGTCATTCTGCAAGACGGCATGAAGCGCATGTACCAGGACGCCGAGGACATTTTTTACTACATCACCCTGATGAACGAGAACTATGTCCAGCCCGCCATGCCCGAGCCCCGCGAAGAGACCAGACAGGGCATTCTGAAGGGACTTTATCTGTTCAAGCCCAGCGAGCTGAAAAAGCCAAAGGCCAGGGTACAGCTCCTGGGCAGCGGTACCATTCTGGGCGAGGTGATCAAGGCGGCTGGAATGCTGGAAGAGTATGGCCTGGCAGCCGACGTCTGGAGCGTGACCAGCTACAAAGCGCTTTACTACGATGCCCTCGAAACGGCCCGCGCCAACCGCCTCAATCCCAATAGCAAGGCCAGGCTTTCCTACGCCGCCCAGTGTCTCAATCCCACCGAAGGCCCGATTGTGGCCGCCTCGGATTACATGAAGGCACTACCCGATCTGGTCTCGGGCTACCTGGGCCGCCCCATTCATAGCCTGGGCACCGATGGCTTCGGCCGCTCCGAGACCCGCGAGGCCCTGCGCGACTTCTTTGAAGTAGACGCAAAAAACGTGGTGTTGACAGCTTTATCTGCACTGCGCTCAGAGGGCAAGGTCAGTGCCAGCACCCTTACCGAGGCCATCAAAAAACTGGGCTTTGACCCCAGGCGGGAGCATCCGCACAAGCGCTGATGCGCTTGGTCGAAGGTCTGAAGACAAAGGTCGAAGGCCAAAACGCGAGACCGTTACCGACCTTCGACTTTCGACCTTAGACCTCCGACATGCGACGATAGGAGCATTATGGCAGAACTAAAACTACCCGACCTGGGCGATAACGTGACCTCTGCGGTGGTGGTGGGGGTACTGATCAAAGAAGGCGATACCATCGTGGCCGGACAGCCGGTGCTGGAGCTGGAAACCGACAAAGCCGTTATGGAAGCCCCGGCCTCCGAGGGCGGGACGGTCTCTAAGGTGCTGGTCAAGGCAGGCGACGAGGTAAAGAGTGGGCAGGTATTAGCGCTGCTGGGCGGGGCGGATGTGAGTGGGGGTGCGGGGGAGCAGGGGAGCAAGGGGGCGGCGCCTCCTGCCCCAGCAGCCACTACACCTGCGCCAGACCCTGCCCCCGCTGCTCCTGAGCCCGGTGCGAGCAGTCCCGGCTCGGCTAAGCCTAGTACCCCTGCTCCACAGCGCAGCGCTGCCCCACTGCAAGCGGTTCCCGCAGGGCAGCGCAAGCTGATTCCGGCTGCGCCCAGTGTGCGCAGGCTGGCCAGGGAGATGGGCATCAATTTGATGGAGGTGGTGGGCAGCGGCCCAGCCTTCCGCATCTTGGCGAGCGATCTAAAGCGGTTTGCTGCGGGAGAAGTTCCCGCTACAGTTCCCCCAGCCCCTCAGCCTGTTAGCACCCCTGCGGCTACCTTGCCCGACTTCAGCAGGTTTGGCCCGGTACGCCGCGAGGCTATGTCGGGAATTCGCCGCGCCACCGTGCGCGCGATGACCCAGGCCTGGACTACCATCCCCATGGTGACCCAGTTCGACAAGGCCGACATCACCACCATGGAAGCCCTGCGTAAGAAGCTTGGCCCCCGGGCCGAGAAGCGGGGCGCAAAACTTACCATGACCGCAATCCTGCTCAAAATTGCGGCCTCGGCGCTCAAGCAGTTCCACAGGTTCAATGCCTCGATAGACACCGCCTCCAATGAGGTAATTTTCAAGGACTATATCCACATCGGGGTGGCGGTGGACACCCCTACCGGGCTCTTGGTGCCGGTGATTCGGGATGTAGACAAGAAAGGTGTGATTACCCTGTCTGCCGAGCTGGGCGAGACCGCCGCCAAAGCGCGGGATCGCAAGCTTACCCCCGAGGAGATGCAGGGAGCATCGTTTACCATCTCCAACCTGGGGGGCATTGGCGGGACGGGCTTTACCCCGATTGTCAACTGGCCCGAGGTAGCCATTTTGGGAGTTTCGCGCAGTAGCACAGAGCCGGTCTGGAATGACGAAAAAGCTACCTTTGAGCCCAGGAACATCATGCCTTTCTCGCTCTCTTATGACCACCGCCTGATAGACGGTGCCGATGCCGCGCGATTCTGCCGCTTTATTGCCGAGATGCTGGAAGACCCGTATTTGATGGGGTTTGAAGGGTAGTGAGTGCGAGCCCCTTGCGCGAGCGCGCCTGGTCGAAGGTCGAAAGACGAAGGTCGAAGGCCAAAACATGCGCTTACGCGCATGGTCGAAGGTCTAGAGTCGAAGGTCGAAAGCCAAAAGGCAAGACCGTGGCAGACCTTTGACCTTCGACCTTGGACATTCGACGAGCAGTCGAAGGCCAGATCGTGAGGCCGTAGCAGACCTTCGACCTTAGACCTACCGAGTTAGCCGTGAGGATAGTAGCCGCGCAGGTAAGGGTCTACGGTGACGCATGTATGTGCTCAAGCACGTTCTGCACCACTGCGTTTAGGTCCTGCCGGCTGGTGTCCAGCACGATGGCATCTCTGGCCGGTGTGCTCTGTACCTTGTCGGCCTGGTCGCGCCGGACGATCTCGGCCAGAACGGTCTCGATAGTGGCATCGCGCTCGGGAGCGCGACGTCTGGCCCGGACCTCGGGGCTGGCGGTAAGGTAGAACTTGTAGCGGGCCTGGGGAAAAACCGCGCTGCCCATGTCGCGCCCGTCCACCACGAAAGGGGGCGGAATTTGACGCAGTACCTGGTTGACATACTCGCGGACGGCGGGGCGTGCTGCTACGGCGGAGACAATCTGGTCTACCTCGAGGCTGTGCAGAACCTCACTGATCTCGTGACCGTCCAGAAAGACCAGGTTCTGGGTGGGGGTGGGCTTCAGCGTTAGGCGGTACTTACCCAGACGCTCCTCAATTTCCTCGGCAGAGGCGTTCTCGATCAGACAGATCAGGGCCACCGCCCGGTACAAAAGTCCGCTGGAGATATAGGGTACACCCAGGCGCCGGGCTACCAGCCTGGCCACGCTTGTCTTGCCCGAGGCCGAGGGGCCGTCTATGGTAATTACTTCAGTCATCGGTCACGGATTGTCGAAGGTCCAGGGTCGAAAGTCGAAGGGCAGAACAATTTGGCGTGGATGGTGATCCTCGAGGGCCGGCTCTTGATCTTAACTGGCAGTACGGTGCTCATACATCTTCCACGGCCTGAAGTAGCCTGCTCCACTGCCCTATGATCTGGGTCTAGCTGCAGCACATTCCACGACTCCTGCTCAATCCTTTCTACATAGCCGCTCTAAGTCTTGCCAGAAGCTGGGAAAGCTGATGCTGGCCCATTCGGCATCACGCACCAGCACGCCTGTTGGCAGGCCACAGACCGCAAAGGCCATGGCAATGCGGTGGTCGTGGAAGGGCTCGACTACCCCGTCGGCCTGCACTCTGCCGCCTGTAATGTTGATCCAGTCAGGCCCGGCTTCCAACGGCACGCCCAGGTTGTGCAGGTTATGGGCTATGGCGCTCAGACGGTCGGACTCCTTGACCCGCAACTCCTCGAGGCTGGGAATATGGGTCTCGCCCTCGGCCCAGGCTGCTGCGGCGGCCAGCACCGGCACCTCGTCCACCATCAGCGGGATCAGTTTCGGGTCTACCGCTACTCCCTTGAGCTCTGACGAACGGGCCCGGATCCAGCCCACCGGCTCGCCGTCCTGCCCCTCGGTGACTTCCCAGCTCAGGTCGGCCCCCATCTGTTTCAGCACGGTTAGCAGGCCGGTGCGGGTGGGGTTAAGACCCACCCCCCCTATGGTCACCTCGGAGTCGGGGGTGATTAGCGCCGCCACAATAAAAAAAGCCGCACTACTGATGTCGCCGGGGACGGTCAGGTTCCTGGCGGTGAAAGGCTCGGCCCGGCGGGTGCGGATCAGGCTGCCCTCCACCTCGATGGGCAGGCCATAGTGCCGGAAGACCCGCTCGGTATGGTCGCGGGTCGGGGCCGGCTCCACCACCTCGGTCTCGCCAGAGGCAAACAGACCCGCCAACAAGACCGCACTTTTGACCTGGGCGCTGGCCACGGGCATCTCGTAGTGGATGCCGGTCAGGCCGCCACCCCGAATGGCCAGAGGGGCCAGTCTGCCGTTCTCACGACCCTCGATGCGCGCACCCATCTGGCGGAGGGGGATGGTGACTCGAGCCATCGGGCGGCGCCGGAGTGAGGCGTCGCCGGTTAGTACCGAGAACATTTCCTGCCCCGAAAGCAGACCCGCCGCCAGCCGCATAAGGGTTCCGGCATTGCCGCAGTCCAGAATGTCGGCAGGTTCCACAAGCCTGAGGCCCGCTCCCTTAATGTAAAAATGCTCGTTCTGCTCGGTGATCTCGGCTCCTAACTGACGCATGACCTGGGTGGTTGAAAGGGTATCGCCAGCCTTGAGGGGATAGTAGAGGGTGCTTTCGCCCTGGGCCAGCGTACCCAGCATCAGACCTCGATGGGTGACCGATTTGTCGCCGGGAACGCGCAGCCTGCCTTTGAGGGATTGGGTGGGGGAGATGAGCCGTTCCATAAGTCCATCCGGGATTATAGCCTGCTTGTGCGCCAACGCGATTGGTCAAAGGTCGCAAGTCACAAGTCGCAGGTCTCAAGTCGAAGGTCTAAAGACAAAGGTCGAAGGCCAAACATGCGCTTGCGCGCATGGTCGAAGGTCGAAAGACGAAGGTCAAGGGCCAAAGGGCGAGGCCGTCACAGACCTTTGACCTTAGACCTTGGACATTCGACGAGCAGTCGGAGGCCAAAATACGTGACCGTGGCAGACCATTGACCTTAGACCGTAGACTCGCGACGAGCAGTCGAGGCCAAAAGGCGAGGCCGTCACAGACCTGCGACCTGAGACCTTAGACATGCGAAGATGCACTTACGCGCATGGTCGAAGGTCGAAAGACGAAGGTCAAAGGCCAAAACGCTAGACCGTCACAGGCCTGCGACCTTAGACCTGAGACACGCGACGACCTTTAGGGGTCGCACTAAACAGCCTCGAGCCGCTATAGTTAGCTGGTATGGATGCTGCACTCAACGGCCCCGAGCCGCGCTACTGGGATAAGATTCGCACCGTTGCCAGCACGCTGCGTGAACTCGAGGGGCCCATCATCATCGCCTCGCACGTTGACCCCGATGGCGACGCCATTGGCTCTTCGCTGGGGCTGGCTCGAGCCCTCAAGACCCTGGATAAAAAAGTTACCTGGATTGCCGACCCGCCGCGCTATCTGCGCTTTCTGGTCAAGGAAGACGAGTATAGCGATCCGATCGAGCGCATGCCGGCAGGGGGCACCCTGGTGGTGCTCGACTCTGCCGAGCCGGATCGCGTTGCTGGAGTGCCGGTTGAAGGGTTTGTGATTAATATTGACCACCACGGCACCAACCCCCGTTTTGGCTACCTGGCGGTGGTAGACCCTTCCAAAGCCGCCGCCGCCCAGATGGTAAAGGACCTGATAGATGCGTTGGGCGTTGCCTGGAATGCCGAGATTGCCACTCCGGTGCTGACCGGTCTGATTACCGACACCGGCAACTTCCGCTTCGGCAACACCACCCCGGAGGTGCTGCACATGGCTGCCGAGCTGGTGGGGTACGGGGTAAATCTGGCCGAACTTACCGACCGCTTGCAGTGGCGGCCCACCAGCTACTTCAAGGCTATGGGTGCGGCGCTTTCCACGGTAGAGTTTCATTTTGGCGGCCTGTTGGTGACGGCCCACATGCCCCCCGATGTGACCGTGGAAGACTCCGACGATTTTGTCGGCATGATCCGCTACGCCGAAGGCTGTCAAATTGCGGTTTTTCTGCGCGAGCGCGCGGAAGGGGTGGTCAAGCTCAGCATCCGCAGCCGCGGTGGGGTCTCGGCCCAGGCCGTAGCGGTAAAACTGGGCGGGGGAGGGCACGTGCCTGCTGCGGGGGCCAGTCTGCGCGGGGTGAGCCTGGACGAGGCTTACCAGAGGCTGCTGGCCTCGGTTGAGCAGGAGCTCAGACGGGTGGGATACATTTAGGCTGCATCCGCATGGTTGAGCAACGCGATTCTTCGCCACGCAGGATTGACAACCGCGCAGCAAATGCATAACATTGCACAGAGCCTTGCCCTATGGGCAAGTTGTTCTTCTATCCAGAGCAGCAGAGGGAACGGCCCGACGAAGCTGCGGCAACCTGCATAGGCGAGTCGCTTACGCGATTCCGGCAAAGCCGTAACCTAGGAGTCATCGCCCATTACCGAAAGACTCCTGCGCCAGGTGCCAAATCCGCCCCGGTGGCCGCTAGGCACAGCAAATGCCCCAGGGGAAAGATGGAAGAAGGTAGCCCCACGCGGCCCTTCTTCAAGCCGAACCGAAGGAGGGTTTTTTGTATGGACTTTGCCAGTCTGGCGGTTTTGAGTGGGCTTTCCGACCAAGACCCCCACAACGCTGTGGGCGTGCCGATTTATGCCACCGCGGCATTTGGGTTTGCGGATCTGGAAGATGGCGCCCACAAGTTTGCTACCAGCCAGGGCTACACCTATAGCCGCAACCAGAACCCCACGGTTGCGGCGCTCGAGACCCGCCTGAGCGCGCTGGAAAACGCCCTCGGAACAGTCTGTCTGGCCTCGGGCCAGGCCGCCAGCTTTGCGGCTCTGTTATCCCTGGTGCGCTCCGGCGACGAAGTTGTGGCTAGCACTGGTCTGTTTGGCGGAACGGTGGGTCTTTTGCAGCAGGTGTTTGGCCTGATGGGCATCCGGGTGCATTTTGTCGAACCTGAGGCCGAGGCCGTACAGGCGCTTGTGAACGAAAGAACCAGGGCGGTTTTCGTAGAAGTGCTGGGGAACCCCTCCCTAAAGCTCCCCGACCTGCAAGGGCTGGCCCAGCTATGCGAGGGGCAGCAGATTGCCCTGGTGGTAGACAATACCTTCGGCGCAGTAGGCGCGCTGGCCCGGCCCCTGGAACACGGAGCGCATCTGGTAGTCCACAGCCTGACCAAGTGGGCCGGTGGGCACGGCTCGGTTCTGGGTGGGGCGGTATTGTTGCGGGAGACCGGGATCTGGCAACACTATCCGCAGTTCACCAGCCCCGATGCCCTGGGACGGGTTCCCTGGGAACAGTTTGGGCCGCGATGTATCCTGGAGCGGGTGCGCCAGCTTGGCCTGTCGCTGGGTGGGATGGTGCTTTCTCCGTTTAATGCCTATCTGCTGTTTTTGGGCCTCGAGACCCTAAAGCTGCGCATAGAGCGGGCCAGTAATAGTGCGCTGGCCATTGCGCAATGGCTTTCATCCCAGCCTCAGGTGGCCTGGGTGCGCTATCCCGGCCTCTCCTCCGATCCGGCCCACCTCAGGGCCGCCCAGTACCTGCGCGGCGGCTTTGGCAGCATCCTGACCTTTGGGGTGCGGGGTGGTATGGAAGGGGCCAGCCGCTTCCTGGCTAGCCTGAAAATTCTCCAGGCCCCCAACGTGGGCGATGTTCGTACCCTGGCGGTGCACCCCTGGACCACCACTCACTCCCGCATTACCGAGCCTGCCCGCCTGGCAGCGGGGGTGAAACCCGAGATGATCCGCCTGTCGGTGGGGCTGGAAAGCCCGCAAGACCTGAAGCAGATGCTGGCCGAGGGCCTGGCTGCGGTGGGGGTGGTGGGGTATGAAGATTAATCCCCTGCACAGCGCCAAACCGGCCATCTCCTTTGAGTTTTTCCCACCCAAGACCCCCCAGGGCGAGGCCGTACTCTTCCGCACCTTGCACGAGTTAAAGCCCCTGAAGCCCGCTTTTGTTTCGATTACCTATGGGGCCGGTGGTAGTGAGCGCAGCAAAACCCCCGACTGGGCGGCCCGCATCCAGCACGAGGTGGGCCTGACTGCCATGGCCCACCTGACCTGTGCCGGCAGCACGCGGGAGGAACTGCTGGCCATCCTGCACCAGTACCGGCAAATTGGCGTCCGCAGCATTATGGCGGTACGCGGCGACCCGCCACAGGGGATGCGGGAATTCCAGGCCGTGGCCGGCGGGTGTCGCTATGCCTCCGAACTGATTAGCCTGATCCGGGCCGAGTTTGGCAGTACCTTTGCCATAGCGGGCGGAGGCTACCCCGAAGGGCACCCCGAGGCAGCGAGCCTCGAGGCCGACCTGCAAAATCTGAAGAAAAAAGTGGACGCCGGGCTGGACTTTGTGGTGACCCAGCTCTTTTTCAACAACGCGCTGTACTTTGGCTTTATCGAACGCGCCCGCCGGACTGGCATCGAAGTGCCGATTATACCCGGTCTGATGCCCATTACCGACCTGGGCCAGATCCGCCGTTTTATGGATATGTGCGGGGCCAGCATTCCCGGGCCGCTTCTCTCCCGCTTAGAGAAAGCCCAGAGCCCCCAGGAGGTGCTGGAAATTGGGGTAGAACATACCACCCGCCAGGCCCAGGAGCTGCTAGAGGCCGGGGTGCCGGGCATTCACCTTTACACCCTCAACAAGTCGCCGGCTACCCGACGGGTGATGCAAAACCTGCAAGTGGGTCGAACGTCTCAGGTCGAAGGTCTCAGGTCAAAGGTCTAAGGTCTAAGGTCGAAGGTCTGCGGCGCTCTCGCGCTCTGGCCTTCGACTGCTCGTCGAATGTCCCAGGTCAAAGGTCGAAGGTCTGCCACGGTCTTGCCTTTTGGCCTTCGACCTTCGTCTTTCGACCTTCGACCAGGCGCGCTAGTGCTTTGACCTTCGACCGGGCGCGTTAGCGCATGCGCAGATGGAGGCCGGTGGGCTTTTCCTGAGACAGATTTGGGGGCAAAATAGAGGGGAATGCAGACCACGGTAACGGCTCCAGCCACCAAAAGCCTGGCCCACTCGAGCCTCGGCTCCCAGATGCTGATGCGAGGGCTGCTTTTTACGCCTTCCATTCCGCGCTTTGCAGCGGCCAGACTGCTAGGTAAGCGATATCCAACCAAGGCCCTTTCCCTTCAACTGGCAACCCTCGCCGAACCCGAACGCCCCTCGGGTTTTGAGCGCCTTAAGGTGCGGCTGGCGGGCATTTGTGGGAGTGACCTGGCCTTGCTCTACGGCAAACAGTCGCCTGCGCTCTCGGGGATGTTCTCCTTCCCAGCCGTGCTGGGGCACGAGGTCGTGGCCGAGCTAGGGGGGGTGCGGGTGGTGGTCAACCCGGTGCTGGCCTGCCATGAACGTGGACTGTCAGACTGCCCAGCCTGTGCGAAGGGCGACGATCATCTGTGCTTCAACGTGGCCGAGGGAAACTATGCTCCCGGCATGACCGGTTTTTGCAAAGATTTGGGGGGCGGCTGGGCCCAGCGTATGGTAGCCCACCGTGAGCGCATCTTTCCCATAGACGAGCAGGTCTCCGACGAGCGTGCAGTGCTGAGCGAGCCTGCCGCAGTGGTATTACACGGGCTGCGACAGGTCTGGCATAAAGGGACCACTGACCCAAGCGGCAGGACACCAGGCCCCGACGGCCTGTTACTGACCACCCATGCCATGGAATGGCCCGCGCAGATTCTGGTAATTGGGGCAGGAAGCATTGGGCTGCTAGCCATCAAAATGCTGCGGATACTTGGCTTCGACGGGCCGCTGTTTTCGGTAGCCCGGCACAGCCGCCAGGCCGAGCTAGCCAGGCTGTTTGGTGCCAGCCAGGTATTCCCCAGTACCAAGGCTGCCCAGCAGGCTGCTGGAGCCCGCCGCTACCGGGGTATCCTGGGGGCTATTTCCTGGCGCGGCGGCTTTGAGGGGGTGGTGGAGGCCTCGGGCTCCACCGGCGGCCTGCAGGAGGCTAGCTGGGCGGTACGCGAAGGTGGGCGGGTCTTGCTGCTGGGGGCTCCCGCTACGGCCTTCCACGACTTTTCGCCTTACTGGTTCCGCGAAATTGGGCTTTTTGGCAGCTATGCCTATAGCTGGGACGACTTCGCCCAGACGGTCAAGCTCTTGCCCGAGATGAAGGATGTGGAACTCATGGTCACCCACAAATTTGGCCTGGAAGCCTGGCCCGATGCCATCAAAACCTCCATCACCCGCCGGGGCATCAAGGTGGTGTTCAGGCCATGACGATGCGCTAACGCGCATGGTCGAAGGTCGAGGCGCTAACGCGCATGGTCGAAGGTCGAAAGACGAAAGTCGAAGGTCAAAAGGCGGGGCCGTCGCGGACCTTCGACCCTCGACCTTCGACATGCGACGATAGGAGCACCTGACGTGCGACGCTATTAGCATTGCACCCAATACATGGGCAAACCGCCCTAGACAGGTGTCAGACCCTGCGGAGCACCAGTAGGGCGGTGGCGTTGTCGGGTGCGCCCGCTTCCAGCGCGGCCTGCACCAGGGCTTCGGCGGCGGCCTGTGGGCTTTGGGAACGCAGCAGAATCTCAGCCATCTGTGCCTCACTCACCTCTGCCCAGACCCCATCGGAGAGGAGCAGCAAGGTTTCGCCCACCTCGAGGGTGGCCGCAACCGCGCCCCCGGTGACCTCGAGGGTTTCTACGTATCCCTCCTGGGGCTGGCGCAGGCTGCCCAGCGAGCGCAAGACCTGGTTGCGGTCGGGGTGGTCCCTGGCCTCTTCAGGGGTAATCATCTGGCTGGCTACCAGCGCAGCTACCAGGGAGTGGTCGCGGGTGAGCTGACGCAGCTGGCCCGAGCGCTCTCCTGCCTCCTCCTGGCCCGTCGAAGGGCGCCACGAGTAAAGCCGGGTATCGCCCACATGGGCTAGGGTATAGCGAGTGCCCCACAGAATAATCCCGCTAAGGGTACAGCCGCCATCCTGACCGGCCAGCGCCTCCAGCACGGCCCGGTTGGCCTCCCAGACCAGGCGCACCCCCCAGTCGGACTGGGACTGGGGGTCATCGAGGGGGTGGGGCAGGCTGCCGGAAATAAAGGTCTCTACCGCGGCCTGGCTGGCCCGTTCACCGGCGGCCATTCCTCCCATGCCATCGGACACACAGGCCCGCAGCAGGAGGGTTTGGCTGAACTCCGACTGGATGCGCTCGAGGCGGTAGGCGTAGGCATCCTGGTTGTAGTGGCGGCTGGGGTTCAGTCCCACGCTGGCGGCCTCCCCCAGCTCGAGCACCACCTGAGCGGGCTGGGACAGCCGCGCGAGCAGGGCCAGGGCCTGCCTGGGGGTGGGCCGCTCCTCCGGTGGGGCCAGCATCTGCGCCAGGGCCTGGGGAAGGCCCGCCGGACGAATGCCCGACAGCAGTATCTGGCTCACCCCCTCCAGCGGTAGTGGGCTGCTCGTGATCAGCTCAAACAAAAGCGCTCCCAGCAGATATACCCCGGTCTTGCTAGTCAGGGGCTGCCCGGCCAGGACTTCCGGGGGGGTGTAGCCATGCCGCCAGACCTGTGGTGATCTATCGCCCAGTCGGGCCAGCCGGGGCGGGAGGGTAAGCCGCAGGCCCATCGTGGTCTGGCGCAGGGCCTTGGGCTCCAGGTCCAGCAGGGCCAGGCCCTTGAGCTCCAGAAAATACACCAGCTGGGCCAGGGGCTGCACCACCTCGAGGGCCTGGGAGAGCGAGAGCGGCCGCCCTATGGGCTCACCCTCGGCGGCCTTTAGGGCCACCCCTTCGGGGCCAGCATAGACCAGTCTGGGCAGCAGGCGGTGGTTACCCAGCCCGGCCAGCAGGCTGCCATCCTGCCTGGGCCCCACCAGTAACCTGGTCTCGCCCTGGCTGGCGGAAATCCAACCTCCCAGATAGGCGTTAGCGGCCTGGAAGGTCAGGCTACCCCAGGTGTGGGTGGAGCCAGGCTCCAGCTCGTAGCTCTCCACCGTAGAGGGCAGGACGGCCTCCTGCAAAAACTCCCCCTCCGGCGCCGCGGGGTGGGCCTCCGGTGGGGTAGGGGGCGCGGGTAAGGCCTGCTCCGGGGGAGTGGGTTCTACTGCGGCTGTTCCTTCCCCTCCAACTTCGCTCGGGGCAGGCCCTTCCACCAGGCCCATGTCGGCATGGGTCATGCCTTCGGCCTCGGCTTGCAGGATCTCCTGGCTGTCCTGCTCGTCCACAGGACGCTCCGCTGGCATCTTAGCCCTCCTTAAAAACCAGGATCACATTGCCAAAAGCCAGCTCGTCGCCGTCCTTGATCTCGGTGGGCTCGACTAAGCGGGGGGAGTAGGCATCCTCTGTGGCCCGCTTGATAAACACGCCGTTGGTGGAGCCCAGGTCGCGCACCTTCCAGCCGCCGTCAAAAAATAGTTCGGCGTGGCGGCGCGAGATGTTTTCGGCCCCGGCCACCCCGGTCAGGTCAATCTCGACCGGGCCGGTGGAGGCATCGAAACGCCCTACCACCAGGCGCGGGCCTTGCAGGGGAATGCTCTCGGTGGTGAGGGCCCCAAAACGCTTGAATATTAGCTGGCCAGGCCGAAAAGCAGCAGGTGAGGGTGTTGTGGGCACGGCTGCCCCGGCCATAGGGACAGGCGTTGCATCTGGCCCGGGTGGGGGAGCCGGGGTCTCGGTGACTACGGGCTGGGCAGCAGGTGTCTCGGTAACGACGGGCGGGGGGGCCGTAGTCTCGCTAACAGCGGGCTCCTGGGGTGGCGCCTGGGAGGTTTCTGGGGTGAGCTCTACCCCGCAGCTTTCGCAGTACTGGGTTCCATCGGGGTTCTCGGTTGCGCATACCTTACACACGATCATGGATTACGCTCCTTTCTACGCCGTTCGCGGGTCAAACGAACGATACCACCAAAACATAGAATCAGCACTGCGAGTACCAGACCAGCGGGCTCGAGAATTTCTCCCTGGTCGGCCCAGCGAAAAGCCGCCACCAGGCCCACTACCACTGCCAGGGGGGTGCTCAGGCTCTCCAGGAGTCGCATACCTAGATAAATGGCCGCCAGGATGGCTACAGCCAGGGCCCCTTGCTCGAGTCGCAACAGGTTGCTGTAGACCAGCACCCCAACGCCCCCCAGCACCAGCAGGGGCAGATACCAGACCAGCCGCGCCTTCAGCTGACTCAGGGCGTAGAAAACCCCCAGCACAACTGCTGAGTAAAGCCCTGCTCGCAGCCAGAGGAAGGTCTCTGGATGGCCAGGAAACAGGGCATCGAAGTTGCGCTGAAGCTGCTGGTCAACTGGCAGCAGAAGGGTTTGCAGGTTGATGGGGCGCACCTCGAAGAAAATATAAAACAGGGCCAGCAAAGCAACCAGCATAAGCAGGTTGAGCCGGAGGTTGAGCGGCCTGGCGGCTGCCGAGGACTTTGGGGCCTGGCTTGGCGCAACGCTTGGGGCAGGGCCTGGGGCTCGGCTTGGTTGGGGGGTAGGGGATGGCTGGGGTTGAGGGACTGGCACTGGCGTGGGCTTTGGCGTGGGAGCCGGGGCCGGGCGGCGGACTGGGGCCAGGGTAAAGCGGGCCTCGAGGTGGTTGTCGGGGCGCAGCTGTACCCTCACCTGCTGTGGCTGAAAACCCCTGGCATCGGCGTAGAGGGTATAGGCTCCCAGCTCCAGTCCCTTAAGGTCGGTGTCGCCGCGCACCACCCGCTGGAAATTGTTGGGGCCCTGCAGCCGCACCGCGGCGTGTGATGGGCTAACCCGGATCGAGAGGCTACCGGTAGCTGGGGCGGGCCGGGAAGCTGGGGTGGGCTGGGTACGACCCCCAAGCAACAAGCTGCGGAACTCGACCACGCTCTGGGGGCGCTTATCAATGCGGATTTCCAGGGCGCGGTTGACTGCGGCCTCGAGGCCATCGGGGGTCTCGCGCGGCAGACGCAGGGGCAGGTTGCTCTGCACCCGGTCGGTAGCAGCAGGGGGAACCACCCCCACCAGGGCGTGGTAAAGGGTGGCCCCCAGGGCATAGATGTCGGTGTAGGGGCCAAACTTGCCGGCAGTGCCATACTGCTCTAAGGGCGCGTAGCCAGGCGTGACCAGACGGGTGTGGCTCAGGGTCTTGTTGCGGGCAAACTGCCGCGCCGAACCAAAGTCAATCAGCACCACCCGGCCATCCTGGTGCAAAAACACATTGTCCGGCTTGATATCGCGGTGCAGCATACCGGCGCCATGCACCACTTCCAAAGCATCCAGCAGCTTGAGGGCAATACCCTGCACCTCGCTGGCGGAAAGCTTGCCCTGTTTCGCGATGCGCTTGCCCAGGGTCTGGCCCTTCAAAAACTCCATCACCAGATAAGCGGTGCCATTCTCCTCGAAGATATCGAAGACCCGCACAATACCCGGATGGTTGAGCTTGCGGGTGACTTCGTACTCCTCCTCGAACTTGTGCATGATCTCCACGAAACCGGCCCCGGCCAGGCTGGTCGAGGGCAGTATCTGGCGGGAGTTGGGCCGTCGGGAGGTACCCTCGGGGAAAAGCTCCTTTATGGCCACGGGCCGGTTCTCGCGGGTATCGGCCCCCAGGTAGGTGATGCCGAACCCTCCCTGGCCCAGCACTTTACCCAGGGTGTATCGCCCATTTTTGAGCCGGGTGCCCAGCGGCAGGTGGTGTGCCCCGTGCAGGTCTATTCCCATCCCGCAGGCCGGGCAGTTGGCGGCCTGGGGCGGTACGGGTGAGGCACAGTAAGGGCAGGGTTCCATGTTAAAGCAGGGGAGAGGGGGAGCTAGGGAGAGGGGGAGCTGGGGAGAGGGGGAGCTGGGGAGAGGGGGAGCTGGGGAGAGGGGGAGCTGGGGAGAGGGGGAGCTAGGGAGAGGGGGAGCTAGGGAGAGGGGGGAACGGCATCATCGCACGATCCAAGGGGTAGGGTTTTGAATCATGATTACCAGTTTGCCGATCACATTGTTATAAGTGGTTCGTAGGTCGGCTCTTGCAGAAGAATTCAGGTAGTCGCAGGCAGCGGCAAAGTCGAGCCAGGTTTGGGTTTCGGCTGCCTCGGCCTCGGCATCGTTGAGCTTGGCCACAAAAGCAGCCTGGTAGCGTCTTTTACGCCAGGCTTCGGCCAGATTGCCGCAGACCGAGCGCGAGGAACGCCGGATCTGGTCGGTCAAAGCGTAGCGCTCCTCCGGCGGAAACTCTTTACTGAGGGAAAATACAACCATAGCCGCCTCAAACGCCATTTTGTATACATCCAAATCCCGATGATCCCGAATAACCCCGTTTTTTCTCTCCATCATCAGCTCCACTGCCCCCTATCTCCCCCTCGCCTCAAGCCCGCTTGCCCAGATCAAGCACCCGTGATCTTGCGAATTTCTTCGTCGGAGGGCAGGTCGCCCCCACCGGGCCCCTCTCCTGCTTCCTGCCTGAGCACCTGGGTCTTGGCCCCAATTTTGATGGTCTTGGCGGTGCCGATGCTGATAGTCTTGCTGCTCTTAAGCTCGCCCACGGCCTGGTCGAGGGCGCGGGTCATGGCGGCGTTACCCAGCCGGACAGTCATGTTGCGGGCCAGTTCCAGCGTTTTGGCGGCTTTGGCGGGGTCGGTGCGGGCCTCCTGGGTGGCCTGCCGGACCAGCATCTCGAGGTTGCGCTGCTGCACCCAGTGCATCACCTGGGGGTCAATTTTGGCGGTCAGGGTCTCGTCGGTGGTGAACTCTACTACTATGTCCATCGGGGGCACTTCGCCCCGATAGCCCTTGCCGGGTACCTCGTAGGAGAGCCCCATCTGGGCCAGCCGGATGCGCGAGGCCGGGCGGGCCGGCAGAGTAAACTCGAGGATAAACACCGTCCAGTCGCCCTTGGCAGCGTTGCCGAGGGGGTGGGGCTGGCTCCTCAAGTCTACCTCGCTCTGGGAGGGGTAGACCCGCGTCACCCGATCTAGCGTCACGTCTCTGACGGTCTTGACTGCCAGGCCAATATTGGTAATGACCTCGTTGGCGGCGTTCTCCAGCTCGCCCAGGATTGCCTGCGGCAGCTCGCTGGCCCGCAGGCTGGGGGGTAGTGGATTCTGCGTGTCGGGCACAATGTGGAAAGGCTTGCCCTGGGTGCGGTCGGTAATGCTGGTCAGCAGGTCGTCGTTCCAGTCGTCACCCACACCGATCGCGGTGACGGGAATATGGGCCCCGGCCAGCTGCTGGGCAGCCTGCTCGACCAGCGGCTCATCAAAAGCCTGTCCGTCGGTCAGAAGCAGCATCCGGCGGCTGCCGCCCTCCTGGTGCAGCTGCTTCATGCCCTCCAGCATTCCGGCTCCCATATGGGTTCCGCCAGAAAACCTGGTGAGCTGCTCGGCGGCAGCGATCAGCCTGGCCTTGTTGGCCGCATCGGTAAAAGGCTGCACCACCTTGGCGGAGTCGTCGAACTTGACCAGGGCCAGCCGGTCTGTCGGCTTAAGCTGGTGGCTATTGAACAGGTTTCGCAGTGCCTCCACCACCAGATCAATTTTGCTTTTGGCCCCGTGCGCGCTCTGCCCTGTGCGCTGGGCCGGTTTAGTAACCACTTCGCGCATCGAGCCGGAGGTGTCCACCACAAAGGCAATGGCTAGCTGGGGCCTGGCGCCGGCAGCCTCGGCCTGGGGGCGCACCTTGAGCGCAAGAAACATCTTCTGGCCGGGCATGTTGGCCATTAGATACTCGCGGTGAGGTTGCAGACTGGTTTTTAGCATAAGCCTCCGGTGGTAAATTTCAGACCCACAAACCCAGTGGAACCATTCCTCTGCTACTCCGGGCCTGGCATTCGGTTTTTGTCAGACACTGGCGCACCATAAACGATTGTAGCTTAAGGCGCGACTAAAGTCCTGGCAGGGAGGGATTGAAGACTCAGTGTGTAAAAGTCGCAAGTCCCAAGTCGCAGGTCGCAAGCCAAAGAGACCTGGGACCTGAGACCTGAGACATGAGACATGAGACCTGGATCATGAGACCTGGATCATGAGACCTGCGACACTCTCTGGGCCGGTTCGCCCAGCAGACTGAGGGGTTCCTGGGCCAGGGTTCTGAGGGCTTTGCGGCGGCGGCTTTTGAGTTCTTTGAGCTCGAGGCGCTCGAGCCTGAGGCGGTTCAAGGCGTAGTCCAGATAGACGGCCTGGGCCTCGGGGGCCGTCCCGCCCAGCACTTTGCGCCGCGCCAGGAAGCGTTCGGGCTCCAGGGCTCGCAGCAGCTCGGGGTCGCCAAACCCCAAGTGGCTGTGCAGGTCATCTAAGCCCAGCTGGGCGACAGTGCGCCCCTGGCTGCTAAGCTCGCGCAGCATTCCCTGTACCTTGGGGTAGGCCTCTGCCAGCGACAGATGCCGCCCAGACACCAGCACGTCTACCAGCTCGGAGGCCAGCACACTGCGGTCGGTCAGGCCCTGGGCCAGAACCTCGGGCACAAAGCGGCTTTCCTGCAAGGCCACCCGCATCAGGGCTACCGCTCCCTCGGCGGCGTAAAAGAGGCCCTGCAAAGGCTCGAGTACCGCGGGCCCGTGGTCGTTTACATCGCCAAAAGGGGTGTTGTAGTTGAGGTGACCAAGGGTGGTTGGGCCGCCCATCAGCTCGGCCAGAAATCCCCGCGCGTGCTCCAGTACCACCGGGTTGACCTTTTGCGGCATGATCGAGGAGCCCTGGCTAATTTTTTCGGCTACCAGAAACCCCCCCTGTTCGGCCCAGAACAACAGGTCGGCTACCAGGCGCGATAGGCTGGTAGCCATGCCGGCCAGTGCATAGCCGATTTCCAGGGCCCAGTCGCCTGCCGCGATAGCGTCGTAGGTGTGTTCTAAGGTGCCCCCGAACCCCAGCCAGCGGGCCAGCGCTTTGCGGTCTACCGGATAGGGGCTGCCGGCCAGGGTGGAGGCCCCCAGAGGGCATCTGTCGGTGGTCAGGAAGGCTGCCCGCAGGCGCTGGTAGTCGCGCGAGAGCAGGTTTTCGACCCCGGTCAGGTAGTGCCCCAGGGTGCTGGGCTGGGCCGGGCGGTGGTGGGTATAGGCAGTGAGCAGGGTCTGGCGGTGGGCCTGACCCAGACCCAGCACTTCCCGCCGCAGGTCAGACAGCACGGTCAAAACCCGCAGCAGCCGCTCGCAGGCATAGGCGCGAAACACCGTGAGGTCGAGGTCGTTGCGGGAGAGGCCGCGCCGCAAGGCCCCGGCAATCTCGTAGCCAAAGCGCTCGCGCAGGTGAAAATCTATGGTGAAAAAAATGTCTTCAAGCTGCCCGCTAAAGCCGGGAATGGGGTCTTTGCGCAGCTGAGCCAGGGCCCAGGCGGCTTCTTTGGCCTCGGGGATGTTAAGCCTGCCAAGGCCCAGCGCATACGCGGTAAGGGCATCGAAAAAATAATCGCCCAGATGCTCTTTGGCGAAGCGGAAGTGCCGTTGTAACACCCAGCGACGGTAAAGGTTGTGCCAGCGCATATGCACCTCCTGAATGGCGGCCTGCCGAGGGGCTATATGCCCTCCGATAACCAGGATATACCACCTGGATGGAAGCAGCATTTGAGCCTTCTATTCCTGCATTTGCGCTTTTCACATCTGCCCTGGTACGCTACTTGGCGCTGCCAGCTTGTGGGCGGCTTTCTTATGCCTGACAATGAACATGGATAGATTCGCAGTGTAGCGGTTTGGGCATTACTGGCAGTTGAAGCGTGCGCCAGACGTTCCTGGGTTCTCGGGTATCTTGAGGGACTGTTGGTTTACCCTACATGTGGCCGCACAAAGCATTCAACCGCGAGGGGCAAATGACCCAGGTTTTTTGCCTGGCGGGCCTAGACTAGCTGTGGAGTGACTATAGGCGGTTATGGTTTACGCGGCTAGGCTCGGTTTTTCCAGGACACCTCTATCACCAGGTCTTGCCCGGCATGTGGCAGGATGCTGTATGAAAGCGTTTACCGTCAACGATTTGCCTCGCAGATTCGCGCAGCTTGCTGTGGCTTAGCTCAGCGCTTTTGAGGGTCTGGCGCGACCTGGTATGAGTCTTTTCTGACTATGGAAGGGCACCTATGAATCTGGAAAGTATGGCCGTGCTGATCGTGGACGACGAGCCGGCCAATGTGGCCCTTTTGCAGCGAACACTCGAGCGGGAGGGCTTTTCGCGGCTTTACGCTACAACCGATTCCACTCGCTTCGAGGAGTTTCTGAGCCGCGTGCAGCCCGACCTGATTCTGCTGGACCTGCACATGCCGGGCCGCGATGGTTTCGAGATTCTCAGGGCTCTGCCCCAGCTTTTACCCAGCGGCGAGTATCTGCCGGTGCTGGTGCTGACCGCAGATGTCACCCAGGGGGCCAAGTACCGCGCCCTTAGTATGGGAGCCAAAGACTTTTTGCACAAACCCTTTGACGTGCTGGAGGTGGTCTTGCGGGTGCGTCGGCTGCTGGAAACCCGCCAGATGCACCTCTTGCTCAGGGACGAAAACCTGCGCCTGGAGGCTGCGGTGCAGGCCCGCACCCGCGAAGTGCACGAGGCCCATCTCGATCTGCTGCACCGGCTGGCTCTGGCTGCGGAATACCGCGACGACGATACCGGCGAGCACATTCGCCGTGTGGCCGAGAACTCGGCTCGCCTGGCCCTGGCCCTGGGCCAGGATACCCATTCCGCCGAGGTACTAAAACAGGCTGCTCCCCTGCACGATATCGGCAAGATTGCAATCCCAGACTCTATTTTGCACAAACCCGCCCAGCTTAGCCTGCCGGAGAGGGAGACCATGAAAACCCATACCCTGGTGGGATGTGCGCTTTTGGATGGGGGCCGGTCGGTCTATTTGCAGATGGCCCGGCGCATTGCCCGCTCACACCACGAGCGCTGGAACGGCCAGGGCTACCCCGATGGCCTGAGGGGTGAGGAGATTCCGCTCGAGGCCCGCATTTTGGCGGTGGTGGATGTTTTCGATGCTCTGCTAAGCGAGCGCCCCTACAAACCAGCCTGGACGCTGGCCGAGGCCAGCCGTGAAATTCAATGCCAGGCTGGAGTGCTATTCGACCCCCAGGTTGTAGCGGCTTTTGCTGAGCTGGTTGAGCGTGGCGAGCTGTTGCTGCCAGCCAGTGCTGCCCCAGGGCGCGGAGTTGCACCATGAGCCAGCCAGCGCAGAACCACCAGACTTCTCTGGATGAACGAGTAAACGAGCTCGAGCTAGCCTTGCAGGCTGCCAACGTGGGAACCTGGTCGAGTGACCTTCGCCGCGGAACCAACCGGGTAAACCGGGCCTGGGCCACCATGCTGGGCTATGCCCTCGAGGAGGTTGAACCAACCCTGGCCTTTTTCGAGTCGCTGCTGCACCCCGACGACCTGCTCTTGACCCAGCGGCTGCACCAGCAGCAACTACAGCGCGGAGTAGATCACTTCGATCTGGTCCAGCGAATGCGGGCCAGGGACGGAGCCTGGCGCTGGATTCTGGTACGGGGCCGGGTAGTGGAGCGCGATGGCGAGGGCCTGCCCCTGCGGATGTCCGGCATTCACCTGGACCTTACCGAGCGCCTGCAGGCCGCAGAAGCCCTGCACCAGAGCGAGCAGAAATACCGCTTGCTTTTTGAGAACAGCCCTCAGCCGATGTTGGTCTACGACCTGGATACCCAGGGTTTTCTGGCGGTGAACCAGGCCGCCCTGCACAAATACGGCTACTCCAGAACAGAATTCCTGGGCATGAGTATCGCCAGTATCTGCCCAAAAAGCGAAACGTCCAGGTTGGTGGACACTGTGCACGAAGACAGGGCAGACCTGGTAAAGGCCGGCTGCTGGCGGCACCGAAAGAGCGACGGCTCCCTGATGGATGTGGAGATAGTCAGCCACCGGCTGCTTTTTGACGGTAAGGCGGCCAGACTGGTGCTGGTGCAGGATGTCACCGAGCGCAAGCAGGCCGAACAGGCCCTCCGCGATAGCGAGGAGCGCTTTCGCTCGTTTGCCGAAAACCTGGATGACGTGGTCTGGATCAACCATCCCGATGGGCGGCTAGCCTATTTGAACCCGGCTTTTGAGCGGGTCTGGGGCCGGCCTGTGGGCGACTTCCTCCAGGACGAGTCGCTCTTTTACCAGACCATTCACCCCGACGACCATGGCAGGGTCAAAGCGGCCTATGCCTTACCGGCCGAGCAGCGCAAAGGGGTTCAGGAGTACCGCATTCTGCGGCCCGACGGAACCCTGTGCTGGATACGCGACCGGACTTTTCTTATTGGCAGCCCAGTTGAGCATAACCGGCGGGTAGCGGGCATTGCCGAAGACATCACCCAGAGCCGGCTAGACCAGGAGCAGCTTCGCCTGCAAGCAGCAGCCCTGGAGGCATCCTCTACGGCCATTGTTATTGCCAACCGCAATGGCGAAATCGTGTGGGCCAACCGGGCTTTTTCCACCATGACCGGTTACACTCTGGATCAGGTTTATGGCCAGAACCCCCGAATCTTGCAGTCGGGGTTGCAGCGCCCCGCCTTTTACAAGGATCTGTGGGATACCATCCTGGCGGGCCTTCCCTGGCGCGGTGAGCTGGTTAACAAACGCAAGGATGGTAGCCTTTACCACGAGTACCTTCAGATAACCCCGGTGCGAGACTCTCTGGGCCAGATCACCCACTTTGTTGGCATCAAGGAAGACATTACCCAGCGCAAGCAGCTCGAACAACAACTGCGCCAGAGCGAGGCCGACCTTAAAGCAGCCCAGAGCGTGGCCAGGGTGGGAAACTGGTACTACTATTTCGACACCGACCAGGTGGAATGGTCCGAAGAGATGTACCGGATATTTGGCCTGCTCCCGGAGGAGTTTGGCCACAGTTTTGAGGCCTTTTTGCGGTGTGTCCACCCCGACGACCAGCCTCTGCTTATGCAGGCCAACCGCGAGGAGCTTGCCAGTGCGAGGCCGCTGGAGCTGGAGTTTCGCATTGTGCTGCCGGATGGGCAGGTCAAGTTCATCCGCGAGGTTAGCAAGCCCTTTCACGACGCCAGTGGGGCGGTGGTGGGTTTGTTCGGCACCTCGCAGGACATTACCGTGTACAAGCAACAAGAGATGGCCCTCAGGGCCAGCGAGGCCCTGGTGCGTGAGACGCAGCGCCTGGCCAGGCTGGGGAGCTGGAACTGGGACATAAAGACTAGTCAGGTTGCACTAACCGAGGAGCTGTGTGAAATCCTGGGGGTGGCCGCGGAACAGATTTCTACCCTGGAGGATTTCTGGGGCCTGGTTCACCCCGATGACCGGCCGCGAGTAGAGCAGCTTACGGCCCGGTCTGTGGGCCAGCAGGACTCGTTTGAGGTCGAGTTTCGCATTCTTACCCCGGCCGGTATAGAGAAGCATGTAGTTAGCCATAGTCACGCGGTCTGCGACCCGCAGGGGCGGGTAATGCAGCGCTTTGCCACGGTGCAGGACATCACCGAGCGGGTGCTGGCCGAGCGCAACCGCCAGGCCCGCGAGATTGCCGAGGCAGCCAGCCAGGCCAAGAGCGAGTTTCTTTCCCGTATGAGCCACGAGCTACGCACCCCGCTTAACTCCATTCTGGGCTTTGCCCAGCTTTTAGAACTCGAGCTAAGCGAGACCAGCCAGCGCCAGAGCCTGGAGTACATCCTGCTGGCGGGCCGGCACCTGCTGGGGCTGATTAACGAGATACTGGACATCAGCCGGATCGAGGCTGGCCGCATGGTGCTCTCGCTCGAGCCCGTCCTGGTCTGGGAGGTGTTAGACGAGGCAGTCCAGCTTAACCGCCCCCTGGCCGATGCAAGGGGGATTCAGATCGAGACCACCGATTCGCCAGGCTTAAATACCCAGGTTCTGGCTGACCGCCAGCGGCTTTTGCAGGTTCTGCTCAACCTGCTCTCCAACGCCATAAAATACAATCGCCAGGGAGGGAAGGTTAGCCTGGACTGCCACCTAATGCCAGAGGTGAAGCTGCGGGTTGATGTTCACGACACCGGCCCCGGAATTCCCCCCGGCATGATGCACCGGCTCTTTATGCCCTTTGACCGGCTGGGGCTGCGCGACAGCGAGGGAACCGGTCTGGGGCTAACCCTAAGCAAGCATCTGATTGAGGTCATGGGCGGGAGGCTGGGGGTGGAGAGTGTGCTGGGTCAGGGCAGTACCTTCTGGTTTGAACTATCCCAGGCCCAAGCTGCCGTTGCTCCCGACCCTTCCGGCCCCGAGCCTACCAGGCCAGACCTCGCCAGGGTCGAAGGCTATACCCTGCTTTACATCGAGGATAACCTGGCCAGTCTGCGCCTGGTGGAGAGTGTCATCCGGCGCCGCCCCAACCTGCACCTGCTCTCGGCAATGCGGGGCTTACCGGGCCTCGAGCTGGCCCAACAGCACCAGCCCGACCTGATTCTGCTCGATCTGCACCTGAGTGACATGGATGGCCAGGAGGTGCTGCTGCGCCTGAAAAGCGAGCCACGCACCCGGCAGATTCCGGTGGTGCTTTTAAGCGCCGACGCCTCGCCGCTTCAGGCCGGGCGCCTGCTGTCGCTGGGTGCGGCAGCCTACCTGACCAAGCCGCTGGAGGTCGCTGGGCTGCTCGAGGCTCTGCGCCAATATCTGCGTTGACTAGATCCCCCACCCGCCTTGGTAAGTGGGGCTTCGATCCCCCATCTGCACCTGCAGTAACGCGCCTGGTCGAAGGTTGAAGCACTTGCGCGCTTGGTCGAAGGTCTAAAGACGAAGGTCGAAGGCCAAAGTGCGGGACCGTGTCAGACCCTCGACCTTTGACCTGTGACCTTAGACCTGCGACGATGGGGGCTAAGCGAGGAGACCGCCGGCTCAAACCACACCCTAAAGCACCTGCGACCAGTTGACTGTGCGCACATTAGTCACGTTGCGCAGCCGTTCGTCGAGCAGTTTTTGCTCGGTCTCGCTCAGGTCTACCCTGGTGCTGATGCGGAACAGCGAAGAGAGGGGCGAGGTTGGGTTGGAGTTTACCCCCATGGCGCTCTTGCCTATCGAGGCGATGGCGTCCATGACATCGCGCAGCAGACCGGCCCGGTCGTCGGCCAGAACCTCGAGCTGCATCACCCTTCCCAGCCCCTCCCAGAAGGCCAGCACCACCCGGCCCGAGTCCTGCTCCATCAGGCGGCGCATGTTGGGGCAGCTTGCCTTGTGGATGCTCACCCCACGCCCCCGGGTCACGTAGCCCAGAATGGTATCGCCCCTGGCAGGGCTGCAACAACTGGCCAGCTTGATAGGCACCTGAAGGTTAGACTCCAGCCGGATGCCCAGCTCGTTCTTGACCGGCTTGGGCCTTTGGGTAACGGTTTCAGTTTTGGGCGCCAGGATGCGGGCAATCTGCTGAGGGGCAACCCGACCCCCAGCAATGGCCAGATACAAATCCTCTGGCGAGGAGCTTTTGATGAGCCTGCGGCCCGCCTCCTCGAGCTGGCTTTCCAGCGGCTTGGGCAGGCCGCGCCGCTTGAAATATTTTTCCAGCATCCGGGCCCCTTTTTCCAGGGTCTCGGCCCGCTCGAAGGCCCGGAAAAACATCCGCACCTTTTGTTTGGCAGAACGGGTCTTGGCATACTCCACCCAGTCCTTGGAGGGATGGGCCGACTTGGCGGTGAGAATTTCCACAATTTCGCCGTTTTGCAGCTCGTAGGAGAGCGGCACAATACGCCCGTTGACCTTGGCTCCCACCATATGGTGCCCAACCTCGGTGTGGATGTGATAGGCGAAATCTACTGGGCTGGCCCCTCTGGGCAGGTTGATAATCTTGCCCCTGGGGGTAAAAACAAACACCCGCCCGCCCAGCAGTTCCTTGGTAACGGCCTCGACAAAGTCGCGCGAGCTGCTGTACTCCTGCTGCCATTCCTGGATACTCTTGAGCCAGCCTACCCGCCGCTTGAGGCTTTCGGGGTCGGTGACGCCTTCTTTGTAAAGCCAGTGGGCGGCGATGCCAAACTCGGCCACCTGGTGCATCTCCTTGCTGCGAATCTGGACCTCGAGCGGCAGGCCGTTTACCGCAATCACCGTGGTGTGTAGCGACTGGTAGCCATTGGGCTTGGGCACCGCGATATAGTCCTTAACCCGGCCCGGAATGGGCTGCCACAGCGCATGCACCAGGCCCAGCACGTGGTAGCAGACCTGCTTCTCGCGCAGGGCGTTTTCCTCGGGGTCTTTGGCCGGGCGCGGCTCTAGAATTACCCGCAGGGCCAGCAGGTCGTAGATCTGTTCAATGGCCCGGCCCTCCCGCTCCATCTTTTTCCAGATGGAAAAAAGGTGCTTGGTGCGCCCGGTGACCTCGACACTTTTGATGGACTGCTTCAGGATGAAATCGCGCGCCAGGGCCTGCTCGAGCTTCTCCTTGGCGGCCTGTACGGCAGCCTCGCGCTCGGCCCGGTGGCTTTTGAGCCGGGCCTGGAGGGCCTGGTAATTTGCGGGGTCCAGATAGCGGAAGGAGAGGTCTTCGAGCTCGAGCTTTACCTGCCCGATCCCCAGCCGGTGGGCCAGAGGAGCATAAATTTCCAGGGTTTCGCGAGCGATGCGCTGCTGTTTGTTGGGGGGCATGAACTCCAGGGTGCGCAGGTTATGCAGCCGGTCGGCCAGCTTGACAATAATTATCCGCACGTCCTCGGCCATGGCGATGAACATCTGGCGCAGGTCTTCGGCGTGCTTCTCTTCGGCGGGCTTGTCCTCGCTGGCAGCATGGGCCAGCTTATAGAGCTTGGAAACTTTGGTCTCACCCTCGACAATTTTGCGTACAGCAGCGCCGAATTTTTCTTCAATCTCCTCAGGCAGGGCCGGGGTGTCCTCGATGGTGTCGTGCAGGAGGCCGGCCATCAGGGTCTCGGCGTCCAGGCCCAGCTCGGCCAGGATCTGGGCCACCGCTACCGGGTGGGTAACATAGGGCTCGCCGCTTCTGCGCTGCTGCCCCTGGTGCGCCCGGTAGGCGAACTCGAGCGCGGCCAGCACCTGCTGGCGCGAGGCCTCAGACAGATAGTGCAGACGGGGCTTTAGGCTGGCCCACAGCTCCTCTACCGCACCATGCTCCACCGGCGACGGAGGGGTCGCTGTCGGCTGAGGGGAAGGCTTGATCATACAACACGGCTGTGCGCTCTGCCTTCGGCAAAAGACACGTTACTAAGTCTAGCACCTTACAGTCATCTGACCAAAGCTTTGGGCGTAGTGCTCCTGGCGTCGCATGTCCAGTGCTCCTGGCGTCGCACGCCTGAGGTCGAAGGTCTAAGGTCGAAGGTCAGATAAAGGCCGAAGGCTTCTATCTTTAGGCTATCAGCTATCGGCTATCAGCTAATGGAGGGTCGAAGGTCGAAGGTCTGTGACGGTCCAGCATTTTGGCCTTCGACCTTTGTCTTTCGACCTTCGACCCAGCGCACAAGCGCTTTGACCTTCGACTACTATGAACTAAGCAAAGTAAACTAGCCACATGTTAGGGCTAGACCTAAACAATATTCTCTCTCAGCGCATCGGCCAGCAGGGCCTGGACTGGGCCGGCGAGCTCGAGGCCCATGCTTTGGGCCTGGAAAGGGCCCGCGACGCAATCTGGGGCCGGAAGTCCGACCCGGCCGAGTTTCTGGGCTGGGTTGAGGTACCCGATGATACCGAGACCGTACGCCAGGTGCTGCGCTACCGTCAGGCCAACCCCTGGGTAGAAGACCTGGTGGTGCTGGGTATCGGCGGCTCGGCCCTGGGCGCGCAGGCGATTAGTGCGGCACTAGGCCGG
Source organism: Deinococcota bacterium (assembly GCA_041695225.1). Lineage (GTDB taxonomy): Bacteria > Deinococcota > Deinococci > Deinococcales > Thermaceae > Meiothermus. The sequence goes on from JBGFRI010000027.1 coordinate 80,456, forward strand.
GGGCCGGTGCGACTGCACTTTGTAGATAATGTCGAACCCGAACCTATCCTAAAGCTGCTGCGAACCCTCGACCCGAGCAAAACCCTGGTCAACGTCATATCCAAGTCCGGCTCCACCTCTGAGACCATGGCGGCTTTTCTGGTCTTCAGGCAGTGGCTCGAGCTCGGCACAGCCAGCTGGAAAAAGCACCTGGTAGTCACTACCGACCCCAGCAAGGGCAGCCTGCGCCCCTATGCCCAGGCCGAGGGTCTGGCCGCCTTCGAGGTGCCCGCCTCGGTAGGGGGCCGCTTTAGCGTGTTCTGTCCGGTGGGCACACTGCCGCTGGCCTTTGCCGGCCTGGACCTTGAAAGCCTGCTTGCCGGGGCCCGTAAGTCCAACCAGCAGGCTGGCAGCGCGCTGGAGCATAACCTGCCCGCCCAGACCGCCCTGATCGCCCACCTCTTCAGCCAGAGGGGCAAGAATATTCTGGTCTTTATGCCTTACTCGAGCCGCCTGCGCTTTTTGCCAGACTGGTTTGTGCAGCTACACGACGAGTCGCTGGGCAAGCTCCGCGACCGCCAGGGCAACGAGGTCCGCCGCGGCACCACTGCGGTGCGGGCCATTGGCGCTACCGACCAGCACGCCCAGGTGCAGCTATTCCGCGAAGGCCCCCACGACAAGCTGATCACCCTGGTGCGCCTGGAGAACCCCAGCGAAGACCTGGAAATCCCGGCGGTAAAGGGGCTCGAGGGGCTGGACTACCTGTTCGGCCGTAGCTTTTTCGAGTTGCTGGACGCAGAGGCCAGGGCCACCGCCCACGCCCTGGCCAAGGCCGCCCAGCCCAACTACACCATTACCCTGGAGAAACTCGATGCCTTTAACCTGGGCTGGCTGCTGCAACATCTGATGTGGCAGACAGCGTTCCTGGGCGAGCTGTGGAACATCAATGCCTTCGATCAGCCGGGGGTGGAGCTGGGCAAGGATTACACCTACGCGCTGATGGGGCGCAAGGGCTGGGAACAGCTCGCAGCCGAGCTCGAGGCCGAGGGGGTCAAGGCTGCTTCGCAGGTCTAAGGTCGAAGGTCTAAGGTCGCAGGTCGCAGGTCTCAAGTCGCAGGTCTGCCACGGTCCTGTGTTCTGGCTTTCGGCCTTCGTCTTTCGACCTTCGACCAAGCTCCTTAGCGCGTGTGCGGTCTGAGACAACCCATCCTCAATCTTCAGGGTCGCTGGCATCCCAGTGGCTGGGCGAGCGCCAGAGGTTGGAAATTAGCAGCTCGCGCATGGCCAGAAACTCCTTGGGCATGCGCTTGTAAAGTTTAATGAAAAGCTCCTCGTGGGAAAGGATTTCCTTTAGCCATAGGTCGCGGTCTATGGCCATTAGCTCCAAAAACTGCTCTTTGCTGAACTCGAGCCCCCGCCAGTCTAAGTCTTCGTACTGCGGCACATAGCCCAGGGGCGACTCGGTGCCGCGCCCGCGCCCGTTGGCCCGGTCTACCACCCACTTGAGCACGCGCATGTTTTCGCCAAAGCCCGGCCAGACATACTCGCCTTGCTGGTTTTTACGAAACCAGTTCACGCTAAAAATGCGTGGGGGGTCTACTACCCTGCGGCCCATATCCAGCCAGTGGTTAAAATAGCTGGCCATGTGATAGCCAATAAATGGCAGCATGGCAAAGGGGTCCCGGCGTATCTCGCCAATCTGACCAAAAGCCGCCGCGGTCATCTCCGAGCCGATGGTGGCACCCAGATACACCCCAAAGCTCCAGTTAAAGCTCTGGTAGACCAGCGGAACCACACTGGGCCGTCTCCCCCCAAAAATGAAGGCCCTGATGGGCACGCCCTTGGGGTTCTCCCACTCCGGGTCAATCACCGGGTTCTGGCTGGCGGGGCAGGTGAAACGGGCATTGGGGTGGGCAGCCTTTCTGCCAGTGCTGGGTGTCCAGTCCTGGCCCTGCCAGTCTATGGCCTTCTGGGGCACCGGGCCGTGCATCCCCTCCCACCAGACATCGCCCTCGGGGGTGAGGGCCACGTTGGTGAAGATGGTGTTTTTAGACATAGCGGCAATGGCGTTTGGGTTGGTCTGGCCGCTGGTTCCTGGGGCTACCCCAAAGTAGCCGGCCTCGGGGTTGATGGCATACAAACGCCCGTCGGGGCCGGGCTTAATCCAGGCAATATCGTCGCCTACGGTGGTTACTTTCCAGCCGTCTTGCTGGAAGGGCCTGGGCGGAACCAGCATGGCAAAATTGGTCTTGCCGCAGGCCGAAGGAAACGCGGCCGCCACATAGGTTTTCTGCCCTCTGGGGTCTTCGACCCCCAGGATCAGCATGTGCTCGGCCAGCCAGCCCTCGTCGCGCCCAATCACGCTGGCAATGCGCAGCGCCAGGGCCTTTTTGCCCAGCAGAGCATTGCCCCCGTATCCCGAACCATAGCTCCAGATGGAGCGCTCTTCGGGAAAATGTACGATGTATTTGACCTTAGGGTTGCAGGGCCAGGGGATATCCGGCTGGCCGGGTTCTAGGGGCATTCCTACGGTGTGCATGCAGGGTACAAACTCACCGCTCTCGCCCAGTACCTCATAGACGGCCTGGCCCATGCGGGTCATGATCTTCATGTTCACCACCACATAGGCCGAGTCGGTAATCTCGATGCCGATATAACTGATGCTCGAGCCCAGGGGCCCCATACTGAACGGCACTACGTACATGGTGCGCCCCCGCATACAGCCATCGAACAACCCCTGAAGGGTGGCGTGCATTTTTCTTGGATTCACCCAGTTGTTGGTAGGGCCAGCATCTTCCTTGTTGACCGAGCAGATGAAGGTGCGGTCTTCTACCCTGGCCACATCGCTGGGGTCCGAGCGGGCCAGGAAGCTGTTGGGCCGCAGCTCGGGGTTCAGGCGAATGAAAGTACCGGCCCCCACCAGCTGTTCGCACAGGGCGTTGTATTCTTGCTCCGAACCGTCGGCAAAATGCACTGCATCGGGCTTGCACAGGGCTACGGCTTTACTAATCCAGTGTCTGACCCGCTCGCTTTTGATGTAGGGAGGGAACTCGAGTTTTAGCATATTGCCCTTAACTCTAATGGTTGTACCGGGATATTTCACAGGGCCTGCGGGAGTATGTTTTGGGCGTAAGTGACTGTCTTACCCCTTCACAAAGCCGCTGCCGTGCCGAAAACTTCGTACCTCAGGGTTGCGCTATACTTGTGCTGAGCTTGTGAAGACGGGGTGTCTGGTATTCGGTACTGACCGCTACACAATCACCTTAAGAGCAGATCTGAAACTTTGATAGGGGTAGCCCAAGTGGTCTGGGTCGAAAATTCAGTGACGTATTGCGTGATGGCCTCACGCGCCTGACCTGGGGCGGGACAGCTAAGAACCTTCGTCATCGTATTTATCGCATCGGCTACTTAGACTTAGTTATGAGGGTGTTTTCCCGTTAGGTTGTGAACCACGAAATCAACTCGTCTTGGCACAGACCCTGGGCTCCTCGAGGACACCTGCTTGATTAACCCGTAGCGCCCGTATATACTTCTAGGGTTGCGTTGCCTCAGGCCAGCCCCGGCCCTGGGGTCACATCGGTTGCGCTTGCGGAATACCCGTCGCGCACAGCGATTCTTGAGAACTCAGGGGCGAACCGCGGGCCAACGGCCTCGTTCGCTTCTGCTGGGAACCCCGCACCGAGCGCAGCACAGGAATGCAGACTTCAGTGTGGGGTTTCGGTTTTTAGCCAGAAGTTTGTCAACGAAAGGATGTGATTACACTGCCAACCATCAACCAACTCCTCCGCAAGGGCCGTGCTCCGGTGGCCAAAAAGAGCAAAGTGCCCGCTCTCAAGGGCAGCCCCTTCCGCAAGGGGGTTTGCACGGTGGTGCGTACTGTCACCCCCAAGAAGCCCAACTCGGCGCTGCGCAAGGTGGCCAAGGTGCGCCTGTCCAGCCAGTACGAAGTCACCGCCTACATTCCGGGAGAAGGCCACAACCTGCAGGAACACTCGGTGGTGCTAATACGTGGGGGCCGGGTGAAAGACCTACCGGGGGTGCGCTACCACATTGTGCGCGGTATCTACGACACCCAGGGTGTGAAAGACCGCAAGAAGAGCCGTTCCAAGTATGGGGCCAAGAGGCCCAAGGCAGACGCAAAGGGCGCGGCTGCAAAGGGCAAGAAGTAGGTGAGTTATGTCGCGTAGAAGACAAGCTGAAGTTCGGCAGTTGGGGCCCGACCACCTGTATGGGGATGTGGTGGTCTCTGCGCTCATCAACCGGATGATGCGCGATGGCAAGAAGAACCTGGCCGCCAAAATCTTCAAAGATGCCTGCGAGATTATTCAGGACAAGAGCGGCCAGGAACCCCTAAAAGTGTTCAAGGCGGCCCTGGATAATGTTCGCCCCAGGGTCGAGGTGCGCAGCCGCCGGGTGGGCGGGGCCAACTACCAGGTGCCCGTCGAGGTATCCCCTCGCCGCCAGCAGACCCTGGCCCTGCGCTGGATTGTCACCGCTTTCAATAACCGTGGCGAGCGCGAAGCTCACCTGCGCCTGGCGGCCGAGCTGTTGGAGGCCGCCGAAGGCAAGGGCAGTGCGGTCAAGAAGAAGGAAGATGTCGAGCGTATGGCCGAGGCCAACCGGGCCTACGCCCACTACCGGTGGTGAGTATGTCGGTCAAGACGGGATTTGACCTCAGGCTGTTCCGCAACATTGGGATTGCGGCCCACATTGACGCCGGTAAGACCACCACTACCGAGCGCATCCTCTACTACACCGGACGCATCCACAAAATTGGCGAGGTGCACGAGGGTGCGGCCACCATGGACTGGATGGAGCAGGAGCGCGAGCGCGGCATCACCATCACCGCTGCCGTTACCACCGCCAACTGGAAGCACAGTGGTACCGGCCTGGAACACCGTATCAACATTATTGACACCCCTGGTCACGTAGACTTCACCATCGAGGTCGAGCGCTCTATGAGGGTGCTGGACGGCGCAGTGGCGGTCTTCGATGCTTCGCAGGGGGTAGAGCCCCAGTCCGAGACGGTCTGGCGCCAGGCCGACAAGTACCGCGTACCCCGGATAGCCTTCGCCAACAAAATGGACAAGACCGGCGCCGAGATCTGGCTGGTGGTTGACACCATGAAGGAGCGCCTGGGGGCCAAGCCGGTGCTGATGCAGCTTCCCATCGGGCGCGAGGACACCTTTCGGGGCATTGTGGATGTGCTGCGCCAGAAAGCCTACCTGTATGGCAACGACCTCGGCACCGATATTCGCGAGGCCGAGATTCCTGAAGAGATGAGGGCCCAGGCGGCGGAATACTTTGAGAAGCTGGTCGAGGCTGCTGCCGACTACGACGAAGGCATAATGCACAAGTTTCTGGAAGGCCAGAAGCCCTCCGAGGAAGAAATTATCCGCGCCATCCGGAAGGGTACCATTGCCATTGAAATGTTTCCGGTTTTTTTGGGCTCTTCTCTCAAGAACAAAGGCGTGCAACTCCTGCTCGACGGCGTGGTGGACTTCCTGCCTTCACCCGTGGATATTCCCCCCATCAAGGGCAAGCTGGAAGGGGGCGAAGAAGTGGTGCGCCCGGCTGATCCCAGCGCCCCGCTGGCTGCTCTGGCTTTCAAAATCATGGCCGACCCTTACGTGGGCCGTCTGACCTTCATCCGGGTATACTCCGGTACCCTCAGGTCGGGCTCTTACGTACTGAACACCACCAAAGGCAAGAAGGAGCGGGTGGCCCGCCTGCTCCAGATGCACGCCAACCACCGCGAAGAGGTCGAGGAGTTGAAGGCCGGCGAGCTGGGTGCAGTGGTGGGACTTAAGGAGACCATTACCGGCGACTCGCTGGTGGGCGAAGGCGACGAGCCCATCGTGCTGGAATCCATCGAGATTCCCGAGCCGGTAATTGACCTGGCCATTGAGCCCAAAACCAAGGCCGACCAGGACAAGCTGGGAGTGGCTCTGTCGCGCCTGGGCGAGGAAGACCCCACCTTCCGGGTCTCCACCGACCCCGAGACCGGCCAGACCATCATCTCAGGTATGGGGGAGCTTCACCTCGAGATTATCGTAGACCGCCTGCGGCGTGAGTTTAAGGTAGATGCCAATGTGGGCAAGCCCCAGGTGGCCTACCGCGAGACCATCACCCGCGCGGTAGATGTGGAGGGCAGGTTTGTGCGCCAGTCGGGTGGGCGCGGCCAGTACGGCCACGTCAAGATCAAGGCCGAGCCCCTGGGCCGTGGGTCGGGCTTCGAGTTCGTCAACGCCATTGTGGGCGGCGTCATCCCCCGCGAATACATCCCGGCGGTGCAGAGGGGCATCGAGGAGTCCATGCAGAGCGGGCCGCTGACCGGGTTCCCCATCGTAGACCTGAAGGTGACCCTCCACGACGGCAGCTACCACGAGGTAGACAGCTCGGAAATGGCCTTCAAAATTGCCGGCTCCATGGCCATCAAGGAGGCCATCGAAAAAGGTGGGGCGGCCATCCTCGAGCCCATCATGCGGGTCGAGGTCATTACCCCCGAGGACTTCCTGGGTTCTATCATTGGCGACCTCAACAGCCGCCGGGGCCAGATCCAGGGCATGGAGGAGCGCGGCAACGCCCGCCTGGTGCGGGCCAATGTTCCGCTGGCCGAGATGTTCGGCTACGCCAACGACATGCGCTCCATGAGCCAGGGCCGGGCCCAGTTTTCCATGTTCTTCAGCCACTACGAGCAGGTTCCCCAGAACATTGCTCAGAAACTGATCAAGGGGCAGTAAATGAGTCACAGGTCAATACAAAAGATGTCGAATGTCGAAAGTCGAGTGTCGAAAGTCAAAGGCCTTCGACCTTAGACCTTAGACCTGAGACATTCCATTGACCTGAGACCTGAGAGACTAGATAAAGGAGTGAGACTAACTATGGCCAAAGGCGTATTCGAACGCACCAAACCCCACGTCAACGTAGGCACCATCGGACACGTAGACCACGGCAAGACCACCCTGACCGCAGCCATTACCTATGTGGCCGCGGCCGCCGACC